>JAWLHW010000046.1:0-14562 GCA_041690155.1 Desulfomicrobium sp. | reverse complement strand
CCTGAAAGGGGCCGCCTCCGGACGGGTCTCGAAGCTTATGATCGCCTCCGATCGCGAGATTGCCGGACGGATCGTAGACGACACCGGCAACTACATCTTAGCGGACACAGGCAAAGCCGGCACCAATGATTTGTTCGATGATCTGCTCGATGATCTGGGAGAGCTGGTGGACAAGATGAGCGGTCAGGTTCTGGACATGCCGGCCGATCAGGTACCCTGCAAAACAGGACTGGCCGCCACCTTCCGCTATTGAACGGTTAATGAGGACGGTCGCCCCCTGATCCGTTGATCCGTGCACGCTGTTATATCTTGCGGATACAGAACATTTGATGAATCAAACACACCGACTTGGCGCGCGAATTTTTGTTTTTTAAAATATCAGCAATTAATTTATGCTGTTAACATAATAAAATTATTAGAATTCCGCGGAACGCTTATTGCTTTTATCATTACATCGCAGGCATCTAACAAAAGAGGTGAGTTTGCACAGGGCACAACATCAAATCCTTCACCGGATGTCGATGGTTACGTATGAATGAAGTCGACCGATGCGGAAAAAAAGGGATTCTTATTCGGGGCAGGAACAGCGCTTGCCCTTGAATACCAGATGCGGACGAAACGCTCGGAAGAGCCGTCCAAATTCATCAAGGGCTGGATCGAGGCTTTTGACAACATGAGCTGGGCGGAAATGTCTTCCAAGCTCTACAAATACTATGAAGCAAACCCCGGCAAAGCAGACAGGCTGGTATTTGATGTTCTTTGGCATGAAATGATCAAACCCAACCTGAAAAACTAAGGAAATGGATATGCAAAAATACTTCTCGCCCTCATGATGCTGATGCTTCTGAGCACTTCCTCCTGTACGAACATGTCCTGCACGCAGCAGGGAGCCTTGTCCGGAGGCGCCATCGGAGCCGGAGCGGGCCTTGGGATCAGCGCCCTGACTGGACATAAGGGTGCACATAAGGACAAATACGTTCCCTCCAAGGGACTCATATCAGGGGGTGAAAGACTTGGGATGACTTCAGGGCTGCATACAATTTCCATGATGAACAAAGAGATTGAGAAGCATAACCTGCTTTATACGGCTCAGCGGGTTAATTCCCGTTGAAGAAAACGGCTTTCTCAAAGAAAGAGGAGTGGTTGCCAATGAACGCTAGACGTATTGCCAAAGATTTTCCTATCGTTTGCGTGGGCGGTTCGGCTGGCGGCCTTGACGCCTATACCCGTTTACTGCGGTGTCTGCCGACCGATATGGGTGTTGCAATCGTCATCGTAAATCACCTGAGAACCGTGACCACTAGGCTCCACGAGATTCTTCCGCATTTTACCAAAATGCCGGTTGAGCTGATCACCCGAAGCTTGCTCATTGAACCCAACCATGTGTTCATCATCCCAGAAAAGCGTGATTTGCACGTTTTTGAAGGAGAATTCCGTCTAAAGCCGATATCAAAGCCCAGGGGATGGCCCGACGTGATTACGGTTTTTTTGCGTTCCCTGACGAAGAACTGGGACGGTCAACTTATCGCTGTCATTGTGTCCGGATATGATGGAGACGGGGCGGCGGCGTTATGCGGCATAAAAGAGGTAGGGGGCGTTACCATCGCACAGAAGCTCGATACCGCCAAGCAGCCAGATATGCCTGAGAGCGCAATTGAAAGCGGGTGTATAGATTTTGTTCTTTCGCCTGAGGATATCGCTCAAGAAATTGTACGAATTTCGAGGGAGACAAGGGTCAGATCTTGAATCTTGAATCTTACCATTTTCTGACTCTCTCAGAACTGGAACTTATTGTGCAATCATCGTTACAAAAAAAGCCGCCCGTCACCGGATGGCCTTTCGTTCATAGTAGAAAAACAGGTCGCTGGAATCACATAAACCCACAGCGGAACCCACAACAGAAAAAAGGGATTTCAGCCTTTCGACTGAAATCCCTTGTTCTCTAATGGCGGGGCCGATGGGACTCGAACCCACGGCCTCCGGCGTGACAGGCCGGCGTTATAACCGACTTAACTACGACCCCGCATTTTGTCTTCGTGGTGGGCGGTACAGGGATCGAACCTATGACCCTCGGCTTGTAAGGCCGACGCTCTCCCAGCTGAGCTAACCGCCCCGTCCCGTCCAACGAGAAACAGTCTTTATAGGGGCCAATGCCTACTGTCAAAGACTTTTTTAGGAAAATTTTAATTAGATTTTAAAACTTTATATTTCAACAATTTACGGTACAAGCAATCACCGCAAAATAAAGCGTTCCGCACCGCCATCAATGCGCAATATCCCAGAATTAGACAACTTTCTCTGTTCAGCGCCACGCAGCACCGCCTGACATTGCCGATTCTCCCGGTCGCAAGGAGTGCCTAGGTACTCAAAACTGATCATCGCACTCCATCACTTCCAAGGGCGCAACCCCGGAGCGCCTCCGGAGCCAGTTGATGCCGCGCAGGACTGGCCCGCGGGAGATTATGTACCTTTCCAGCCGGTATTTGCCGGGAAAATCCATGAGCATGATGCCAAGGAAAATGGTCAGCAGGCCCTGGCCGGGCAGGAAGAGCATGAGCACCCCGGCCAGGAAGAGGACCAGGCCCAGTATGTTCTTGAGGATCAGGACGAGCATGCGCAGGCTTGGACGGCGCTTGCGCCACAGCGTCTTGCCTCGCATGTCGGCGCAGAAATAGTCGGCGGGAATGCGTGCGGCCACGAGGGGAAGGACCAGGAGCGAACCCACGAATGTCAGGGCGGAAAAAGCGGCCAGCCAGCCAAGCCCTTCCGCCCATACTTCAAGTCCCGCCAACATGACGCGTTACCTGGCCCGGAATTCGGCCAGGGTCCGGGCGTATTCTTCCGGCTTGAGCCTGGGGCCGAAGGTTTGAACCACCCTGGACGCGGCCAGGCTCGCGAACTCCCCGGCCTGGACGTAATTCATGTCGTGGGTGATGCCGTACAGGAAGGCTCCGGCGAACATGTCTCCGGCGCCGTTGGTATCCAGGGGCGTGACCCGGCAGGCGTCGATCTCGTGCATGTCCTCTCCGTCATAAACCAGAGCCCCCTCCCCTCCGAGGGTGACCACGAAGGTCTTGGCGTTGCGGCGCAATTTGTCCACGGCCTTGGCCAGGGTGCGGCACTCGGCCCAGAGCAGGGCCTCTTCGCGATTGCAGAAAAGCAGATCCACCCCTTCGCCGACAATCTCCTCCAGGCCCAGACGAAAATATTTGACCATGGACGGATCGGAAAAGCTCAGCGCCGTTTTGACCCCGGCTTCACGCGCCATGTTCATGGCCTGGACAACAGCTGGCCTCGCCGTGGGCGAGGTCACCAGATAGCCTTCGGAGTAGAGAAATTCGGACTCGCGCAGCTCTTCCGGGCACAACTGCTCAACAGACAGGGATTCGGAGATGCCAAGATAGGTGTTCATG
Source organism: Desulfomicrobium sp. (assembly GCA_041690155.1). Lineage (GTDB taxonomy): Bacteria > Desulfobacterota > Desulfovibrionia > Desulfovibrionales > Desulfomicrobiaceae > Desulfomicrobium. The sequence continues at coordinate 11,149 of JAWLHW010000046.1, read as the reverse complement.
GTCCGCTCGGCGTCGGGCGTGATCATGACCAGGCATTTGCCGGTGACCCCGTCGGCGCGGCGTTCGGCAAGGTTGGTGCCCACCCCGGCGCGAGCCAGTTCCTGGGCATAGAAATCACCCATCTCGTCGTTACTGACCAGACAGGTGTAAAATGACTTTCCACCGAAAAAGGCGTTGGCCACGACCGTGTTGGCAGCCGACCCTCCGCCCGAACGGACGCTGCGTTCGCTGCGCAGATATTCGAGCAGTTCGAACTGCCGCTCTTCGTCGACCAGGGTCATGAAGCCCTTTTCCACGCCCATGGTTTCCAAAAAGGCGTCGGGCACCTCGAACTCCATGTCGACCAGGGCGTTGCCCATGCCGTAAACATCGTACTTTTTCATTAATCCTTCCTATGAGCTCTCAATTATAATTGTATTTCTATAGGTCCTATAGGACCCATACGACCTATAGGACCTATAATCTTAACTTTCCACTACCACGCAACCCCGTCTCACTTTCCAGACACCCAGGACCGACTGCACCAACGAGGCCAGCGGGATGGCGAAAAATACCCCCCAGAAGCCCCAGATGCCGCCGAAAATCAGGATGGCCGTGATGGAGGCGATGGGGTGCAGGTTGACGGCCCCGGACAGCAGCAACGGCACGAGCAGGTTGGCGTCCAGGAGCTGGATCACGAAATAGACAATCATGGTCCAGGTGAACTGCGCGTCAAAACCCCACTGGATGTACGCAATAATGAACACCGGCACAGTCACGACCACGGCCCCGATATACGGGATAATTACGGACAGGCCCACCAGGAGGCTCAGCAGCATGGCGTAATCCAGGCCGAAGAACAAGAATGAGGCGTAGGTCGCTGACCAGACGATGAGCACTTCCCAGATTCGTCCTCGCACGTAGTTACCGGCCTGCGTCTTGACGTCCATCCAGACAGTGCTGGCCAAAGTATGATCCTGGGGCAGAAAGCCGCACAGCCACTCAAGGATCACGTCTTTGTCCTTTAAAAAGAAGAAGACCATGATCGGCATGAGCACCATGTAGACCACGAATGAAAAGACAGATCGCACCGAAGATAGGGAAAAAGCCAGGACCTGTTGCCCATATTGGGAAAACTGGACGGTCAGGGAGTCGACCACGGTCTGCACCTGGGCTTCGGTCAGGATCGGATACTGCCGGGGCAGGTGCACAAGCGAGTCCTGCGCCTTGGAAACAATCCAGGGGATATTGTCGATCAGGTCAGTGATCTGCGACACGAGCAGCGGCACCAGGGCCAGGATCATCACCGCCAGAAAAAGCATGAACAGCCCGAAAACCAGTATGACGACCAGCATTCGCGGCCAGCGAAACCTGACCAGAAAGCGCACCAGCCCTTCGAGCAGAAAGGATATGACCACACTTGCGATGACCGGAGCCAGGAGATTGCCCACAGAAAGGACAATTGCCACGCTGACGACCAGCACCAGAAAAAGGATGACCAGTTGCGTATCGGAAAAAACAGCACTCATCCATCTGCGGAAAATTTCCATGGGGGGGGTTCTCACGTGCTCGGTGCAAAGACGCCAAGGATATTTAGACACACGGGCGCGCGGCGTCAACACAACGAAAAAAGGCTGCCCGAAAGCAGCCTTGAAAAGATTCCGTGAACCGGCCGGTGTTCGGCAATGACCTGGCGAGGGGAGGATGCGCTTCGACAGGCCGGTTCGGCGGAAAAAGGGTTAGCGGATAAAGAGCATCTCCTGGTAGCTGGGCAGCGTCCACAGATCGTCGGCGACGATCGTTTCCAGGAGGTCGGCATGCTTTCTGACCTCGGCCATGGCGGGCAGGATGGTCTTGTAGAAGTAGTTGGCGTGATCCAGGGTCGATTCGCCCTTGTCACCCTCAAGCAGTGCCTCAAGTTCGTAGGTGACCTTCTGCATGCCGCGCAGGTTGGTGGTCAGCTGATCAAGGGTGGTGGTGCCGAATTCCTTGCCGATGGCCTGAAGGTTGGCGCAGGCAGTGGCCAACTCGCTCTGGTAGCGGAAGGAAGCCGGGAAGATGACGGTCTTGGACATCCGCAGCATCAGGTTGGCTTCGGTCTCGATGGTCTTGCAGTACTGCTCCAGGTAGATCTCTTCACGGGACCGCAGCTCGGCCTCGCTCAGCACGCCGTACTTGGTGAAGAGCTCGATGGTCGAGGGGATGGACAGCATGGGCAGGGCGTCGGGGGTGGCCTTCAGGTTGGCCAGACCGCGTTTTTCGGCTTCCTGATGCCATTCGTCGGAATACCCGTCACCGTTGAAGATGACCGTATCGTGCTCGACCATGATCTTCTGCAGCAGACTCTGCACGGCTTCATTGAGCTTGGCTTTCTTGCCGCCAGTGGCTTTTTCAAGCTCCGTGGCGATATAGTCCAGAGACTCGGACATCATGGTATTGAGGGCCACCTGTGAGCCGGCGATGGACATGGAGGAACCCACCGCGCGGAATTCGAAGCGGTTGCCGGTGAAGGCGAAGGGGCTGGTGCGGTTGCGGTCGCCCGGATCCATGGGCAGGGGCGGAAGCGTGTCCACGCCGATGTTCATGACGCTTTTGCGCTTGGAGCTCTTGACCTCACCCTTCTTGAACTGCTCGAAAACGTCGGTCAGCTGCTCGCCAAGGTACACGGACATGATGGCCGGCGGAGCCTCGTTGGCGCCAAGGCGGTGATCGTTGGAGGCGCTGGCCACAGTGGCGCGCAGCAGCGGGCCGTACTTGTGCACGGCGCGGATGGCGGCGGCGCAGAAGACCAGGAACTGGGCGTTTTCGTGCGGCGTGTCGCCGGGATCAAAGAGGCAGCCGACTTCATCGTTGCCGATGGAATAATTGAGGTGCTTGCCCGAGCCGTTGATGCCGGCAAAGGGCTTCTCGTGCAGCAGGCAGATCATGCCGTAACGCTTGGCCACGCTGCGCAGCACGGTCATGACCAACTGGTTGTGGTCCGTGGCCAGGTTGCCCTGCTCATAGATGGGCGCGATCTCGAACTGGCTGGGCGCGACTTCGTTGTGGCGGGTCTTGACCGGAACGCCGAGCTTGAACAGTTCGCGGTCCACTTCCATCATGAATGACATGACGCGACGCGGAGTCACGCCGAAATACTGATCCTCGAACTCCTGACCCTTGGGCGGCTTGGCGCCAAAAAGGCTGCGGCCGGCGATGAGCAGGTCGGGACGCGCAAACACGAAGTTGCGGTCGATCAGAAAATATTCCTGCTCGGGACCGGCGTAGCTGGTCAGGGGCAGCTTGGTCTCGACACCGAACAGCTTCAGCACGCGCTTGGCCTGCTTGTTCAGAGCCTGCATGGAGCGCAGCAGCGGAGTCTTCTTGTCCAGGGCCTCGCCGGTCCAGGATACGAAAGCCGTCGGGATGCACAGAAAGGTGCCATTGGGATTTTCAAGGATGTAGGCCGGGCTGGTTACGTCCCAGGCGGTGTAGCCACGGGCTTCGAACGTTGCGCGCAGGCCGCCGGAAGGAAAACTGGAGGCGTCGGGCTCGCCCTGGATGAGCATCTTGCCGCTGAACTCGGCCACAGTCCCGCCCTTGCCGTCCGGAGACAGGAAGGAATCGTGCTTTTCGGCGGTCAGGCCGGTCAGGGGATAGAAAACGTGGGTGAAATGGGTGGCGCCCTTCTCGATGGCCCAATCCTTCATGGCGTTGGCCACGACATCGGCCACGGAAGCGTCAAGCTTCTCGCCCAGTTCGATGGTCTTCTTCAGAGATTTATAGACGGTCTTGGGCAGGCGTTCACGCATGACCTTGTCATTGAACACGTTGCTTCCAAACATTTCCGTCAGGGAAGTCTCGCTGAAATTCAGGGGAGCATGCATGGGTTTGTAGTCTGTGATTGCCTTGATGGCGTCCCTGCGGGCCGTGAGTCCGTTCATGATATCCTCCAGGACAAGTTGATGTATGCTATTTTTGCTACGTTGATCCGTGATTACAGTTCCAAACCCAGAAGCAATTCAAATGCCACAAGCGCAACATACTGAATTATAAGAATGTCACGAATTTCTGGAATAAATAGATTACATTTTTGAAATATGCAATCCCGGCAATCCCGGATTTATCGAGAAATAAATTACAATTTTGCAAAACCACCCAGGAAGCCACAATCTCTTCTCGTGGCGCTCCATGCCTTGCGCAACGCGCGTGGCAATGAGGTCAAAACAATCCGCAACGCTGTCCCTGCGCAAAACATGCACATAAATGTCAACAAGGGTTTAAAGCCCGAGAAATAACAGTTCAAAATTGTGCATCGTTCTGCTAGAAAAACCACAACTATTACCACCAACCGGGAGCCACCCATGCCCGCAGCAGTTCCGAGCACGACAAACCTGCACCTCCTGTCCCGAAACCCGATTTTCACCGCCGCCAAGACAGTATGGGGCTATGAGATTCAGGCCACGTCAAGCCTTGCCACTGACCTTCCCCCGGGTCCGGAGCAGGCCAATGTGGGAGCTGCGGTCATCGCCGGTGATTATATCGGGCTGAACACCATCCTGGCCCGCAACAAGAAAATACTTCTTTCCTACACCCGGAACCAATTGGAAAAGCAGATCCCCTACGCTTTTCCGGCCCAATCCTCCGCCATCCTGATCAGCCCGGACTTCCAGAACGAGCCGGACCTGCTTCCGGCGCTGAAGCAGATGGCGGCTGACGGGCACACCATCGCCCTGGAGTGGGATGCGCGCGTCACCCCCTCAGCCCCCATCATGGACTTGGCCGCCGTGCTCTGCCTGAGCTCCCCGGACATGGCCGAAGAGCTTGCCAAAACCCCTGCAGCCGCAAAGACCGTAATCGCGCGCAACGTGACCACCCGGGAAGAATTGGAGCGCCTGCAGAGCCTTGGCATTTCCCTCTTCCAGGGGCGTTTCTTCAAGACCGCCGAGATCATTCCGGGAAAAAAACTGTCCTCGCACCAGAATTCACGGCTGCAGATTCTGCGCATCATCGAGTCCGAATCACCCGATCTCGACCAGCTGGCCCAGACCATCCAGTCTGACGTGAGCCTTTCCTACCGGCTGCTGACCTATCTCAACTCACCGACTTTCGGGTTCATGCGCAAGATCGATTCCATCCGCCAGGCCATCACCCTTTTGGGCTGGATAAACGTGCGCAACTGGCTGCGCGCCGTGCTGCTGGCGGACATCACGCAGGGCGAGGAGCAGACCGAGCTTCTGCATCTCTCGCTGTGGCGGGGAAAATTCCTGGAGCAGACCGTGGCCAGCCACGACTACTGGGACTTCAAGCCCGACGAGATGTTTTTGCTCGGCATGTTTTCGCTGCTCGACGCCATCCTCGGCATCCCCATGGCTGACGCCCTGGCCTTCCTTCCCTTGAATGACGCGCAAAAAAAGGCCCTGCGCGGCGAAAGCACAACGGAATACATGCCGCTCATGACGCTGATGCTCGCATTCGAGGATCAGGATGAAGACAAATTGGGGAGGATTCTCCAGGATTTGAATCTGGGGCAGGAAACAATGCGGCGAGTCCATCGCGAATCAGGCGCCTGGGCTTCCTCTCTGCTTGAGATCGGCCAAGGCGCCTGAGATTTGAGGATTTAGGCCAGAGGCGAGACTTTCCAGATGTTGCGCGCGTATTCCATGATGGAGCGATCACTGGAGAATTTACCCATGTTGGCGGTGTTCAGGATGGACATTCGCGTCCACAAGGGGAAGTCCTCGTAGCACCTTGAGACCTTGCCCTGCTCTTCCACGTAGTTGGCGTAATCGGCCAGCACGAGATAATAGTCGCCGTGGGCCAGGAGCGAATCGACGATGGGCCTGAAGAGGTTCGGCGCCTCCGGCGAGAAATAGCCGGTGGAGATCATGTCCAGCGCCTTTTTTAGCTCGATGTTGTTTTCATAAATCTGCACGGGATCATAGCCCCCGGAATGCAGCCGGTGCACATCGCTTTCCGTGTTGCCGAAGAGAAAGAAGTTATCCTCTCCCACCACTTCCCTGATCTCGATATTGGCCCCGTCCAGGGTGCCGATGGTCAACGCCCCGTTGAGGGCGAACTTCATGTTGCCGGTGCCCGAAGCCTCCATGCCCGCTGTGGAAATCTGTTCCGACAGATCCGCAGCCGGAATGAGCTTTTCAGCCTGCGAGACGCAATAGTTGGGCAAAAATGCGACCCGCAGCTCGTTGCCGACAGCAGGATCGCCGTTCACGGTCTGGCCCACGGAATTGATGAGTTTAATGATGAGCTTGGCCTGAAAATACCCCGGCGCGGCCTTTCCTGCAAAAAAGACCGTACGCGGAACTCGATGTTCAAGGCTTTCCGAGCGGATGCGGTTATAGAGAGTGATGACGTGCAGAACGTTCAGTATCTGCCGCTTGTACTCATGGATGCGTTTAATGTGCATGTCGAAAAGAGTGGCCGGATTGATGCCTACGCCGAGCTTGCGCAGAACATAGCGGGCCAGGAGCTTCTTGTTGCGCTTGCGCACCTCCTGCCAGCGCAGCTGGAATTCCGGGTCGTCGGCATGCGCGGCCAGTTCGGAAAGGTGCGACAGGTCATGAATCCACTCGTCCCCGATGACGGAGGTGATCAGCTCCGCCAGGGCCGGATTGGCCTGCATCAGCCAACGCCGCGGGGTGATGCCGTTGGTCACGTTGGTGAACTTGCCGGGATAGAGCGCATTGAAATCCTTGAATAACCGGGTCTGAAGAATCTGAGAGTGCAGCTCCGCCACACCGTTGACCGTGTGACTGCCGACAATGGCCAGGTGAGCCATGCGCACCTGCTTTCCATCACCCTCGGCGATCAGGGACAAAGATCTCAGGAGATCGGCGCGACCCGGAAAGCGCTTGCCCACATCATCCAGAAAACGATGATTGATTTCGAAGATGATCTGCAGATGCCTTGGCAGCATGCGCCCGATGAGTTCCACGGACCATGTCTCCAGGGCCTCCGGCAGAATGGTGTGGTTGGTATAGGAAAACGTCCTCTGGCAGATGGACCAGGCCGATTCCCAGGTCAGGGCCTCGTCGTCGACCAGGATGCGCATGAGTTCCGCGATGCTGATGGCCGGATGCGTGTCATTGAGCTGCACCGCGACCTGATCGGGAAAGCAGTCGAAAGAGGAGTAGTTGTTCTTGCGGAAACGCCGCAGGATGTCCTGAAAGGTCGCCGCCACGAAGAAATACTGCTGCCGCAGCCTGAGTTCCTTGCCGAGCGGGCTGGTGTCGTTGGGATAAAGAACCTTGGAGATGTTCTCGCTCTCGACCTTGGCCTGGACCGCGCCGATGTAATCGCCCCGGTTGAAATGCTCGAACTCGAAATCACGGGTGGAGATGGCTTTCCACAGGCGCATGTTGGTCACATGGCCGTTCTGATGACCAGGCACCATGATGTCGCAGGCCATGGCCATGACGGACTCCGTGTCCACCCAGCGAAAACGTTCGTGCCCGGCGCTGTCTTCGAAAGCCTCGCTGCGCCCGTAAAAATTGATGCGGAACATGAAATGCCCACGCCTGAGCACCCAGGGCGAATCCTGGCGCAGCCAGTTGTCGCAGCCTTCGTGCTGGTAGCCGTTGACAATGGTCTGATAAAAAATTCCATAGTCGTAGAGAATGCCGTACCCGTAACCGGGAATTTTGCAGGTGGCCATGGAATCCATGTAGCAGGATGCCAGCCGGCCAAGACCGCCGTTCCCCAGCCCCGGATTCCATTCCTCCTCAAGCAGTTCATCCAGATCCAGCCCGAAATCCCGTACCGCCTCGCGGCACACCTCCTCCAGACCCAAGGCCTGGATATAGTTCATCAGGAACCGTCCGGGCAGAAATTCCAGAGACATGTAATATACGCGCTTTGTAATGGAATCGTAATACGAGCGCTGGGTCTCAAGCCACTGGTTAAGCAGGCGGTCGCGCACGCTGTGGCAAAGTCCGAGATAATAGCGTCCCTTGCGCGGGGGGAAAGGATCGCTGCCCAGGGTCAGAGCCACATGCCGCTGTATGTCGTCCTTCAGGGATTCGACGATCTCATTGTTCTCCGGGTTGGTCATCTTGCCTCCTCATTGGATCGTTATCTGTAGTGCTGGATGAGCGAAGCTAACATAAAAGCACACCAAGAGAAACAAGCGCCTTTACAGCTCCGGCACAAATCTTACCTGTTCAAAAAGGAGACGAACCATGCAAAAATGTTCAAAAACAGGCCGATTGCTTCTGATCCTGGCCCTCATGATCATGTGGCCTACGGGAGGATTTTCAATGGATAAGATCATAAAGACGGACGCCCAGTGGCGGGAAATATTGAGCCCGGAGCAGTATCGCGTGCTGCGCGAAAAAGGCACCGAACCTGCTTTCACCGGGGAATTCAACGACCATCACCAGACCGGCACCTATATTTGCGCAGGCTGCCAGACCCCGCTCTTCCATTCTGACGCCAAATTCGATTCAGGGACGGGCTGGCCGAGTTTTTTCAAGCCCGTGGATGAAACGCATATCGCAAAGCATGAGGACAAATCCTGGTTCGCGGTCCGTACTGAAGTGCTCTGCGCTGTCTGTGACGGACATCTGGGCCATGTATTCCCCGATGGACCAGAGCCCACTGGATTGCGCTACTGCATCAATTCCCTTGCTCTGCAATTTGAACCCGAAGACGCCAAATAATGACAGTAACCCTCCGGAAAGAAAAACTTTCTTTCCGGAAATTTCTTTGGGGACGGCATGCACATTCAGGGTTGCATCCACATTGCCGTTCGGTTAAAGAGTCTGGTTGTTATGAAGTATTGTTTCCATGCGGTCGGCATTTTCCCGCTCCCTTCTCTTCGGCTCCCTCTCCCCTCTCCCTTCGCCGACAGCATCACCCCAAGCACGATGAGGTACACACATGAATAGTCATGGAGTATTTGTCGTCACCTCGCTTTTTTTCGTCATGATCGCCTCTCTGGTAGGATTTGCCGCATACAACGGAACCAGATTGGAGACGAGCCGGCACTACGAAGCCCGGATCGAGACGCTGAACGAGGAACGACAGGAACTGACCCGCCAGGTGGCGGAGCTCAGAAATAGATGGGTCAAGGAAGTGACCGTGACGGCCTACAGTCCGACCGTTGAAGAGTGCGGGCCCGACCCGCAAAATACAGCCAGCATGGGCAAGCCCCGCCCCGGCATTGTCGCCGTGAGCAGGGACCTGTTCGATGAAGGCTGGGTCTTCGGCAAAAAGGTCTACGTGAAAGGACACGGGATCTATGAAATCGCGGATCTGATGAGCAGCCGCTACACGCAGCGCATGGACATCTTTTTCCCGGACACCAACCAAGCCAGGCAGTTCGGCAAAAAACAAATCACGGTGGCCCTGCTGGCCAGCTAAAAAAAGGGGTGCACGGGCACCCCTTTCTTTTTGCGGCATTGATGAACGCAAGGGCGCAGCTCAGGCTCCCCCTGGTCCAAAGACCATATTCTCTAGAAGTTGTAATCCACCATACGTCTCTCGGCGGCTACGGCCGAGACAAAAGCCACGCATTTCTGGTGTTCGGGATGAACCTGGTACGTCTGCAGGTCTTCTAGAGAATCGAAGACCGTGTACAGCACCACCTGCGTCTCGGGGACAGCGGCGAACACGTCCGTGCTGACCACCAGGGTGCGCAACTGCGGGATGAGCCCCGGCAGGGCGCCGAGCATGTCTTTCATGATCTGCGCATTTTCCGCAGCGCTGCGGCCTTCCGCGGTGTCCTTCAATTTCCACATCACAATATGTCCAACCATGATTCCTCCATCAGGGTGATACGTTCCAGCGATCCTTGAAAAGATGGGGTTCGGCCAGCATCCGCCCCCGGACCGCTTCAGGCACGAGGCCGCTGGTTTCAAGGCCCGCGCAAAATTTTTCCCGCACCATGCTCGCGCTGACATCAAGGCGCGCCATGGGCACAAGGACGACCCGCCGACCTGCGGCGATGCGTCGCACTCCCGGTCCTTCCTCGCGCCAATCCCAGTGCTGGTCCAGAAAATCGTCCACCGCCGCCTGTCCCTGCCCAAGCCGGTCCACCACGGCGATATCCGTCAAAAGCGGCAGTTCGAGCCCCCTGTGCCATTCGGGCAAGGTCAGAAAGTCGGGGCTGCCGAGAACAAAAACATAGTTGGTGGCCGGAAACATTCCTTGCAGGCGGCTCAGGGTCGCATACGAATACGAAGGCACGGGCATCTCCCCTTCCAGAGCGTTTACGACAAGGCCCGAAGCCCCCTCCACCGCCTGGCGCAGGAGGCCAAGGCGCAGGTCGAAATCGAGCAGGCCCGATTCTCCCTTGTGCGGCGGAATCTTGGCAGGCAGCAATTCCACCCGCGCAAGGTCCAGCGTCTCCCGGGCTTCTATGGCCATGCGCAGGTGCCCATTGTGCACGGGATTGAACGATCCGCCGAGAATCCCCACCGATCCGGACAAAGGTCTAGACACGCACCTGCCCTTCTCCAAAGACGATGAACTTGAGACTGGTCAGTTCTTTTACGCCCATGGGGCCATAGGCATGAATTTTCGAGGTGCTGATGCCGATTTCGGCTCCAAGCCCCAGTTCCCCGCCGTCGTTAAAGCGGGTGGAGGCATTGATGAGCACGCAGGAGGCGTCCACAGTCCGCAAAAAGCGCATGGCCCGATCATGGGTGCGAGTCAGGATGGCTTCGGAATGACCCGATCCATAGATCGCAATATGCTCTTCGGCTTCGGTCTGGGTGTCGACGACCTTCACGGCCAGGGTCAAGGAGAGAAACTCGCGCCCGAAATCGTCGGCTTCCGCCGGGGTGGCCGCAGCCCCGAGAAGCGGCAGGGAGCGGGGACAGGCGCGAAAAGAAACGCCTTGCGGCGCCAGGGTTGCGGCCAGAAGCGGCAAAAATTCCCGCGCTACGCCCACGTGCACGAGCAGGCACTCAAGGGCGTTGCAGACGCCGGGACGCTGCACCTTGGCGTTCTCGATGATGGGCAGGGCCTGCTCCTGGTCTGCGTCTTTATGGACATAGATATGGCAGACGCCCTTGTAATGCTTGAGGACCGGCATGGTCGCATCCTTGACCACGGCCCGGATGAGGCCCTCGCCGCCGCGCGGGATGACCACGTCGATGTATTCGTCCAGAGCCAGAAGGTGCTTGACCGCGGCCCGGTCAGTGGTCGGCACGATCTGAACGCAGCCCCC
>JAWLHW010000045.1:3325-14644 GCA_041690155.1 Desulfomicrobium sp. | reverse complement strand
GGTCCAGGCTTCGTGGTAGACCCGTCTGTTGGACAGGGCGTCAAAGACATCGGCCACGGCCACAATGCGTCCGTGAACGTGCGTCTCCTCGCCCACCAGACCCTGGGGGTAGCCCTTCCCGTCCCAGCGCTCGTGATGGAGCAGGATGATGCGGGCCGCCGTCTGGATGATGGGGCTGGTTGAGCGCATGAGCAGGTTGTGGCCGCGCTGGACGTGACTCTTTATGATCTCGTATTCTTCCGGAGTGAGGGGGCCGGGCTTGTTCAGGATGGAGTCGGGGATGCCGATCTTGCCCAGATCGTGGGCCGTGGAGGCGAGCTTGAGCATCTCGGCCTGTTCTTCGCCAAGCCCATATTTCAGGGCCAGCAGGCGCACATATTCCGAAACGCGGCGGACATGGCTGCCCGTCTCGGCCGAACGGCACTCCATGGTCTCGGCGATATGAAAGATGACCTCCTTTTGCGTGTCTTCGATACCCTTGTTCAGGTACAGGTTGTCGAAGGCCAGGGATACGTTGGTAAAAAAGAGTTCAAGCAGATCCCGGTCATTTTCATCCAAATCCTTGGCCAGCTCAAAATAAAGAAAATTCTCCGAACCCGTCTTGCTTTTGAAGTACCAGGCGCACTTATCTTCCTGCGTGTAAAAGCCATGCGGCTGGCTTTTGGCACGATCCAGGGCCCGATGCACTTTTTCGACCCCGATCTCTTCAATAGGCTTGCCCACATATTTGCTGAAGTCACCGGTAGCAGCAAGGACCATTGATTCGCCCTTCAGTCCGGATGCAGTCAACCCCGAGGCATGGGTGTAAACAGCATCTTTTTTAAGCTGCAGAATGGACGTCAACTGGCTCAAGACTCCGCAGCCAAGCTTTTCCAGAGACTGGCGTTCAAAAATATCCGATGACGCTTCGATGATACGGCGCAGGCCGTTGCGGTTGTTCTCGATAGTGGTGATGTAACTGTAACTGCGCAGGGCCGAGATAAGCGTGACCAGCATCTTCTCCAGGGTCAGCTCGGTCTTCTCCTTGTAGTCGTCGATGTCGTAATCGAGAATGACCTGAGCCGCAGGAGCCTTGCCGGGTTGTCCTGTGCGCAGGATGATGCGCACCTCGTAATTGCACAGTTCCTCACGAATATACTTGACGAGTCTGAGTCCGCTGTCATCGGTTTCCATGACCACATCGAGCAGGATCACGGCGACATCCGGGTGCCCCATCAGCACGATCTTGGCTTCCTCGCCGCTGTAGGCATGCAAAAAATCAAACTTGCGACCACGATACTCCTGGCCGGAAAGCATATAGACCGTCACGCTATGCACGTCGGCCTCATCGTCCACGATCAGGATTTTCCATCCCTCCGGAGCTTCCGGCACGGAGGGGGCAGGATGCGCTTCGTCCTTGAACAGAATCTCGTCGTTATCGTTCATGCTTTCTCTCTTCACACGGGAATGCGTACCTGAAACGTGGTGCCCTGACCAACGGCGCTGCAACAGGTCACTGTTCCGCCCAGGGTGACGGTCACAATATTGAATACGATGTGCAGACCCAGGCCCGTGGAACCCCTGGCCCGCGCAGTGGTGTAAAAGGGCTCGAAGATCCTGTCCTGCGCTTTAGGATCGATGCCGCGCCCGTCGTCGGAATAGGTCAGGGTCAGCGTACCGTCGCTTTTGGCGACCTCGATGCGGATCAGTCCGGTCTGGCCTTCATCGTAGGCATGGGTCAGGGAGTTGACGATGAAATTGGTCAGAATCTGTGACAGCGCTCCGGGATAGCTTTCAATGACCAGCTCCTCGTCGCACTCCACCTCAACGCGATGCGGCGTCTTCTTGAGTTTTGGCCGCAGGCTCAGGAGCACCTGTCCGATGTACTCGCGCACGTTGAAACTGCGCCGGGACTCGGAAACCTGATCTGCCGCGACCATCTTGAAACTGCGAATCAGGTCCGAGGCGCGGTTCAGGTTGATCAGGCTCATATCCACGCCTTCACGGCTGGACTCCAGATATTCAGTCAGGTCGGAGCGCTTCATCTCACCGGATGCAAAAAGCTCGCTGATGACCCGGTTCTTTTCGGCCATGGTCGAGGTGGCGGACAGAGCCACGCCCACAGGCGTATTGATTTCGTGCGCTACCCCGGCCACCAGCCCGCCCAGGGCAGCGAGCTTCTCGGACATGACCAGTTGTCCCTGGGTCTGACGGAGGTTCTCCAGGGCCGTTTGCAGTTCCTTGTTGGCTGCGGCCAGCTCTGCGGTACGGGTTGCGACCCGCTGCTCCAGGTCCGTATTCAGCAGACAGCATTCCTCCTCGGCGCGCCTGCGGTCAAAATCCTGAATCTGCAGGCTTCCTGCCATACGATCAAAAGCGGCGGCGAGGACGCCAAGCTCGCCTTCTCCGTGGTCAAGGTCCGTCCGCGTGCTCAGATCGCCCGTTCCAAGGCGGTCCGCGGCTTCCATCAGCCGTTTCAGGCGGCGCATGATGATCAATTCTCCCACGAAGCGGGCCACGGCCACGGCCAGAATCGTCGCCAGCACAAGGAGGATCGTGTTGCGAAACAGCGCTCGCCTGGCCTCGGCCAGAGCCAGATCCTCCGGCTGACCAAGACGAATCATGAGTCGCCGCGACGGATCAGCCCCAAACTGCAACCGCTTGAAACTGTAGAGACGGCGCACCCCGTCCACGCCCTTTTCCAAAAAAGTTCCCGCATCCCTGTCCCCGGACATTTTCTGCATCATTTGCGGCAGATCCGGAACCCAGGTATATTTTTCCGTATCCGGAAATCGAGTCAGGCGCATGCCGTCAGCATCAGTCAGGGTGAAGATGGATCCCTCGGGCAAATGGGCATCGGCAAATATGCGCTCGAAATAACTTAAATCAAAGGAGGCGACGAGCACGCCGCGCAACGTCCCTTCCAGGTCCACGACGGGCTGGGCGAATTCGACGACCACATGACGGACGCCGGGAACCAGGCGATAGGCGCCCATGCTGAAGCGCATGGTCTGCCCGGCTTCCTGAAAATAGGACTCGTCCTCCACGGAGGAAAAGGATTCCGGCGGAAAGGCCGCCACAATGCGGCCCTGCGGATCCGACAAAGCAAGGGCCGCATAAGCGTCGTTTTGGGTCAGCATTTCCTCCAGCAAAAGTCGGGAGCCTTGGGGATCAAGCGTCTGTACTTCACGAGCCTTGGCCAGAGTTGCCAGCAACAGACGCGTACTGTCCACAACCTGTTCATGTCGGGAGGCCATGATCTGAATCTGACGTGAGGCCGCCTCTTCGGCGCGAGCTATCATGCTCATCCGCAGGGTATAGCCCGAGAAAAACATGATGCCCAGCGCCGGCAACACGGCCAAGAGTACCAGAAAGACAAGAGTAGCGCGGATGGAGTGAAAAAAAGGAAATCGCATACGTCCTCCGGCAAGCCCAAAAAAACCGTAAAGCATTCACACTTTTATTGCAGGAATACCGGCGCCAGGCGATGGAGGCAAGGAATTCCCGCAAGACATAGCGTCTTGCGGGAAATTGAAGGACGAAAGACGCAAAGCCTAGTGCCCGGAACTCACGGAGCGGGCAATGGAGTAGCAATAGTCGCCGATTTTTTCGAGGCGGGCCAGAAGGTTAATGAACGTGAGACCGCCCTCAATCCCGCATTTTCCGATCTTGAGCCGCTCGATGTGGGCTTCGCGCATGGACTCGCGCATGGCGTCGATGGTGCGCTCGGCCTCTTCAGCCCGCTCCATCAAATTCTCGGGCTCCCTGATCAGGGCGTCACTGATCAGTTTGAGAAATTCATCGACCTTGGCGGCGATAATGAACAGATCGCGCATGGCGACTTCGTTGAATTTCAGCTCCTTATCAACGATATCCTCGCACAGCAGTCCAAACGCCTCCACGGCATCGCCGATGCGTTCGAGGTTGTTGACCACGCGCATCTGCTCGGCAATATCATTGGAAATGGCTTCGTTGATCTCGCTTTGCATGGTCTTGGCCAGAAAGGTGGATATGGCCCGGTGCATGGCGTTGACATGGTCCTCAAAGCGTTGGCGTTGCCGAATGGTGCGATGGTCCCGCGTCTCCAGGCATTCCAGGGCGTTATTGTACGCCGCCTGCACGGTGACCGACATGTGGTGAATTTCGCCCCGAACCTGGGCCAGGGCCGCCACCGGGTTGTCCTCGACGTGCTGGTCAAAGACCGGCTGTCGAAAGAGCGAATCCCCCGTGATTTTGTCCTTGGGGGAAAGCCAGGTGCCCACGCGTACCAGCACGGGCAGAAAGACCAGAAAAACGAGGGCGTTGGTCAAATTGAAAAGCGTGTGCCCGTTGGCCAGATATCGAGCCACATGAGGATATTCCTCGCCTACGTGAAGATTCCAGGGCTCGGCGCCCATGATGTTTTGGGTTATCCATTCCACGCCCTGCACAAACCAGGGAAAAATGAGCAGCATGATCACCACGCCAAGCACATTGAACATGGTGTTGGAGCGCGCTGCGCGATGGGCATCGATATTGGTCGACCCGATGGTGGCAAGCTCCGCGGTGATGGTGGTGCCGATGTTTTCGCCCAGCACCAGAGCCATGGCCGAGGGGAAATCGAGCAGCCCCTGGGTGGCCAGGGCCATGGTCAGGCCCACCGTGGCCGAGGAGGACTGCAGGATCATGGTCAGTCCGCAACCCGTAGCGACGCAAAGAAGTATCCCGCTGAAAGAGGAGGCGTTGAACTTGGTAAAAAAGGCGATGAAATCAGGTTCCAGGCGCAGGGGTTTCAGGCCGTCGCCCATGACCGTCATGCCGAAAAAGAGCAGGCCGAAACCAAGGATGACCTCGCCAAGATAGCGGTATTTCTTGCGCGTGGAAAAATATTTCAGAGGAACGCCGAGGGCGATGGCAGGCAAGGCAAGGGCCGAGAGTTTGAACGCGATGAGCTGGGCAGTCATGGTCGTGCCTACGTTGCAGCCCAGCATCACGCCCACGGACTGGGTCAGCGACATGAGCCCGGCCGATACGAAACTGATGAGCATGACTGTCGTCGCCGAGGAGGACTGCACCAGGGCGGTGACGGCCGCGCCCGTGGCGAAGCCCACCACCCTGTTATCGGACACGGCTTTGAGGACATTGCGAATCCTGTTGCCGGCGGCCATCTGCAAGCCCTCGGTCATGAGCTTCATCCCGAGGATGAAAATGCCGAGCCCTCCAAGAGTCTGAATCAAAATATTGAGCATAGGGTATCCATGTGGGTGTTTGTGACAATTGTATGACAAAGATGCGAAACCCGCCCCTCTGTAGAGTATCTTGGGCGTTAAGAAAAGTTTTTTTACGATTCGGAAACAATGCTGTCACAAAGCTGTAACACTTGGGTTAATTTCATTAATTGCAGTGTGTTGGAAACGATAACATTGTGACAGAAAGCAACCAGCAGGCTTCCACCCAAGACTTCGACCTGACCTAAAGCACTTCCCGAGTTGCACAATTTACGCAGCCGTGAGATGAAAAAAAAGACGCGACCAAACCCCTTTTGCACCCCAAGGAGGACTGCCGTGGATAAACAAAACGCCTTTGTGCTCTGGTTTGACGAGCTTGGAATAGATGATGTGCCGCTGGTCGGTGGCAAGAATGCAAGCCTTGGCGAAATGTATCGCAACCTTGTGCCCAAGGGCGTGCCCATCCCCAACGGTTTCGCGATCACCGCTCATGCCTACCGCCATCTGCTCAAGGCTTCCGGGGCCATGGACAAGATCAGAGGCATCATGGAAGGCCTTGATACCCACGACATGGACAACCTCATGGAGCGCGGCAGCCGCATCCGCTCCCTGATCCGCAATCTTGAAATCCCGGAAGACCTGCAGAGCGCCATCATAGGCGCCTACCGCGAACTTGAGGAAATATACGGCAAGAATGTGGACATGGCCGTGCGTTCCTCGGCCACGGCCGAAGATCTGCCCGACGCGAGCTTTGCCGGTCAGCAGGAAACCTACCTGAACATCCGGGGCGCGGAAGACCTGCTGGACGCCTGCCAGCGCTGCTTTGCCTCCCTTTTCACCAACCGGGCCATCTCCTACCGCCAGGACAAGGGCTTCGACCATTTCTCCATCGCCCTGTCCATCGGCGTGCAGAAGATGGTGCGCTCGGACCTCTCGGCCAGCGGCGTCATGTTCTCCATCGACACCGAGACCGGTTTCAAGGACGCGGTTTTTCTGACCGGAGCCTGGGGCCTGGGTGAAAACGTGGTCCAGGGCGCGGTCAACCCGGATGAATGGTACATCTTCAAACCCACCCTCAAAAAAGGGTTCAAGCCCATCATCATGAAGCGGACAGGCGGAAAGGCCATCAAGATGATCTACACCACCGACGCCAAGGCCCCGACCAAGAACGTGGCCGTGCCCGAAGAGGATCGGCGCAGGCTGGTCTTGAATGACGACGAGGTTGCAGCCCTGGCCCGCATGGCCTGCACCATCGAGGAGCATTACAGCGCCCATCGCGGCCAGTTCACGCCCATGGACATCGAATGGGCCAAGGACGGCCAGACCGGCGAACTGTTCATTGTCCAGGCACGGCCGGAGACCGTGCATTCCATGAAGGATCTGGCCGTGCTCAAGAAATACGTACTTACGGGAAAGGGTGAAGTTCTGGTCGAAGGCCAGTCCGTGGGCGAACTCATCGGGCAGGGGCCGGTGCAGGTCATCAAATCCGCGGGGATGATCCACACTTTTCGCAAAGGCGAGGTCCTGGTCACGGACATGACCGACCCGGACTGGGAGCCGATCATGAAGATCGCCTCGGCCATCGTCACCAATCGTGGCGGGAGAACCTGCCATGCGGCCATCGTCAGCCGGGAACTCGGCATCCCCTGCATCGTCGGCACCGGGAATGCCACCACCAAGCTTGCCCAGAGCGAAGACGTAACCGTGGTCTGCTCCGAGGGCTCCATCGGCAGCGTCTACCAGGGGCTTGTGCCTTTCGAAGTCCAGGAAACGGACCTTGGCACTCTGCCCAAACCCAAAACCAAGATCATGATGAACCTGGCGAGCCCCGAACAGGCTTTCGAGAAAAGCTTCATTCCCAATGAGGGCGTGGGGCTGGCGCGGGAGGAGTTCATCATCAATTCCTACATCAAGATTCATCCCCTGGCGCTCCTGAACTACGAGGATCTGCCGGACGACATCCTGAAGCGCGCCATTGCCGACATGACTTCGGGCTATGCCGACAAGGCGGAATTTTTTGTCGACAAGCTTGCCGAAGGAGTGGGCATGATCGCTGCCGCCTTCTATCCCAAACAGGTCATCGTGCGCCTCTCGGACTTCAAGTCCAACGAATACGCCAACCTCATCGGCGGCAAGCAGTTTGAGCCCGAAGAGGAGAACCCCATGATCGGCTGGCGCGGGGCCTCGCGCTACTACTCCCCGAACTACAAGGACGCTTTCGGCCTTGAATGCCGGGCCATGAAGAAAATACGCGAGGAAATGGGGCTGACCAACGTCGAGATCATGATCCCCTTCCCGCGCACCGTGGAAGAGGCGAAAAAGGTCATCGAGACCATGGCCGAGTATGGCCTGAAGCAGGGCGAGAACGGGCTCAAGGTCATCGGCATGTGCGAGATCCCGTCCAACGTGATCATGGCTGAGGAGTTCCTTGAAGTCTTCGACGGCTTCTCCATCGGCACCAACGATCTGACCCAGCTCATCCTCGGCGTGGACCGCGACTCGTCCCTGGTGGCCCACGTCTATGACGAGCGCAATCCGGCCGTGAAGCGCTTCGTCAAGCAGGTCATCGAGGTGGCTGTCAAAAAAGGCAAGTACATCGGAATCTGCGGTCAGGCGCCGAGCGACTACCCCGAGTTCGCGGAGTTCGTGGTCGAGTGCGGCATAGATTCCATGTCCCTGAACCCGGACACCATCATCAAGACCACCCTCATCGTGGCCGAACTCGAAAAGAAGCTGAGCCAAGGCTAGGCATCCCACGGAGCCGGGCGCATTGAACGCGTCCGGCTCCGGCTTTTTGCTCCCAGGTGTCCTCTCCAGCGTGTTCGAAAACCCGGTTTTTCTCGAAAAAACGGGTCACCTAATCGGGTATTCGAGCATACCCGAAACACAACCCCCGCATCCCCTTGAACAGAAAGATTTTACGTGATCTATATTACCAATCCTGCGACCAAGAACAGCTTCATCTAAATCATTACAAAATTTCTGCTTATTGCAGAATATGGTTCTTTTTACAAAAGAGCTGCTCTGTCTTTGACTTTTTTTGGGCTCATAAATTACAAAATGTAATATTGAAATCAATCATTCCTGGTATATTCCAGAGAAAAACGGTTGCAGAGAAGGAGAAAAAATGCCGATATATTCCGAAAACCAGCGACGCCTGGCTAAAATCATTGCTGAAGACGCTACCCGTTCCAACTGGACTGACTGGAAGTGGCACGTCCGCAACAGCATCAAAACCATCGAGGGAGTCGAGCGTCTGCTTGGCATCGAATTTACCGAGAAGGAGCGCAAAGCGCTGAAGAACACCACGGAAAAGTTTCCGATGGCCATCACTCCGTATTATCTGTCCCTCATTGATCCCAGCGACTATCGCAACGACCCCGTGTTCATGCAGGCGTTTCCCTCGACCGACGAGTTGCGCATCGAAAGCCATGACATGAGCGACCCCCTGCACGAGGACGAGGACTCCCCCGTGCCCGGCCTGACGCACCGCTACCCGGACCGGGTGCTGCTGCATGTCAGCAACACCTGCGCCATGTACTGCCGCCACTGCACCCGCAAGCGCAAGGTCGGCGATCGCGACTCCATCCCGAACCGCGAGGACCTGCTTCAGGGCATCGAATATATCCGAAACACTCCGCAGGTGCGCGACGTGCTCCTGTCCGGAGGCGACCCCTTTCTGCTTCCCGATGACATGCTCGATTGGCTGTTGACCGAAATCGGCAGCATCGAACACGTGGAAGTCATACGCATCGGCACACGCACCCCGGTGGTTCTGCCGTACCGCATCACCGACGAACTGGTTGAAATGCTCAAGAAGCATCATCCGCTCTGGATCAACACGCACTTCAATCACCCGGCAGAGATCACGGCCTCGTCCAGGCAGGCCCTGGCCAAGCTTGCCAACGCAGGCATCCCGCTTGGGAACCAGAGTGTGCTGCTGGCCGGAGTCAACGACTGCCCGCGTCTGATCAAGGTTCTGAACCACAAGCTGGTGCGCAACAGGGTCCGTCCCTATTACCTGTACCAGTGCGACTTGTCCGAGGGCCTGACCCACTTTCGCACGCCCATCGGCAAGGGCATTGAGATTCTGGAGAGCCTGCGCGGCCACACCAGCGGATTCTCCATTCCGACATACGTGGTGGACGCCCCGGGCGGCGGCGGCAAGATTCCGCTTATGCCCAACTACATCATCTCGTGGACCGCGAACAAGGTCGTGCTGCGCAACTACGAAGGCGTCATCACCACCTACCAAGAACCGGCAAATTACGAGGCGACATATTGCGACCGCGAATGCAAAACCTGCAATCTGCAGCTGCGCGAGGCCGATGCCGAAGAGAAAGCCATCGGCATTGAAAGCCTGATCGCGGACTGGGACGACGCCGTGAGTCTCACGCCTGAAGAGAACGAACGCATGGGGAGGCGAACCGATGCAGCCTGATAGCATGATCCGTATGCCGGGTGCGCTGCTCCAGCACGGGCCGTCCAGCGACCGGGTCTATCTGATGAAACTGGCTTCACCGGACGTGCCGCGCATCATCCGCTTCATGGAGCAGCTGGCCTCGTCCAACGGCTATACCAAGCTCTTCGCCAAGGTGCCGGAACAGGCTGAAGGCTGGTTCAGGGCCCAGGGCTTCAAGGTGGAAGCCAGGGTCCCGGGCATGTTCAACGGCAGCCAGGACGGTTGCTTCATGGCCAAGTATCCCAAGCGGGAGCGCTCGGTCATCAGCAGCCCCAAACTGGTGCAGGAAGTGCTGAGCACGGCCAAGGAGCAAAGCGTGCACAACGGGCGAAGCCTGCCCGAGGGCTGGAAGATCGGCCTGTTGAAGCCAGAGGACGCGGAAGCCATGGCAGATCTCTACAGCCAGGTTTTCGAGACCTATCCCTTTCCCATCCACGATCCGGAGTATCTGCGCTCGACAATGGATTCGCACGTACGTTACTTCGGGATTCGCGACGAAACGGGACGCTTGACAGCACTGGCATCGGCTGAAATGGATTGTTCCGCCGGCAATGTGGAGATGACGGACTTCGCCACGCTCACCGAGTGTCGCGGCAAGGGTCTGGCCAGCATTCTGCTGGGCCACATGGAAAAGGAGATGGACAAGGCCGGAATCGACACAGCCTATACCATCGCCAGGGCCCACGCCACCGGCATGAACATCGTTTTCGCCAGGCAGGGATACGCTTTCGCCGGCACCCTGCCCAACAACACCCAGATCAAAGGCGATCTTGAAAGCATGAATGTCTGGTATAAACCTCTTGAGGCCTGCAATAAAACGTTTTGATCTCGCCTACTCCGTCCGCTGGAATCTCTTTCTGATCACCAGCGGAGCGCTCCTGTGCGCCTTCGCCTTGAAAAGCATCGCCGTGCCCCAACAGTTCATCCCGGGCGGCTTTTTCGGCGTTGGCGCGCTCATTTACTACAAAACCGGCTGGCTGACGCCGGGCATTCTCTTTTTCCTGATCAACCTGCCTGCCTTTGTGCTGGGCTGGTACAAGCTCAGTCCCCGTTTCGTGCTCTACAGCCTGTACGGCCTGGTGGTCACGACCGTGGCCTTCGAGACCATGAACTTCACCGTCGTGATCCATGACCAATTCTACGCGGCCGTGGCCTGCGGCGTGCTGAACGGGCTTGGCGGCGGACTGATACTGCGCTCCCTGGGATCGGGAGGCGGCCTCGACATCCTCGCAGTCTATCTCTTCCAGAATTACAATATCGGCGTGGGCAAGGTCTATTTCGGCTTCAACCTCGCGCTTTTCCTTCTGTGCCTGACGACCATGCCCGTCGATCTGGTCATCGTATCCCTGATCCTGGTCTTCATCTCCTCCGTCATGGTCGAACAGACCCTGGCGCTCTTTTCACAGCGCAAGGTCGTCTTCATCATTTCCGACCACTCCGAAGCCATCAGCCAGACCATCCTTGACTCCATGAAGCAGAGCGCGACCTTCCTCAAAGGCGTTGGCGCGTTCAGCAAGCGCGAAAAGAACGTGCTCATGACCGTGGTCAACAACATCCAGCTCAAAAAACTCGAAGAGATAACCTTCACCCAAGACCCCCAGGCCCTCTTCATCGTGGAGAACACCTTCACGGTCCTGGGCTCGAGTTTTTCCAAGCGCAAAATCTACTGAC
>JAWLHW010000045.1:0-3225 GCA_041690155.1 Desulfomicrobium sp. | reverse complement strand
CTTATGTTCGTCGTTATTGTGGATGTCGTGATCAGGCAGGAATTCGTGGAAAATTTTCGGGAAGCGGTGCTGCGGCAGGGCAATAATTCGGTCACCAAAGAATCAGGATGTCTCGGCTTTGAGATCCTGCAAGATCCCCAAAATCCGGCTCTCTTCACGCTCTACGAGACCTACACCGACGCGGCCACGTTTTATGACGTTCACCGCGCAACGCCCCATTTCAAGGACTACTCGGAGACCACCAATCCCTGGGTGGAGAGCAAAAGCGTACGCGCACTCACCAAAATCTGGCCCAACGGATGAGGCAGGCCGGACTTTGACCAGAGGATGTCCGGCAAGACTCGCCTGTTAAAGATATTTGATGGCCACAAAGCCAAGAACGGCCAGAACAACCAAGGCTGAAGCGGCCAGTTCGAAATTTCGTTCCATAAAGGGTTTGATCCTGGCTCCGAACAGGCGGATGAGTCCGGCCACCAGAAAAAAGCGCAATCCCCTGCCGAGCACCGAGGCCAGGACGAATTGCCCCAAATCAAAATTCATCATGCCGGAAGCAATGGTGAAGACCTTGTAGGGGATGGGCGTCACCGCCGCGACCAGCACGCCGAAAAAGCCGTAATTTTCGTACCAGGTACGGACCATCTCCACCACGGTCTCGCCATGATACATCTGCACGATGGGCTGCCCCACGGTCTCCCACAGTCCCCAGCCTATGAAATATCCGAGCAGTCCTCCCGCGACCGAGGCAGCAGTGCACCACGCAGCCAGTTTGAACCATCGCGCGGGCGTCGAAAAACACAAGGCGATGAGCAGCACGTCGGGTGGCACCGGAAAAAAAGAGCTCTCGGCAAAGGACAGGAGCACCAGGGCCGGCATGGCGTACGGCGTAGCGGCCCAGTGCAGGGTCCAGTAGTAGAGCTTGCGCAAAGGGTTGCGCGTGGCGCGGGCCTGGGCCAGATCGTCCGGGACGGGGATGGGAGTGGGAGAATCGTGTTTCATTGCGCTGGCAGACCAGCATAAAACCACAGGGACCACAACAAAAAAACGCGTCTCTTCATAACCTTTGCGCCTCTTTTCTTTTGCCCGCTTTTCCCGCACAGTCCGGCCCGAAGGCTCACTCTTTCCCGGAATCATCATGACCGCAGCCAAAACTCCGCAAAAGCCCGTGCCTGGCACTGCAAATCAAGCCCCTGAACGCCGCCCTGCGCTGCCCTGGCCGCTGCCCGCACTTATTGCCTGGGGCGCGTGCTGGGCAGTTTTTTTGACCCTGCATGCTCTGCAAACGCCTGTCATCTGGAGTCTGGCCCTGGCCACAAGTCTTGGCCTTGTGGCCAGTCTGCGCGCTGCCTCTGGCTGGCGCAAACTTTTCATCGCCGCCGGCTTCCCCCTGTCTTTGGCCGCATCAAACCTCGGAGCCGGACTTTCGCCCTGGGCCTGGCTCATCCCTCTTGGCCTTTTGCTGCTCCTCTATCCCATGAGCGCCTGGCGTGACGCCCCGCTCTTCCCCACGCCCGAGGGCATTCTGGACGGACTGGACAGGGCCGCGCCGCTCACATGCACGGATCGCATCCTGGACGCCGGTTGCGGGCTGGGCGCAGGGCTTGCGGAGTTGCACCGGACCTACCCCCTGGCGCAGCTTGACGGGCTGGAGAGAAGCTGGCCCCTGCGCCTCCTGTGCGCCTGGCGCTGTCCCTTCGCCCGTGTGCGTCACGGAGACATCTGGAAAGAGGACTGGTCGGCCTACTCCATGGTCTACATGTTCCAGCGACCCGAGAGCATGGGCCCGGCAGCAGCCAAAGCCATGCGCGAACTCTCTCCCGGCGCCTGGCTGGTCAGTCTGGAGTTCGAAGCTCCCGACCTTGAACCTCTGGCAGTGCTCGGTAACCGTAAAGACAAACCGGTCTGGGTCTACCGCATGCGTTGAACTCACCGGCCGGGGACACAAGCCGTCGGCATGGCTGAAGACATGGATTCCCGCCTTCGCGGGAATGACGAATCTGTCGATACGCCACCTCGAAGTCATTCCCGCGAAGGCGGGAATCTGCCTTTTTCTTCACGCCGCCCCTGACGCAGACAAAACAAACGAAAAACCCCCTTACGCTTCCGCGTTGGGGGTTTTTCGTTTGAATCGTTTCGCTAACGTTACGTTATTGAGGACTTGAGAACTCATGGCCCTTGTGCAGGGCCTTGGAGACCGGGATGATGTCGGCCGTAGGACAAAAAAGCGTCTCCCTGGTGACGTCTTTGAGTGCCTCGCACAGCACCTGGTCCATGTTCTCGACGAAGACTATCTCAAGATCCTTCATGATGACCTTGGGCACTTCCTTCAGATCCCGTTCGTTCTCTTTGGGCAGCAAGACTCTCGTGATGAGCCCGCGATGAGCGGCCAGGAGCTTGTCACGCACCCCGCCGATGGGCAGAACCCGGCCGCGCAGGGTGATTTCCCCGGTCATGGCCACGTCGTTCCTCACGGGGATGTCGAGCAGGGCCGAGGCCAGGCAGGTGGCCAGCGTGATACCGGCCGAAGGACCGTCCTTGGGGGTGGCTCCTTCGGGCACGTGGATGTGGGTGTCGATTTCCTTGTAGAAATCCTTGCGCAGCCCGAAGAATTCGGACCTGGAACGAATGTAGCTGATGGCCGCCTTGGCCGACTCCTGCATGACGTCGCCAAGCTTGCCGGTGATCTCGATCTTGCCCGTGCCAGGCATGAGCGCCACTTCCACGAAAAGCAGCTCTCCGCCGACCTGGGTCCAGGCCAGGCCTGTGGCCACGCCTACCTGGGCCTCTTCCTCGCGCTGGCCATGGCGCACCTTGGGAACACCAAGGTAGGTGCCGAGCATGGACTTGGTCACAGACAGGGTCTTGTCCATGTCGCCCTCTTCCACCAGAGCCCTGGCCACCTTGCGGCAGACCGAGGCCAGCTCGCGCTCCATGTTGCGCACCCCGGATTCGCGGGTGTAGCGGCGGATGATCTCAAGGATCGCGCCCTTGGACATGCTGAGGTTCCCGGGTTTGAGACCATGCTGCTCAAGCTGCTTGGGAAGCAAAAAATCCGAGGCAATGCGTTCCTTCTCCGTCTCGAGGTAGCCGGGGATGGTGATGATTTCCATGCGGTCCTGCAGCGGCAGCGGAATGGTCTGCAAGGAATTGGCAGTGGTGATGAAAAAGACCTGGGACAGATCATAGTCCATGTCCAGGTAATGATCGTTGAAGGCGCTGTTCTGTTCC
>JAWLHW010000044.1:2389-14741 GCA_041690155.1 Desulfomicrobium sp. | reverse complement strand
GCGCAGTCCCTGAAAGAAAGCGCTGGATGCGCTGGACTCTACAAATATGATATCCCGGTCCAGGACTTTGAGCATCTGCGCCTTTTGCGTCTGCAGGTCGTCGAGGGACATTCTGGCCACCTCTCTTTTGCCTTTGCCGAGATAACGGACGAGCTTGATGTCCTTGGCATCGGCGAAAGACTGCAAGCCGCCAGCGGCGACAATGGCCTCCTGTACGGACATTTCCTGGCGAATGGGGTATGCTCCGGCCTTGCGGACTGCCCCGTCGACAAAGACTGAACCCGCTTCCGGGACGTAAACCATATCTCCGCCCTTGATGCCTACGTTGAGGTCCTCACGTCCGTCCTTGATCATCTGGTCGAGATCGATGATCAGCGAGATCGTTCCTTCACCGTTTTCGGCCTTGCGGCGGATCTGTACGGTTCGCCCCGCCCTGTCGCTCAATCCTTCGGCCATGGCGAGGACGTCCATGAGACTCATGCTGGTATAAAAATCATATGTTCCGGGCTTTTTGAGCGCACCCATCATGGTGATTTTCGAGCCAAACTGTTCCTTGACGAAAATGGTGACGTGCGGATCCTGGAGGTATTTTTCCCGATAAAGTCTTTCAACGTGTTGTTCGGCCTTGCAAACGGAAAGGTCCGAGATAGCCACGGTGCCGAGGAGCGGCATGGTCACGCCACCGCGTGCGCTGACCCGCGTCTCGGTGCTCAGGTCCGGCGCTTCGAAGATGCTGATCCGGATGAGATCCCCGCTTCCAATGACATAGTCTTCATATTCGGGGGCGGTGGTGAATGCCTCGCTGAATTTTCCGTTCAGTTCGGCCACCTCCAACGCGTTGTATTCCGACGTGGCTGAGGTGGACAACTGGTCGAGGTCAATTGTGGCGGCCGGCCCTCTCGCTCCGCATGCGAGGCACAGGCTTAAGGCCGCCATGAGCAGGAAGCGCGATGCGATCGACTTTGTTGCGGTGCAGGTGAATGCGGCCAGAAGGCGCAATTTTTGTTTCATGTCATGATCCGTTGTATTGATTGCGTTATGCAGGATTGTGGCGGTGTCGCCGGCGTATGCCGCCTGTGTTCGGCCATTTGCAGCCTTGTATTGCTCCGACCAGTCAATGAAGTATTTTTTGATGCACATAAATAAGTAATCATACGGATATTTTTTTGTTTTTATATAAGTAGTATTTAGGTATTGTGATTGTTTTATAATTATTCATGCTGATTGTTATGTGTTTGAAGATGTTGCAGTTAACAATGTTTCTTTGCTGTGAATAGGCAGAGAAATATTTGTTTAATCGTAACATTTTTGTGTTGAGAAGGATTGTATGCATGAATGAAAATTACGCTCCAAGACTTTATTCTTCGGGTTCCTCACCATTAATGACTCCAATACACCCCGAACATGCTGCGCTGCACACGATGGAGCCCTCTGCCTCACAGGCGGAAGACGAATTTGACCTGCGAGGTTGCCTGGAAGTGCTCGTCAGGCGAAAGTGGCTCATTTGCGGTGTTTTGTTCGCGGTTTTCGTCTCCACGCTGATTGTCACCCTGGCCATGACCCCGGTTTACAAGGCCACGGGCAAGCTGGAGTTTTCCCTGCAGCCGCCCAAGGTCACCAAATTTGAGGACATGGTCGTTCCCCAGACGCAGACCAGGGAGTTCATGAACACCCAGACCCGTCTGCTGGCCTCCGATTCTCTGGCGTGGCGAGTGATTGAGACCCTTGATCTGGTCCGAAGCCCTCATTTCAACACCGAGTACGATGAAGACACAACGGCTTCTGAAGGGGCGAGGACCGAGCTGCCCGGTGCCATTGGCCGCGATTCGGGACGGGGAGCTGAAGGCTTGGAGAATCGCGCCAGGGATGCGGAGGTGCAGCAGCGGCTGCTCAAGGTTTTTTCGGAAAATCTGGAAGTCAAGGCGGAGCGGGACACCACCATTCTTAACCTGGCCTTTTCCTCCTCCGATCCGGCGCTGGCTCAGGAGGTGGTCAATACGCTTATCGGTTCCTTCATCGCCTGGCAGATGGACAAGAAAGTTGCTGCCGCAGGCCAGGCCAACGAGCAGCTGCACAAGCAGGTGGAGGTGGCGCGGGTCCGTCTGGAAAAGTCCGAGTCGGAGCTCAATGCGTTTGCCCAGAAGGCAGGGATTGTGTCCCTCGATAGCCGCATGAACCTCGTTTACAAGGAGCTTGAGGAAATCAATTCCGCCCTGGCTCATGCCCATGCCCAGCGACTGACCAGGGAGGCCCTGGATGCCCAGGCGCGTGAAGGCGGTGTGTCGGCCCTGTCCATGGTCATTGAAAACGAACTCATTCAGGAGCTGCGGCGGCAGTATGTCCAGCTTGTGTCCGAGTACGAAGATAAGCTCGTCGTCTTCAAGCCCGATTACCCCGAGGCCAGAAGGCTTAAGGCCCGCCTTGATGATGTCGCGTCAAAGATCGCTCACGAGGAGGCCAGGATTCTCGCAGGCATCCGTAACGACTACCTTGTGGCCCTCAAAAACGAGGAATCCCTGCGTGTGCAGGCCGAGCTGGCCAAAACCAGAGCCCTGGAACTCAATGACCGGGCCACGCAGTACAAAATCCTTCAGCGCGAAGTGGACACGAACAAGGACATACATCAGTCCCTGCTGCAGCGCGGCAAGGAGATCGACGCCACGGTGGGCACGGACATCAGCAACATCCAGGTGGTGGATCATGCCCTTTTGCCGGTGAAAGCCGACAGGCCGCGCATCATGCTCAATCTGCTGCTGAGCGTCGGGATAGGCTTGCTGCTGGGCGTTGCCGCCGCTTTTCTGCTTGAGTTCCTCGACAACACCGTCAAAAGCATCGACGAAATAACGGACCGCTTCGGCATCGGCATTCTGGGCGTGATTCCTGAAGCCGAGGAGCAGTCCCGGGACAGGCTGGACCGCCTGGTGGTTTCCGATCCCCGCGCGGGATTTTCCGAAGCCATCCGCACCGCCCGGGTTTCCATCCAGCTGTCCACCGCCGCCGAGGGCGGCACGAGGACCCTGCTCATCACCAGCACAGCGGAAGGGGAGGGCAAGTCGACCATCGCGGTGAACATGGCCCTGGCCTTTGCCGCCGCCGGGGACAGGGTGCTGCTCATCGACGCGGATCTTCGGCGACCCCGGCTGCACAAGGTTTTTGAGCTGAATGCACAAGAAGTCGGGGGGCTTAGCGAGCTGCTCATTGCCAGCAAGGGACTGGTCGATGTGGTACGCGCAACCGGCCACGAGAATCTGTCTTTCATTCCAGCCGGACCAGTGCCTCCCAACCCTGCAGAACTCCTGGCCTCGGAGCGGATGCGCCTCACTCTGGATGAATTGGAGGCAGATTTCGACCGCATTATCATAGATGGCCCGCCGTCGGTGGGTTTTGCCGACGTACTGGTGCTGAGCAGCCTGGTCAGCGGGGTCATTCTGGTCAGCACCCTTGGCCGGACCCACAGGCATGCGTTGCGCCTGTTCCGACGGTCCTTGCTTAACATTAACGTCCGTCTGCTGGGCGCCATGGTCAACCGCTTCAATGCGCATCACCGTTTCAGCGATCAATATTCCAAGTATTACAAGTACTACTACCATCCTTATTCCTATGGGGACGTCAGTTCCGCGCCTGCGAGGGAAAGTGGCCGGTAAACCCCGGGACGTATCCGTGTGTTTCGACTTCAGGGAATGCGCCCGCAGACGAAGTGGTGTCGGCATGTTGAGACGCTTGGTGCGGACGACGGATAAACCATGGCCATGAAACGAAATCGGGCAATGCTGCGTTATCTTTGCGCAGGAATGGGAGTCGTTCTGGGAGGAATGCTGCTAGTTTCGGCGTACTGTTCGTCCCGATTCGCCGTCCGGGACCTGGATTTCGTGCTGGACAGCCCGCTTATGGACCCGTGGGCCCGGACCTGGCTCTGGCGCGGGGACAAGGCGCGGTATCAGGAACTGGATACCGCACGCGCCGTGGAGGCGTATTGGCGAGGGCTCGGCCGCAATCCGCTCCTGCTTGACGGCTGGTTTGCCCTGGCCCGCCTGGAGGGGCAGCGTGAAGGGGAGTCGGCGGAGGCGTTGCAAGATTTCCTCATCGCACACGCGCCTGTCTCCACCACATGGCGTTGGCAGCAGCTGCTACTGGCTGCGGCGCGAAGAGACGAGGCCCGGTTTGCACAGGCTTTCAATGATGTGCTGAGTCGCCTTGCCGGATTCAGGCAGGAGGCCGTTGAGGTAGCCCTTGGATTCTGGTCCGAGTGGCCCGTAATTCTCAAGCATACGGATTGCAACAACAGGTGGACGCTATTTAAGGAGTGCATGGCGCGGGGGGCGGTCGATGCATGTGTCGGGCTGTATCCGCTTCTGGAGGACGGGTGCGACACAGGCCCAGACCCCAGACAGCAGACGGAATTCATCGAGTTCCTTTTCCGCAACAAGCGGTGGGCCGAGGCTGTCCTGGCCGGGCGACGCGGCGGCCTGTTTCGGGATGGTCCCGTCACCAACGGGCGTTTTGATTCCCTTCTGTCCGGAGCGGCTTTTGGCTGGCGTCTGACCGGAACCCGGGGCGTGGAGGCCCGGCGGGAACCGGGCGGCGCGGCAAGTGATGCGACGGGATACGTCATGCGTTTTCATTTTCCCGGCACCGCCAATCTGCGCTACGAGCATTTCCGTCAGTACGTGCCGCTGCGGCCGGGAACTACCTGTGAATTGCGTTTCAACTGGAAGGCGCGGCGACTGACCACTGACAAGGGTATGTATCTGGAAGTACAGGGCCTGGGCTGCGACGGACTGTCTGTCCGGAGTCCCGCGCTCAGCGGCAGTCAGGCCTGGAGCGAGGAGCGGCTGGTCTTTGATGTTCCTGACGGATGCCTGCTGGCCAGGATAGCCCTCAGACGCGACCAGAGCCTGAGATTCGACGGCAAAATCGCGGGAGACGTGTGGTTTGATGACGTGGAATTGATTGAAAGGAAGGGCCTACATTAAAGAAACGAGGTCGATTTTCTTTGAGGCCGGGCGGGATTCGTGAGCGCAGAAATTGGCGCGAGCCGAATTGGTCCGGAACGGCCCTGGCCGGGGTTGAAGCATTTTCTGTATGCACCGCGCTCGTCGTTGCCCAGCGTCCGCAGATGGACAGCTTCCTTGGCTAGGCCACTGATTGCGCGGGCTTTGTCCCGCTGCCCGCAAGAATCCCCTGCTCCGAGATGTAGAAGTGGAAGGTTGCGATGATCACCGCGGTCAGTTGATTGGCCGGGATGGCGTTGTTGAACTCCACCCAGCCGTGCAGCAGATACCCTCCAAGGGCCGCCAGGGAAGCCGCGGCCAGGAGCAGGTGGCCGTGATCCATGTTCTTGCGGACGCGCCATAGTCGGGCGGCCCTCCAGCACCAAAGCCCCCAGATGCCCAGGATGAGAATCCCGGCGACAGGCAGCCCCAGTTCCACGGCGGTTTCGAGGTAGTCGTTGTGGGCATGGCTGGCCCGTTGTCCGGGACCGAACGCGTTCTGGTAGGCTCGGCCCACTTCCGGATAGGTGCCGAGCCCCGTGCCGGTCAGGGGATGGTCAAGGACAGCTTTCCAGCCGTCCTGCCACAGCTCCATTCTTCCGCTCGCTCCGTGTTCGATCTGCTGGAATCGGTTCGTCAGGCCTTCAAAGCCGATGGCCGCGCCATACCCGAGCATGATGAGTCCGCATGCCCCTACCACGCCCGCAACCCTTTTGCGCCGCAGTCCGGCAAAGAGATAGAGCACAGTGAAGGAAAAGAGGGCGGCCAGAATTCCACCCCGCGACTGGCTGAAGACCAGGGCGAGCATGACCAGGGCCAGGCAGAAGATGCCCAGGGCCTGTTTCTGCAGGAGAATCAGCGTCCGTTCGCGCCTGCCTTGGACCGGCTCCGTCCTGCGCGGAGCTTTGAGCGTCAGCACATGGCCAAGGAGCAGGGGCCAGACAAGGCCCAGAAACGCGGCGAAGTGATTGCGGTTGATGAACGTGCCGCGTGCGTAGCCGCTGTAGGCCAGCCCGGTGGCAGCATTGGTGTCCCACAGCACGCCGAGGAACGGAAGCAGGGTCTGCATGATGCCGTACAGGGCCTGCATCCCGGCCAGGGCAAAAAGGAAATGCAGGAACCAGGTCGGAATTTTCGTCGTGCGCAAGTTCAGGGCCAGGAACAGCAGCGCGGCGAACGCACCCAGGAAGAGCCACCACGCAAGATGCGTCCACGTGGCAAGGGGATCGTAGCTGATGGTCGTGCCGGAGATGCCGCCGAATTGAAGCAGGGCGCCTGACCACTGCGCACGGACCGGCGAGAGCGCTTCAAGCAGCGCGGCGGGAAGAGGGGTGGTTTGCAGCAGGGGCGCAAGCATGAGGGCACACGCCACGGCTGCGAGGCGCTTTACGTTCTTTGCGGGCGCAGGAAGTCCATATCGGAAGATCCAGAGTCCAAGGCAGATGAAGAAAAGTCCGGTCGCGCCTTGCCAGATCCAGGGCCTTGCGCCGCCGAAGAAAAAAACCAGCAGCAGGATGGGCGAAAGGACCAAGACGCGCAGGGACCATTCTTCGCGATTTCTCCCCAGCCAGGTCGCGGAGTCGCAGTCCTGCTCCCAATACCTCTCACCAGAGGTCATGAGGGCATCCTCTTTGCGTCTGGATGGAGCAGGCCCTGCGCCCGGGCGATTTTGAAGGCAGTGAGTTTTCAGTGCGCGGCCCTGAGATTTCTTCGCGTTTCATCCCTCGGAACATGGGAGTTATTTCAGCAACCGGTTGATGATGTCCTTGTATTTCTTTTCGATGACGTGGCGCTTTTTCTTGAAGGAGTTGGTCAGTTCCTCGCCGAGGGTGAACTCCTTGTCCAGAAAGTGGATGTTCTGAAGTTTCTCGTAAGGCTTGAAGCCTTTCTTGGCATTCAGAAGCTTGTTCATCTCCTCGCGCAGACGGTCGAGAAGTTGCTTGTCGCGCAGCGCTCCCTCGGTTTCTCCCAGCACCTGATTGTATTTTTCCTGCACGAACTCGCGCAGCTTTTCCAGATCCGGCACGATGAGCGCGCCAAGTCCCTTCTTGTCCTGCCCCACGAGCACGGCGTCCTGGACAAAGGGGAACATGGACAGGGTGGCCTCGATGTTGGTCGGGTCGACATTCTCGCCGCTGGCCAGGACGATGATCTCCTTGGCGCGGCCGGTAATGACCAGCTCCCCGGTCAGGGTCAGCCGCCCAAGGTCGCCGGTGCGCAGGAATCTGTCGGAACTGAAGGCGGTCGCATTGGCTTCGTCGTTTTTGTAGTATCCCTTGAAGACCTGTGCGCCGCGAACCTGAATCTCGCCCTCGACGCCGTTTGGCACCGGCTCCCCCAGATCGTTGACGATGCGCAGCTCGGTCTCGCCCACGGGCGGTCCGATGGTACCGAATACGTCGCAGTTGAAGCCGCGTCCGGCGATGCCTGGCGAGCACTCGGTCATGCCGTAGGCATTGATGATGCGGATGCCGATGGCGTCGATCCATTCATCCAGATAGGGCGGCAGACTGCCTCCGCCGCTGATGGCGCCTTTCAGGCGGCCGCCGAATTTTTCCTGCACGAGCACGAGTTTCTTCTTGGCCAAGAGGTTGGGCAGGAAGAGAAACACGTTTGAAACCAGGGCCTGCACCTTGTCCGCAAAGCGCAGAGGAAAGGCTTTTTTCTCGAAGACGGGCAGCTGGTCGCGCAGCACGCGAGCATTGCGGCGATAGGCGGCGGAGACCCGTACCAGCAGATTGAAGATCTTGGCCTTTTTGGGATCTTTTTTCTTCAGGCCTGTCGTGATTTTGGAATACAGGGATTCCCAGATGCGCGGCACGGTGGCGACCAGGGTGGGTTTGTAGGATTCCAGATCCGCCGCAAAGGTGCGGATGGATGAGTAGACCAGGCAACTGCCATTGGCGATGCCTATGTATTCCGCGGTGCGCTCGAAAATGTGCCAGGTCGGCAGAATGGACACCCACACGTCGTCGGACTGCAGCCTGATGAGCGGCGGCAGGGTGCGCACGTTGTGCATGATGTTGGAATGGTCGAGCATGACCCCTTTGGGGGTGCCGGTGGTGCCGGAGGTGTAGATGATGGTCAGCAGGTCTTCCGGGGTGATCTTGTCTGCCAGTCCCCTGAACCACTCGATGTCTTTGGGTTCGATGGAGCGGTTTTCAAGCAGTTCCGTATATGAAGTGGCCTTGTCGAACCAGGAGTGCTTTTCGGTGCTGGCGGCAATGAACACGCCCTTGAGTTTGAGGCTTTTTATCAGCCCCTGGCATTCCTTGTAGTTCTTGTCCGTCTCGACAATGAGGAATTCAGAGTCCGAATGATTGACGATGAATTCTATTTCGCTTGGAGGCGTGTCGGTTCCGCGAGGAACGCTGACCGCGCCCAGGGCCTGCAGGGCCATGTCCGTGACAATCCAGGAGTAGCGGTTGTCGGAGAGAATAAAGACCTTGTCGCCCTTGCGCACTTTGTTGGCCTTGAAGGCCCGGGCAAGAATGAGCACATCCTCGAAGAATTTTTCGTAGGTGACTCTGAATTCGTCCTCGCCCACGCGGTAGATGAAAGCGAGATTGTCGCGGTGCCGATCGCAGGTTTCCAGAAAGGTGTGGAAAAACGTGGGTGCAAAGGCCATTTCGGTGGTCTCCCGGTGAGGAAATGAATCCGGTCGATAAAAACTTCTCCGATAACGGTCACGCATGCGGAAGAAGGTGCCATGATCATGAAGCGGTAAACGATGAACAAGTTTTAGAATGTATGACAAGCTCTGTATCAAATCAAGCGTACGAATCCGGGCTTCCAAGCCATTCTCTAGTCTGCTATCCGCTGTCGTGGCAGGCTGGTTCCTGCGCACTTTTCGTACCGTCAAGCCTCGGGAGGGGTGATGATTCTCGACAAGACTCCATATTCCTTCGATCGCGTCGTGCGTATGGCCCTGGCCGCAGGGCTGCTCTGGGGCCTCATCACAACCCTGGGATACCTCAGCGACGTGCTCATCCCCTTTGCCGTGGCTCTGCTGCTGGCCTACATCCTGAATCCGCTGGTCTACCGTGTGCAGATGCTCGTCAAAAGCAGGGGGGTGGCCATAGGGTTGACCCTGTTTTTTTTCTTTGCCGTGATCGGCGGGCTTAGCTGGATCGTCTTTCCGCTCATGGGTCGCGAGGTAGCGCACATGGGCCGGCTCATTTCCGACCTGGTCAGCAATTCCCAACTGGCCGAGGAAGCCGCCAAGCGTCTGCCGCCCGATGTCTGGCAGGCCTTGCGGGATTACTTCGACACGCCCGAAGTACGGAATTTCTTTCGCACCGACAGTTTCATCTCCATGGCCCAGTCCACACTGCGCAGGGTTTTGCCGGGACTCATGGGGATCATCAGCGGCACCTACAGCGTGCTTTTGGCCCTGGTCGTACCGGCCGTGGTGCTTTTGTACCTCATCTTTCTGCTCATGGATTTTCAGAAGGTGCGAGTGGCCTGGAAAGAAATGATTCCCCCCCAGTATCGCGAAAGCGTCGTGTCTTTCGTTGAGGAATTCGATCTGGCCATGAACCGCTATTTTCGTGGCCAGACGACCATCGCGGGCATCCTTGGCATTTTTTTCGCCACCGGCTTCTCCTTGATTGGCCTGCCCATGGGCATCCTGCTCGGATTGTTCGTCGGTATGCTTAATCTCGTGCCGTATCTTCAGTTGCTGGGGCTTATTCCGGCCGTTGTGCTGGCCGCAATCCATGCTCTCGAGACCGGCCAGTCCTTCTGGGTGGTCATGGGAATGACCGGTCTTGTCTTTGTCGTCGTGCAGATTCTCCAGGATGCGGTGCTCGTGCCGCGCATTCTGGGCAAGGCCATGGGCCTGTCCCCGGCCGTGATGCTTCTGTCACTCTCGATCTGGGGCAAGCTTCTGGGCATGCTCGGCCTGCTGATCGCCCTGCCCATGACCTGCCTGGTGCTGGCCTATTATCGACGGCTGGTGCTGGCACCTGCCGCACCCGATTTGATTGTGAAACCTGGAGAGGAGGGCGAAAGTCGTGAACATGCGAGTCATGCGTGATTTTCTCAAGGATGATCTGCGGTTGCAGCTTGATTTTTCCCGCTCGGACCAGAATCGCGGCATCGCGCCGCCTCCGGTACAGAAGCCTGTCCGGGCAGATCAGACTCGCATCCCGTTGCCGAGCGATCCGGCCAGTGCCTTTACCGGGCGCGTCGATCTGGTCCGTGCCTTTGCCGATCGTAAAAGTCATCGCGCCTGGCGCGATGAGCCGCTGAGCCCCGAAGAGCTTGGCTTTCTGCTCTGGGCCGTGCAGGGCGTACGCAGGAAGGGCGGTCCGGCCAGTGTCTTTCGCACCGTCCCTTCGGCCGGGTGCAGGCATGCCCTGGAAACATACGTGCTGGTCAACAACTGCGACTCTCTTGAGCGGGGCGTGTACCGCTACCTGCCCCTTGATCACGCCCTGGTCCTGGAAGCCCCGGCCGGGGAGAATTTTACCGCTCGTCAGCACAAGTCCGTGCTTATGCAGACCTTCGTGACCAGGGCGCCCGTGGTGCTGGTCTGGGCGACCATCCCCTATCGAATGGAGTGGCGCTACATGGAGGCTGCCCACCGGGTTATCGCTCTTGACGCCGGGCACGCCTGCCAGAATCTGTATCTGGCGGTACAGGCCGTGGGCTGCGGCACCTGTGCCGTGGCCGCCTTTCACCAGCAGGCCCTGGATGAACTCCTGGGCGTGGACGGTGAGGACGAGTTCGCCCTGTACTTGGCCCCCGTGGGCAAGGTCTGATGCCCTACGTCGTCGGGTTTGTAGTACTGGTCGCGCTTATCGCCCTGCCGGGGCTGTGGGCCCGGCACGTCCTTGAGCGTCATGGCCGGGATGAATATTTTTCCGGCACGGGCATCGATCTGGCGCGGATTCTGGTGCAGGACCTCGGTCTTGCGGGTGTGAGCGTGGAGGCGACGGAGCTTGGCGACCACTACGACCCAAGGGACAAGGTTGTGCGCCTCAATCCCGCGACAAGCGGCAAGCGTTCCCTGACCGCCGTGGTCGTTGCCGCCCACGAGGTGGGGCACGCCATGCAGGATCAGTCCGGGGACGGCCTGCTGCGTTTTCGCACCGGACTGGTCATGTTCGGGCTCTGGGCCGAACGCATCGGGGCGGCGGCCATCATGATCGCGCCTCTTCTGGGCGCGGCCCTGCAGGTGCCCCTGATCGGCCGCCTGTTGCTGATCAGCGCGGTATTTGTGCTCGGCATTCCGGTGGTCGTTCATCTGGTGACCCTGCCCGTGGAGCTGGACGCGAGCTTCAACCGCGCCCTGCCGCTGCTCAGGGCCGGAAAATACATTCCGCCCGAGGACGAGAAGGCGGCCCGTCAGATTCTGACGGCCTGCGCCCTGACCTATCTTGCGCAGGCCCTGGCCAGCATGTTCAACATCCTGCGCTGGGTCAGGCTTTTCAGGCGATAGATTCCCTTCTGGACAATCCGGTTGATTCTCCCTAGTAGTCGGGGCGTCCGAACAACCAACCCGCTTTCCCCCAATCCATGGCACTCATCAGCGCAAGCAACATATCCCTCTCATTTTCCGGTCCGCTCCTGCTGGACAACATCAGTCTGCAGATTCATGCGGGCGAACGCATCTGTCTCCTTGGCCGCAACGGCGAGGGCAAGTCCACGCTCATGCGCATCCTGTCCCGCGAACTTGTCCCCGATTCTGGCGAGGTGGGGCTCAGCAAGGGCCTGACCACGGCGTCCCTGCCGCAGGAAGTTCCGGCCGATCTCACAGGTACGGTCTATGACGTGGTCGCTTCCGGAGCGGGCGAGGCCGGGCTTTGTCTGGCGGCTTTGCGGCGCGAGGGGCATGACGACGCCTGCGTAGATCCGGCGCTGCTTGCGCGGGCGCATCGCATGCTCGACGAACAGGCCGGCTGGAGCCTGACCCGCAAGATCGACACGGTCATCACCCACCTGGGGCTGGATCCCGAGGCGCAGTTCACCTCCCTGTCCGGCGGCGTGAAGCGCAAGACCCTGCTGGCCCGGGCCCTGGCCGGTGAGCCGGACATCCTTTTTCTCGACGAACCGACCAACCATCTGGACGTGGACTCCATCCGCTGGCTGGAGGATTTTCTGGTCAAGCAGTCCCGGACCCTCTTCTTCGTCACCCATGACCGCATGTTCCTGCGCCAAGTGGCCAATCGCATCCTGGAATTGGACCGCGGCGTGCTGGTGGACTGGGCCTGCGATTACGACACTTTTCTGAAGCGCAAGGAAGACGTGCTGGCCACGGAGGAGACCCTGTGGCGCAAGTTCGACCAGAAGCTCAAAGAAGAGGAGATCTGGATCAGAAAGGGCATCAAAGCCCGCCGCACGCGCAACGAGGGACG
>JAWLHW010000044.1:0-2289 GCA_041690155.1 Desulfomicrobium sp. | reverse complement strand
GAGCCCGAGCCGGTCCTGCCCAAGGCGGCAAAGCCCAGGGTGGCCAAGACCCGCAAGCTGACCTACAAGGAAAATCTGGAACTCGACGCCTTGCCCGGACGCATCGAGGCGCTGGAGGCCGACATCGCGGCCCTGCACGAGCAGATGAACGACCCCGAATTCTATTCCAACGATCACACCGTTGTCGCGGCGGCCGCCTCCCGGCTGGAAATTCTGGAGACCGAACTGGACTCCCTCTTGACCCGCTGGGACGAGCTTGAAGAGCTGCGCATGGTGTGCGAGTCCTCGTAAGGATACACATGGAAATCACCCTGACCACTCCGGCCCTGCTGTTTTCGACCATTTCGCTCATCCTGCTGGCCTTCACCAACCGTTTTCTGGCTCTGGGCAGCAGGATCAGAACCCTGTATGACCGTTATCAGGACAACCACGGCCCGTCCCTCCTGGCCCAGATCGAGAACATGCGCCTGCGGGTGAACCTGATCCGGCTGATGCAGCTCTACGGAGTGGTGAGCCTTTTCTTGTGCGTCCTGTGCATGTTTTGTCTTTTTGCCGGGCTTGTGACCCTGGGCAAGTTCCTTTTCGGACTGAGCCTTCTGGCCTTGCTGGTCTCCCTTGGCCTGTCCACGCGCGAGATCCACATTTCCACACAGGCCCTGAACATCCAACTGGAGAGTCTGAGCCTCTCGCAGGAGGAAAATGATGCACGCTGACTTTGGTGATTTTCGGGATTTCATTTGCAGAAAATGCGGCCTGTACGGGATGGTCGACGTCATCGGCATGGAGTTCGTGTACGACCAGACCACAGGCATCCTGCATGACGTGATCGACGATCCGGACGGACGGCGCAAGGGGGACCAGATCGTGTGCGATTGCGGGTGCGAAATTTTCGATATGCAGGTGCATTCCAAGAGGGGCAAATGAGCGGGATGAAAAGTGTCCAGACCCCCAGGTCCATGCAGGAGCTGGGGCTTGAGTGGCGCAGGCAGGGGATCTGCGTCGGCCTGGTGCCGACCATGGGCTACTGGCACGAGGGCCATTTGAGCCTGATGCGCTGGGCCCGCCAGCACTGCGACCTGCTGGTGGCCACCATCTTCGTCAATCCGACCCAGTTCGGTCCGGGCGAAGATCTGGAGAACTACCCTTCGGACATCGGGCGTGACTCCGCCCTGGCCGCCGAGAGCGGCGTTGATGTGCTCTTCACGCCACGCAAGGAGGAGATGTACCTTCCGGACCACGGTACGTGGGTCAATGTCCCGGAGCTGACCAAAAATCTCTGCGGACGCTCGCGTCCCGGACATTTCCAGGGCGTTGCCACGGTGGTCTGCAAACTTTTCAACCTCGTGCAGCCGACCTTTGCCGCCTTTGGCGAGAAGGATTGGCAGCAGGTGGCCGTGATCCGCAAGATGACGCGCGAACTGGACATTCCCGTGCGCATCGAGGGCCGCCCCATCGTGCGTGAAGCCGACGGGCTGGCCATGAGCTCGCGCAATGTTTATCTGACTGCTGAGGAACGCGCCGTGGCCCCGCATATCCAGAAGGGACTCTGCCTGCTCGAAGGCATGATCCGGGCCGGGGAAAGAGATTGCGCCGCGCTGCGCCAGGCGGTTCTGGATTATTACGAAGCGTGGGTTCCTTCCGGAGTGCTTGATTATCTTGAGCTGGTCGATCCCGATACCATCGAGGCCGTGGACCATGTCCGCGCCGACATTCTGGCCGCCGTGGCCCTGCGGCTTGGCAAGGCCCGGCTCATTGACAACAAACGAATCAACCTAGAGAAATAAATGTCTTTACGTACCTTTTTGCAGGCCAAACTGCACCGCGCCACCATCACCGGAGCCGAAGTCGATTACGAGGGCTCCGTGGCCATCTGTCCGGACCTCATCCGTGCCGCCGGCTTTTATCTGAACGAGCGCGTCGATATCTACAACGTGGACAATGGAGAGCGCCTCTCCACTTACGTCATCCTCGGCCAGAAGGGCGAGATCTGCCTGAACGGTGCCGCCGCGCACAAGGGCTGCCGTGGGCAGAAAGTCATAATCGCCTCCTATGTGCAACTGACCCCTGAAGAGATCCCCGGCCATGAGCCCACCGTGGTCCTGGTCGGACCGGACAACGAAATCACCAAGTCCTAGCGGAGACAAGCATGAAAACCATTAGCGATTTCCTCCAGATGAAGACGAACGGCGAGAAGATAGTCATGTTGACGGCCTACGATTATCCCTCGGGCCGTCTGGCCGAACAGGCTGGCATTGACATTATTCTGGTCGGCGATTCCCTGGGGATGGT
>JAWLHW010000043.1:0-14761 GCA_041690155.1 Desulfomicrobium sp. | reverse complement strand
GACAGCTTCTTTTCTGAAGGTGGACGGGTTGAAGGCCTGAAGACGTGGTATGAGCAGGCAGGCATTGGCGCCAAACGCCCTGCCAGTGAATCACAGCCCAAGATTTATCTGCGCTTTGATTCACTTCCACCGACCACTTCAAAATTCCCAAAAAGCATCTACGTCATTTCGGGTGTGGCCAGAAAATATGGCATGAAACTGCATGTGTTGCGCTCACAAAAAAGGGTGCTGGCTGGAATGGAGGGGCTGGAGGAAGTATATATTGGCGGCAACAAGGATGACGACGAACTCGAACTAACCGCTTTCTGGAGATACCAGGGAGTTCGAAAAAATCCGGAACAGCCGAAAATTCAGATTCAAATGACCTGCCCGGAAAGCGCCAAAGAAGACGCCCTGCGCATGTGGGATGCGATCATGACCAAATTTACCACAGTGCGGGAATACTACGACATGAGGTTGTGAATAACGTGTAGTAGTTCATACCTGATCTGAAAGTTGCCCTTTTAACGGGGTGCTGGTCTGTCGAATTTAGTTCAAAACAGCGATAACGATGCAACCAGGGATGTATCCGCTTACTGTATTTTGACATCACGAGACTCGTGAACATCTTTTTTGTTCAACCCAGAAACGCATGTTTTCAACGCCTGATACTTGACATTCCCGGATTTCATCCCCCTTTGTTCACACTCCTTCCTGTAAAGAGCCTCCGCTCCGTTCACAACGCAGGCCACGGCAGCTTTGAGCTGACCAATATTTCTAGCGTGGGCGTAATGGTAGTTGCGTCGCAACTCCAATTCAACCGCCGCAGCGAATGCATCATATGATTTGTGCATTTCATTTCCATATTCCATTTCCATGTGAATTTTGTATCCGCAAGTGCCATCTTGATATATCACCGGTACCAGCATCGAGAACAACGGGGTGATCCCTGTCTTCTTCTCTGCCCTGACGATTGCTTCGGCTGCATGTCGTTCGTCGATCTTTTCTCCTACAAGGTCTGACACAGCATTGTCTTTTCCAAGAAACTCAAGACAGGGTGTCTTGCCGCAGTATCCCGTAACCCGGACAAGATCATGCAGCCTGTAGCGCCAGAGACCGCCGCCTGTGGTCAGGACAATGCTGTATTCACCGCCCTCTTCAAGTTCCCACAACCTGCGCACGAATCCATGCTTCGCATCGACGAATTCCAGAAAATGCGAGCCAACGGCACAAGGACGCAGACTTCCGAACGGCAGGCTGACGATGCCTTCGGTGGCCACCAGGCCCTTGGACTGGATGGCAACGCCGGGAAAGCGTTGTCGAATCCTGCCGAGCCAGGGCTCCGAATGGCCGTCCGTCCAGCAGCTGATTACCGCAAGATGCGGCCACACCTTGCGAAAATCGGTAGGTCCGGGGCCTTGGGCGACTGAACTGATCATGTCCGCACGGTCGGCATTGGGCTTGAGTCCTTTTCGAAGTTTTTCGTGCACGTCATCCGGAATGCCTGGAGTTTGGACGAGCCTGCCTGTTCGTATTTCATCCAAGATTACAGGAAGATGGCGGGGCATCGCGTCGAGCAGGTTTGTGAGAAACGACGGATGCCAGATGGAAATCAGACGCAGATCCGGTTCCCGCAGGAGGTGCAGCAAGGTAAGATGCATGAATGTCTCCGGATTCGTTATCCGGCTGATTTCAGGAGGCGTCACCAGCAGGTTTCGAGCTGTCCAGCGAGCGACAAGCCCGAGATATTCCGTGTCATCCGCGAAGCCGATCCGGATTTTGTCCAGCCTACCGTCTGTGTCAGGGACCGCCGTATTCGGGCTGATGCACCAATATTGCTTGCCAAGCAGCAACTTCGGGTGAGCCAGATAAAGGCCTGCAATCCAGGGTCCGATAGCGGCATGAAATTCCCGGCGCAGCGACACCGTATAAGGAATCAGCTTCGGCCGTCCCGAGGAACCGCTTGTGGGCTCAAGAAGATGAACAGGTTCAGAACAGAGGCTGAACGGGATCTCGCGTTGGATGGAGTCAATAGCGGATGCGTGGTCGGAATACTCCGAAAGAGGGACCTGTCTGGAGAACGCATCGGCTGAATGTATTTTCTCGAAATTGTGCAGTTTGCCGAACGCGCATTGCCTGTTGCGCCGCAGAATACGGCGCAGGATACGTTCCTGACTGAATCGCGGAAAATGCAGCGCCGCCAAAAAAAGAATCCAGCCCGGCAGGCAGGACATCATCCACAAAATGTTACAGAGCAGCGAGACCGTCGTGCTCAGAATTCCCATACAGGGACCACGGCGCGAATTACGCGTCGTGCATATTTGTTCAGGTTGTCTTCCCGGATTGGGGCAATGCAGGCCAGTTCGTCCCCCTGACGCCACCCCGGGTTGGCCGACAGAAAAAAACGGACATGGGGGTCTGGCGTGGGGGCAAGCGCCTGTCCTTCGGGCTTGAGCCGATCCGTGTTGCCGGGCAAGCGGACGATCCCCGTTCGAGAATCGTAGTTGCTCCCGAATTTCCAGGACGCAACGGTATCGAGACGACTTTTGTGCTTTACGTCTTCGGGGTGCAGGGCTGCCGGATGGAAGTCGTGAAAAAAAACAGGCAGAAACCGATAGGTGCGCGGGCCTTTGGAAATCAGGAACCAGAAAAGTTCATCATTAGGGTATTCCATGACAAGTCTGAGCATCAGATGCCCGAAGGCGCCTGCAAGCCCCGGCTGATTTCTGTGGCGGTGGTGGATGATCGTGTCCCCGGAAAACAGAAATTTGGTTCCATCCCCCTGGGGCAGGGAAACGAGCTGTTGAGAGGAAAAACCGGCCACTCTCCTGTCAGTGTCCTGGAGCAGCAGGACCCAATCTTTTTCCTGGAGATCCATGTGAAAACGTTCCGGGATGACATTGTCGAAGTATGCCTGCATCAAGAGGAGCATGTCGCTTTTTTCCTGCTCGCTCAGATGTTGCCTTGGAACCATGCGAATGGTCAGCACCTTTGCCTCCTAAAGTGTTGATGGATCGATGTGAAAATGACCTCCGCCATCCAGGATGCGTCGGCATTCCTGCAACGCGTCGTCCCAGCAGGCGAGATATACGTGGCTGCGGATGTTCACGAGCGGTACTGAAAGTCGGGCTAGCGTGCCGTAAAGGGGATGGCTCATGTGGAATCCCGCGGTCAGGATCGTGCCGCGAGGCAGGCGGAGGATCGCCGATCGCAGGAGGTTCGCGAAGATTTCCGGATGGTTGTCACGTACGCAGATGAAGCACGCGTGACGCAGGGGAAGAGGTTGTCCCGAGTCAGGAACGTTCAGTCCCAGGAACCACCTCGCGAAGGGCCTGAGAATGGCACCCACGCGCGTCAAGCGAACGGGAAACTGCCTGAAACGCGACTGATCCCAGATGGCCATTGCGCCGACGATCTTTCCGTCGCCCCGTGATCTGGCCACGACAAAGTTCTCGGGATGAAGGTCGCGAAGCCTGGCGGTCCCAAAGTCTGACATTTTGAGGATCGGAAA
Organism: Desulfomicrobium sp.; assembly: GCA_041690155.1. GTDB lineage: Bacteria > Desulfobacterota > Desulfovibrionia > Desulfovibrionales > Desulfomicrobiaceae > Desulfomicrobium. Next base: position 11,271 of record JAWLHW010000043.1, on the reverse strand, counting down.
GAAGTTTGTTTTTGCTCCTTCTGCGGACAGGAAAGCAAGCACCTCCGGGAGGGTCTGGTCCGTGGCACTGCCCATGATCAGAGCCTCACAGGGGCTGATCTTCCGGGCACGGACCGAAGAGAGTATATGGCAGCACAGGTCTCCGGCTTCGAGGTACCGAGGGAGTCCAGCTCGGCCTGACGTCAGCAGGCGTTTTGCGTCGTGGTTGTCGGCTATAATGGTGGTCAGATAGAATCTGCTGTCAGGATCTTCCTCGTGACGACGCCTCAGAAAACGGAAGGCGCGAGAGAGATTCAGGCCCTTACCGCAGAAGGGAGCGACGCGCAGGGCGCCCAGGTATCCAAGACGCCCGGGCAACCCTCCCAACCAGACCGGAGAACTGGACCTGGTACCCATGCCGGCAACCCTGCCCCTGTCATCGAGCATGGCAATGGCTTCGGCTTTTCCCTGGATGGCCAGGCAGTGAAAAAAATCCGGTTCCCTCTGCTCCGTGACGCAGAAATGTCCGTGCAGCGGATGGCCTGCGTGCAGACGCCTCAGTTCCGGCTCGTGCTCGGGAGATGCCAGGGCGAACTTCATGAGCCAGATCCGGGGAAGCCCATCGGCAGACCCTGACGCCTCTCGACCTCCCTCCTGCCGATAAGGTTCTGCGTGACATATACGAGGGTCTTGAAAACGCCGCGGCAATTGGCCTGCACATCCAGGGCGCGATGCAACATGGAGCGGAACGTATAGAATTTTCTGCGGTATTCGAAGCAGAGGCCGGTGAGTTCCTCGGGCGTCATCAAGGCTGGCTGGAACGCGCAGTCTCCAAACCGGTAGTTCTCGTCCAGCCACCAGCTTTCATGCAGCAGACGACCCTCGGCCTGAAGCCTTTCGAACAGCCTGGTGCCGGGAAATGGCACCAGATGGTTGAAGGCACAGAAAAAGAATTTATGCCGGGTGGCGAAGTCCAGAGTTTCCTGAAACGTTTTCGGCGTATCCTCATCGTAGCCGAACACGAACGATGCATAGACTGACAGGCCGTTCCGGCGCAAATTGTCCAGAGCCCTGGAGTACGAACGCGCTCCTGCGTTCACGTTTTTGCCCATGCTGGCCAGGGTGCCGGGCTGCAACGACTCAAAACCAATGAGCACTCCCTCGCATCCGCTTCGACGCAAAAGGCGCAGCAGCGATTCATCGTGGGCGACATTCAGGCTCAGTTGTCCGATCCAGCGCCGCCTGAACGGTATCAGCGCTTCACAGAACATGCGCAATCGTTCCTGGTCGGCTCCGAGGTTGTCGTCCACGAAGAATAGCCATTTGCGCTGCAACGTCCGAATTTCCTCCATGACATCGTCAATGGGACGCGCCTGGAAGCTCTTTTGGTAGAAACGGGAAATGGAGCAGAATTCACATTCAAAACGGCATCCCCGGGAAGTTTCAACCAGACCGACCCGTCCATAGGGACGCCCGCCATAGATGCTGCGATCATACCGCAGACCGGTAAGATCCTTTCGTTCCATCCCGGCGTACCGGGGTTTCAGCCTGCCCGCCTCGACGTCATCGAGAAGGTTCGCCCAGACTGATTCCGCCTCGCCGATCACCAGGGCGTCAGCATGGAGCGCGGCCTCATCGGGTACGAGGGTCGGATGGAAACCACCCATGATCACGGGGATTCCGCGCTCCCTGTAATGCCTTGCGATCTGGTAGGAACGCCTGGCCGTATATGTTTCAACGCTGAGGCACACGAGGTCCGTGGGCCGCGAATAAGGGAGGTCCTCTAGACGGTCGTCCACGAATTGCCGGACATGCCTTGCGGGAGTCAGGGCCGAAAGCGCCGCTACGGAAAGGGGCTCCATGCACCATGAAGAGGGGTAAGAAGTTCCGTCCTGACGGCGTCCGACACTTGGCTGAATGAATGTGATGTGCATGTGGTGCCCTTGTATTGATAGTGAATTTATTCGTAAGATTTTCTACCGCCGCATTCAGACGTGCTTTCAGATTGCAGCTTTCGATGATGGAAATCTGTTCGTATCGTTGATTATCTGCCGGGCATAAAGACTATAGGCAATGTTGCCGACAGCATTTATGCCATTATTCTTGTTGAATATGACACGTCGAAGTGATCGAGTTATCCTGAAGCATTCCCGCCAGGCTGATATGAATCCTCTGTCAAGTTGTTCGGGCGACATGTGTTTCGGAACAATGACGACATGCTGGGTATCATAGTATGTCCAGTTCTCGTGAAGAATCCTTCCCTCTGCCTTGAGACGGCGATAGGCGGCAGTGTTTGGAAACGGCGTATAAAGGGCGAACCTGGGGATATCGATGCGAAGCTCTTCGATGGCCGAGACTGTGCGGAGAAAGACGTCCGGAGTGTCGTCGTCAAGGCCGAAGATGAAGCACCCTTGCACCGCGATGTTGCGTTCATGCAGGGCATCCACCACGTCGCGGTACGGGTGGACGGTATTGAAACTTTTGCGCATTACCCGCAGGGCGGCCGGCTGAATCGTTTCGAAGCCCAACAGCAGATAGTTGCAGCCCGAAGAGGCCATGAGGTCAAGCAGTTCTGGATCGCCGGTAATCTTGGTCGAGGCCAGACCGCCCCATTTGCGCTTAAGAGGGCGCAGCGCAGTGAAGAGTTCCCGGGCATAGTCCGCATCATCTGTAAGATTCAGATCGTGGAAGCAGAATGTCCTGCCCGGCAGCGCCCTGATTTCCTCAACAACTTCATCGACGGGGCGTGTCCCCCAGATCATGGGCACTGCCGGGGCTACACAGAAGTCGCACGCCTGCCTGCATCCGCGTGTGGCATTGACGGTCCGCGGCATCATGTAGCCGAACGGCTTTTGCAGATCCCTTCTGGGATGGGGCAATCCCGCAAGTTCGGCCGGCCCGGAGTTGCGGTATTCCGCTTCCAGCCTCCCATCGATCCAGTCACGAAGCAGCCTGGGCCAGGTGCGTTCCGCGTACCCCAGCACGATGGTGTCGGCATGCTTGCGGGCTTCTTCCGGCAAAAGAGTGACGTGGATTCCGCCAAGAACCACAATCGCCCCGGAGCGTCGGTAATGTGCAGCGAGCTCATAGCCTTTGAGGGCCATCCCGGTGATCAGGCTGATGGCGACCATGTCGAATGTGTCCTGAAGGGGTATCCGGGACACGCTGCCGTCGATCACGGTGACATCAACTGGCAATTCGGACGGTACCAGTGCAGCCAGCATGGTGCCGGTCAGCGGCGCTTCCCGAAAAGAGGTTTCCAGGGGCCAGAGCTTCAGTTTATGACGCTGGCCGCCCGGCAAGAGGATGAGAAGTTTTTTTCGCTTCGTGTTCATTTCGCCCACTGCCCCCCTTCACGGGTTAACCCTTCAATGGTTGTGGACACGTCGAAGAGTGAAATATTCCGGCGAGAGGTTGGGGCCGGGATTTTCCACACGCCAGAACGTGCCGGTACTTGCAGCATTCTTCACGGCTCTGGCACCGCGCCAGTTGTTTAGACTTCGCATTGGGATCGCAAAACATCGTTCGATGAAAGCGACTAAACCGGCAGGGCTGAGCAAAATATTTGGAAGGCGTGCTTATCAAGACGGCACTGCAAAAACTCGCGAAAAACCTGAGTGTCATTCACGCTTTTTCAGATAGTTAAAAAGACATGAATTCCTTCTTCAAGGGGAAGTCGACTTTGTACAGCGACATCATATCAAGTCTTCCTTTGATCATCCTACTCCACAATTTGACGCCAAACACGATTTACTCACTATTAAAAGAATAGCCAAACCCGTATTCCTGTTTAACTCAACATATCTGCATACATTTATCATCGTATCTTTGAACAATATGATACGATAAATCCTTATACTTAAATAGATTGTTATCTTAAAAACAAAATAATGACATAAGATAAAAAACTTTTTTAATGCATAGTTAAAAATTACAATCACATTATCTACAAATCTATTTGCATATTATTATGATAAATTAATTTAATTTTTTGCGCTTACATCGTGACAAAAATACTGGCAACTAAATTTTTCATATTTATGTATAAATAAATATATAACTAATTCGTATTACATAAAACTACCCAGTATTTACTGGAGTTATACTTCGTATTTTTACTCATACAATCTTTCGCCTTCATGCGTATTATCCTGCACGAATTTGCGGGAATATATCATCACATCCCCCAATTCATCTTGGACATTAAAATTCGTAACATTCTCTGCCTGAGGCTTCCGGTCGCCTTTTCGGACACAGATCGGGCAAACAAGAAGGGCGAATCCAATCGCCGGCTTAAAGTCAACGGCGGGCGCATGCTTTCCACAAACGTGCGTATGTCATTCCGTATCGCAACCGTCTCAGCTCTGGCCGATTCAAAAGACTCTCAGCGAGGCTCATATGTCCAAACGCATTATCATCTGTTCCGACGGCACGTGGAACCGCCCTGACCAGACAGACGAAGGCGTGGTGTCTCCGAGCAACGTTGCCAAGCTCGCGCTGGCCGTGGCTCCGGTGACACGCGACGGTATTCGGCAACTGCTCTTTTACGACCCGGGTGTGGGCACACGCTGGCATGACAGACTCAGGGGCGGGATTTCAGGCTGGGGGATTTCGTGGAATATTCTCGAGGGCTACCAGTTTCTGATGGATCACTACGAGCAAGGGGACGAGGTATTCCTCTTCGGATTCAGCCGCGGGGCTTACACAGTACGCAGCCTGGCCGGATTGCTGCGCAACTCAGGGCTGCTGCACGCCTGGAACCGGCACATGCTTCCAGATGCGTACAGACTCTACCGCCGCCGTGACAAAAAATCTCACCCAAGGGCCGTCGAGTCCAAACTCTTCCGCCGGACCTGGTCCCGCGAGGTCCGCTGCCACTGCATCGGCGTATGGGACACTGTGGGGGCTCTGGGCATCCCGTCTACAAACTTCGACATCTTCAACAAACTCTTGAACATCAAATTTCACGACGTGGAGCTGAGCAGTCACGTCGACAACGCCTTTCAGGCACTGGCCATCGACGAACGTCGGCGGGCCTTCGAGCCCTGCATCTGGAAAAAGCAGGAAGGCGTATACTGCCAGCGCCTGGAGCAAGTCTGGTTTTCCGGAGTGCACTCCAACATCGGCGGCGGCTACCGGGACACAGGACTGTCGGACATCGCCCTGCAATGGATGATGGACCGCGCCGGAGAATGCGGACTGGGGTTCGATACCGCTCCCCTCTCGCGTCTGGACCTTGAAATCCGCCCGGCCTGGAACGGCAAACTGATCGATTCCCGCAAGGGCGTATACAGACTCATCCCCGAGCACGTCCGGCCCATCGAACTCACTGAAGCCAAGAACACAACCATAGCCCCACAGGCATGGCAGCGCTTCCAAGACGATCCTTCCTACCGGGCAAACTGCCTAAACCTGGCCATGCACGCCCAAAACCATCGAGCCTTAGGGACATGGGCACAGAAAAGCAGGACAGGATCCAAAATCCCTTGTCATTGATGCTGCAACCGCACTGCTTCATCGGTCCATCGCCACACTGTTTGTGCGGTAATTGCCCTCAGGCCTCTTTTTCCAGACGCCGTCATCAAAAACAGATGGGGCTCAGTTGCGATCTCCAGGGGACTGGCAAGCCAGCTCTTGGCAGTCTCCCACCCAGCAAATAAAATACGGACCTTCTTGAGCTCTTCGAAGGCCTTGGCGTTGACATAAACTTCGCAGAGGCACAGAGCGCAAACAAGAATGTCAAGATCGAAATCTACACGTCGACAAACGCTACGTTTATGTAGCATGCTGCAAATATGTAAAAAGCGACACGACAATCCGTCCGCCAAGAAGCGGATATCATCGCAGTTTCCGGTCAAGCTTTTCCGCACTGCCGTGACCGCCTTGAGGTCAGCGAACCGGAAGGCTAAGGGATATCACGACGGGCTACGCGGCGCAGGGAACACCTGAGCTTAGCTGGTGTTGATAGTTGAAAATACGCAGAGCGCTTAAAAAATGGTGAGATGCAACGAAGCGAAAAAGCGTGTAAGCGCAGTGTATTGCGCATATATAAGCAGTTTGGATTTTTTTGCTGACGCAGCAGATCGCGGTGTTGGGGCGGCCTGTTGGGCCCGATTGTTGCTTTAAGCCTGTAACCACCTACGGCGGAATTCCGCCCAACCCTCGTCAACGGAAAACGCGGATGGACATGACCTTTCTCTTCCCGGTGCAGCTCAGCCTGCGCGTGGCCACCCTGGCCACCCTGACCTCCCTGGTCTTCGGGGTGCTCCTTGGGTGGGTCTTCCATCGCTACCGCTTCCCGGGAAAGGAACTGCTTGATTCCATCCTGAGCCTGCCCATGGTGCTGCCGCCCACGGTGCTCGGCTATTATCTCATCGTGCTGCTCGGCCGGAACGGTTTTGTGGGACGCTGGCTCGAACAGACATTCGGCGTGACGCTGATCTTCACCTGGCAGGGCGCGGTGGTCGCCGCTGCGGTGGTGTCCTTTCCGCTCATCTTCAAATCCTCCCGCGCCGCCCTTGGCGGTGTGGAACGCAAGTACGAGGACGCGGCCCGGACCATGGGATACCCGGAATGGCGGGTCTTTCTGCGCGTCTGCCTGCCACTCGCCGCGCGCGGCATTCTGGCCGGGACCATGCTCGCCTTTGCCCGGGCCATGGGGGAGTTCGGAGCCACGCTCATGATCGCGGGCAACCTGCCCGGACGCACCCAGACCCTGTCGCTGGCCGTATACAGCGCAACCCAGGCCGGACAGGACGATCTGGCCGCGCAGCTTGTGCTGCTCATCTCCGTGCTGTGCACCCTCATCCTCTGGGTTTCGGGACGGCTCCTGACACCCAGATGGCAGGCCTGACCATGTTCATGATCAGCCGCACCGAAAGCTCCCATTCCGAGGCATCCATGCACCCACGGACCGAACCGAAAGCAACGGCCTGTACCATTTCCCTAGATATCGACACGCGCGTGACAGCTCCCGGCGCCGAGTTTCGCCTGCAGGCCCGTTTCGATGCGCCCGGACGGCGCATCGCCCTCTTCGGCCCCTCGGGTTCGGGCAAAAGCCTGACCCTGATGTCCCTGGCTGGACTGCTTAAACCCCAGAGCGGCCGCATCGAGGTTTGCGGACGCACCTTCCTCGACACCGCCTCCGGCGTGAACGTCCCGGCCCGCAAGCGCAACATCGGTATGCTCTTCCAAGACTACGCCCTCTTCCCGCACCTGACCGTGCGCGACAACGTGTCCTTTGGCCTCAAACCCGTCTTTGGGCCACTGAAGGCGGCGCACCGTGAACGCGTCGACGAACTGCTGGAGCTGTGCGGTCTGACGGCCCTGGCCGGCCAGCGCCCCGCCCAGATCTCCGGCGGCCAGCGCCAGCGTACGGCCCTGGCCAGGGCCCTGGCCCCAAGCCCGGACCTGCTCCTGCTGGACGAACCCTTCACCGCACTTGACCAGCCCCTGCGGGAACGGATGCGCGCGGAGCTCTTCGACATCCTGGAGCGCTTCGACATCCCCATGGTCATGGTCAGCCACGACCTCGAAGACGTGGACCATTTCGCCCAGACCCTGGTCGCCTTCGGTCACGGCAGGGTGCTTTCCGTCATCGACTACGAGGCCCGCCGCACAATCGAAAGCCCACGTCAGATCCTCGATCCCCTTTTCCTGGCCGCCCAGACCTGCACGTAAAACAGGGCCAATATTGTCAGGCATCCGTGACTACATTGCCAAACAAACATTCTGACGCCAGAATAAAAGGCAATCAAAAAATGGAGATTCACATGAATGTTAAATTGTTGCATACAATTTTGTTGCTTTGCATTGTCCTTATGTCCACTCCTGCCATGGCAGGGGACCTCCTTGTCTCGGCGGCTGCCAGTCTGACCAACGCCTTCTCGGAGATGAAGGAACCCTTCGAGAAGGCCCATCCCGGAACCTCCCTGGTCCTGAATTTCGCTTCTTCCGGAGCGCTGCTCAAACAGATGGAACAGGGCGCACCCGTGGACGTCTTCGCCTCGGCCGACCAGGTCACCATGGACAAGGCCGCGGAGCTCATGGATACGGCGACCCGCGTAAATTTCGCCGGAAATTCGCTGGTGCTGATCGTCCCCGCAGACAGCAAACTTCCCCTGAGCGCCCCTGAAGACCTCAAAGGAGATGAATTCAAGCTCATCGCCATCGGCAATCCGGATTCCGTTCCGGCCGGACGCTACACCAAGGCAACCCTCAAGGCCTTGAGCCTTTACGACCCGCTGGCGCAAAAATTCGTCATGGCCGAAACTGTGCGGCAAGCCCTGGACTACGTGGCCCGAGGCGAAGTCCAGGCCGGCTTCGTCTACGCCACGGACGCGACCCTGCGCGCCGACAAGGTCAAGATCGCGGCCGAGGTCGCCGGACACGAGCCCATCACCTATCCCATCGCGCTGCTGGCAGCCTCAAAGGAAAGGCAGATGGGGCAGGCGTTCCTGGATTTCGTGACGGGAGAGGAGGGACAGGCCATTCTGGGCAGGTTTGGATTCAAGCAGCCGTGAATTTGGCATGAAAAATCGCAAGCACTGTGAATTGAGACGAAATGCTTTGAGTGAATGCTGTTCTGCGGTGTGATGAGAATCCCTGCCTGAATTCGATTCGGCAATAGGGTTCAATAATGATGAGGAGTTTTACAACAGGGCGGCAACGCTGCGCGTGAAAAGAAAGCCCCCGACAGCAAGGCAGACCACGGCCACCATGCGGCGCAAATGCGACGTTTTGAGACGATGCGCGGCGTGCACTCCAAGGGCCAGGCCAAAGAGCTGAATCACTGTCAGCCAGGCCGCTGTTTGGAAATCAATGGAGCCGTTTGCAATGTTGCCGACGGTGCCGGAACTGGCGGCGGCTACCTGAATCACCTGTCCGGTTGCCACAGCCGCCAGCGGAGAAAAGCCCAACGCAATCATGACCGGAACTGAAAGCACAGGCCCACCCACGCCCGTGAGCCCGGATATGAAGCCGACCCCGGCCCCTATGCCTGCCATTAGAACCAGATGCAGGGGGCTGCTCCGGTTGAAAGCAAATCCCTCTGCGCTGCCCGCAGGCTTGAGCACGTAGGCTCCGGCAAAGACGATGATGAGCGAGAGCACCATATTGAGCCACAGCGGATCGGCGATGGCATTGACCTGCGCGCCCACATATCCAAAAATTGCGGCTCCCAGACAGATTGGAATTGAAACGGCCCAGTCGATGACTCCTCGGCGGTAAAACAAAAATGTACCGTACAGGGCCGTAAACAAAAAACTCAGCAGCGCCGTACCCATGGCAATACGTATTTCCATTCCCGTAAAGAATGAGATGGCGGGAATGAGAAGAATCCCACCGATTCCCACGCAACCGATGAGCACTCCCACAAGAAACGCGATCGCCGCCAGTGACAGCATGCCATGAACTCCCAGGTTATCGTGAGCCGCCGGAAAAAATGAGGGGGACTGCGCAGTATCCTACAGCAGTCCCCTTCGCAATCTTCGCACCTTAAGACCAGGCCGGAATCGGTCGGGCTGCGCACCGCCGGAAAAAAAAATTCTCCGGACGTCGCGCCATTCAGGATTTTTTCATCGCCGATCAGCGAATACCAGGCATCAGGCCTTGAGTCTGGCCATGACCTCTCGGACGATGTCGGCGACCACATCATGCTGTGTCGTGCCCGTCGCCTGGGTTGCGGGCGCGGCATCAACCTTTATCCCCAAAAGCTTGGCAGCGTTTTCATACATTATCTTGTTACGCACTTCAGGTTTGAAATCGAGCTGCCTGTATGTATTGAGCGCCTCTCTGAAGTCAACAAAGGGATGGGCGCTGGCGTACAGGATCTTGTCCGCGATCATGGTGTTGGCGGCCTGAACGTAAGCCTCGGACATGGGAGAAAACTCGTATTCCGAGAGCTCAATGTACACGTTGCGGTTGCGCTGGGCCACGATGATGGCCTCGTTGACCCACGGGTAGCCGCCGTGGCTGATGACGATCTTCAGATCAGGGAAATCGCGGGCCACGAAGTCGATATAGCGCGGCGCCACATGGTCGATGATGGCACCAGGCACCAGGGTGGCAGGTCCGGTGGTGAAGACGATGGGCACATTGAGTTCGCAGCACTTGGCGTAAAGTGGGTAGTACTTGGCATCATTGGCGTAGATCTGCGCCAAGTAAGGGTCCACGGCCGCACCGTGCATGCCGAGGTCCTGCACGGCCGATCTGAGTTCATAGACGGCCTGCATTCCCTTGTGTGGGTCGAGCCCAATAAAGCCAAAAAACTTGTTGGGGAATTTTTTGACGAACTCGAGCACGCTCTCGTTGTTGGATTTGGCGCCGTAAGTGGTCTCGCAATCGCGGCCGGTTATGACGGCCCGTTCCACGCCGTGCTGGTCAAGGTCGGCCACGACTTCCTCGACGGTCTGGGGCTTCATCTTGGAGAAGTCGATGGATTCGCACAATCCCTTGAACATCTTGCTGTTCTGGATTCCGGATATGGTCTGCTGCGTATTAGGTCTGAAGCGGAAGTCGATGACTTTCATGATAACTGCCTCGCGTTTATGATTTTGCCTGTGAAAATTGTTGTCTGGTGGGCGCCGTGGCCTGGGACTTGGCCAGCGCCGCGATGGCCAGCGGTGTGAGCAGAAGCGGCTGCGACGGCAGCGCAACGGGGAGTCCCAGCTCCCCGGCGAGCACATCCCCCACTCCGGCCAGACAGCAGGTGCCGCCCGAAAGGATGATGCGCTCCACATCATGGCTGCCGATGTGAACACTCACGATATCCGCGATCCGCTGAATCGTCGGGCGAACCAGGCTGATGATATCCAGATTCCCGGGGCTTTTTTTGAGTTCCTCGGCTTCCTCGAAGGAAATGCCGTAATGACCGGCCAGGACCAGGCTGACATGCCTGCCGCCTGAGGGTTCGTCCGCGCTGAAGATCACCTTGCCGTCCTGCACCACGGCGGTCCCGGTCGTGCCGCCCCCGATGTCGACCACTGCGGTCTTGTGCAACTGCAGCAGATTGGCAACGCACGAGGGCTCGTCCATGAAGCCCGAAACCTCAAGCCATGCGGCTTCGAGAATGTTGGTGGACAGACGCGGGTCCGTTCCGGGAGGATAGGACGTGGCGGCATGGGTGATCTCCATGCCGATGCGCTTGCGCGCCTTGTTGATCAGGGCGCGGGTGATGTCGATGGCACCTGGATAATCAACCACAACGCCGTCGCGCACGACTTCGGCCCACTCCAGGAAGGCCGCGACAGGCTCGCCCGCCGCGTCGAGAACCATGAGCACCACGTCGGCGGT
>JAWLHW010000042.1:0-14880 GCA_041690155.1 Desulfomicrobium sp. | reverse complement strand
GCCGATGATCCGTGATGCCTTTTTCAAGACGGTCGCAGGCATCCTCGCCGCTCTTGTCCTGCTGGGAGCGCTCGGCTTCGTCTTTGAACCCGAGCTTGAGGCCTTCGCCCTGTGGGTCGTCGACCGTCTCGGTTTTGCCGGCCTGGCCGCGACGCTTCTCGTCACGGACACCTTTGTGCCGCCCTTCCCCAACGACGTGCTGCTTCTGGTCATCGCCAAGAGCGGCCTCAAGGCTGACTGGCCCATCTATGTGGGCGTCCTGGGCTTGGTTTCGACCCTGGCAGGCATCCAGGGCTGGGCCCTGGGCAAGTGGCTCGGCCGCAGCACTTTCATGCGCATGGTTTTCGGCGAGTTCAAGGCCGAGCATGAGGACAATATCCGCAGATACGGCATCTGGGCCGTCATAGCTGGCGCCATGACTCCCTTCCCCTTCTCGGTTACCTGCTGGGGCGCCGGTGTGCTGGGTCTTGGCTTCTGGCCGGTGCTGACCGCCTGCCTTTTCAGAATACCCCGTTTCTACCTTTACTACGGCATCATCGTGACCGGTGTGTCGCTCTTCAATGGGAAGCTCTAGAGAGCTTCTTCGTGTGTCAATCCCTGAGCCAGTAAAATGAGAGGGGCGGAACCAGGAGCTGCCCGTCTTCGACGGGCACACGTTCGCCGGAGCACAGATCCGTCATGCTCTCGTTTGTGAAGAACCCGTGCGGCGTGAGCGTGTCCACGGGAAGCGGCTGCTCTTCGACGTTGAAGTTGCTGATGACGAGCACCCGGCTGCGGCAGTTTTCCGGGTCCGTGCGGTAGAAGACCAGCAGGTTCGGGTTTTCGACCATCAGCAGGTGACGGTTGTCGAAATCCGCAAAGGCCGGGAGTTCCTTGCGCAGGGCGATCATTTTTTTGAGCGAGGAAAAGATGCGCTGCTCGACCGTGCCGCTTTGATGGCGTTTTTCGGCCTTGTCCCAGTCGAAGCGGGAGCGGTGCACCCAGCGTGAGTCATGCTGGGTGGCCGGATCGGACAGGAATTCCAGATTGTTCAGCGTGCCGATGGCGTCACCGTAATACATGAGCGGCAGACCGCCGAAGGAGAGAATTACGCTGTGCAGCAACGTGATGGTCTTGATGGCGTCGCTGATGGCCTCTTCGTTCTCGGACTCCAGGGCCGACTCCAGGCCGACCAGCGAGGCCAGCGAACCGGAGATGCGCGCATCGCCGGTTTTCAGGTTTGTTCCGAACGGCATGCCCCTGGCTGGAGATGAAGGGAATTTGCCCGTGTAATAATCAACCAGAAAGGCCCGGTGCAGGGTCGGGTCGTATCCCGCCAGTTCCACGTCGCTGTCGTCGAAGCCAAGCCCGATGTCGTCGTGGCAGCGCACGTAGTTGAGCCAGGTCGCCCGTTCCAGTTTATTCGGCAGGTTTTTCACGCCCAGGTTGAGCAGATTTGCGTTCTTGGTGGCGACGGCGTCCCAGAGCAGGGCCATGAGGGAAGCGTTGTAGGCGATCTCGCATTCCTTGGAATAGATGGCGTCCTCGCCGAAATATTTGGCGATCTCGCCCGGAGCGACAATGGCCTCGGCGATGAACAGCACTCCTGGCGCGGTGACCTGGCAGCAGTCTTTCATGAGCCTGAGCAGCAGATGGGCTTCGCGCTCGTTCTGGCAGGTGCTGCCGATTTTCTTCCACAGGAAGGCCACGGCGTCGAGGCGCAGGATGTCCGCGCCCTTGTTGGCCCAGAAGAGGATGATATCGAGCATTTCGATGAGCACCGCCGGATTGCGGTAGTTCAAGTCCCACTGATAATTGTTGAAAACCGTCATGACCCACTTGCCCATGGTCTCGTCCCAGGTGAAATTGCCGGGAGCGGTGACAGGAAAGATTTCGGGCATGCCTTCTTCGTAGGCGTCGGGTGTTTCACGGTTATCGAAGACGTAGTAGTAGTCCTGATATTTTTTTTCGCCCTGCCGCGCCCGCACCGCCCATTCGTGCTCATCGGAGGTGTGGTTGACCACGACATCGAGGACTAGGAGAATTTCGCGGTTCTTGAGCGTGGCCGCCAGATCCTCGACGTCCTTGAGGGTGCCGTATCTGCTGTCGATCTTGCGGAAGTCCCGCACTGCATAGCCGCCGTCGTTGTTTTCCGGCGGGCAGTCGAGGATGGGCATGACGTGCAGCATGTTGACGCCAAGCTCCTGGAAATAGGGGAGCCTTTCGCGCAGGCCCTGCAGATTGTCCGCGAAACGGTCACAGTACAGGGCCATGGCTACCCACTTCTGGTTCAGGAACCAGTTGTAGTGAACTTCGCGTGCCAGGTCCGATTTGCGTAGGGCGGGAGTGCGCTCCATGTAACGCAGGGCGAGGGTTTCAACCAATCGCACCATCTGCTGCTTGAAGTCGGGCCGGTCTCCGTAGAGCAGTTTGAAGAGGGAATATATGGCATAGAAATTCGCGCCCAGGCGGGTATAGAAATGGCGCAGCCTGAACTTACCGATTTCGGGCCGAAGTCCGGCCAGGATTTCGTTCAGCAGGGCATGGGAAGCTTGTTCGTACATGTACTCATCCTTTATGATTCAAATTCTTGCAGCCACGCATTGGCCTCGGGCCAGAAATGCGCAATTCCTTCCAAAATTCCGGCGCTGTAGTTCCCGTTCATGCCGAGGTATCCGCCTGAGGCGATGTACAGCGCTTCGGGTTTGGTTTTTGCGACCTGTTTCTTGATTTCATGGTCCGCATTGGCCACCAGCACCGCCGGAATGTCACTCAGGAGCACGTCCAGGTCGTTGCCGCTGTCGCCCGCGAAGAGCGTGTTCTGCAGGGAAAAGTGTTGCCGCTCCATGATGAAGCGGATGGCGTGCAGTTTTCCGGCGCTTTGGGGCAGGACATCGAGCAGTCCGATATGCGCCAGCTCGTCGATGCTCCAGATCAGGTTGGCGCGGATGCCTTCGCGGTGCAGGCGTTCCTGCATCCGGGCGATGAGCCCGCGGGAGTCAGCGTCTAGGGCGACATAATAGCTCAGCTTGAAGGGGGCCTGTTTTTCCAGTTCCTGTGGTTGCAATTCCGTAATTCCGCGCAGCAGGTTCTTGAGATCGGAGCAGCGCAAACCACGCCAATCCGGCGCGATGTGCTCCTCCCACTCAGCCCAGGGCTGCCAGTCGTTCGAGCCGACCTGGTAGATGCTTGCGCCGACGTCGGCAAGGGCAAAGTCGGGGGTTGGCAGATCGAATTCTTCGATGGCGTCTTCGATCAGGGCGCGATGGCGGCCGGTCACGTAGGCCAGGCAGACTTCCTCGCGCGCCGCCAGTTTGCGAAACAGCGTCTTGGCCGCAGGCCATTCGGGATTTGGACCGTTGGGTATGAGGGTGCGGTCGAGGTCGGTGCAGAGCAGAAATCGACTCATGACGCGCCTTCCTCCTGGGCGGGAAACCCGTAATGGGCCATGGCGTCAAGAATCCCGGCCGCAAAGGACGCCTCCGAGAAGTGGATACCCTCGATGTTGGCCAGATCCGACAGCTCGGAGGTGTGACGGTTGTCCACTACCGTGCCCAGCGTGTTGCCGCGCAGCATGTCGGCGTCGGCCCCGGTGACCCCGGCGACAAGCGTGTTTTCCAGCGGGAAATCCAGCTGCTCGGAGCACCAGCGCAGGGCCAGGCCCTTGGAGGCCCGGAGTGGCAGCACGTCGAGGTATTGGCCGAAGGAAACGAGCACGTTCACGGCCTGCTCGTTGTGCTGGAGCAACTGGCGAACCTGCTGTCCGGTTATCATGGATGTATCGATGTAGTAGCTGATCTTGAACGCGCTCTGGTGTTTTTTGGGCTGCAAAGACAGGCCCGGAATTTCGCGCAGGGTCTCGCGCACGGCCCGGGGATCCCACAGGTGGTTGATGTGACGTTCCCAGATCGTGTCTTGGGTGAGGTTCGGGGCGTAATGAATCTCCGTGCCCTGACCGGAGATCAGGACATCGGGTTGCGGGATCTTGTGCTTGCGCAGCGTGGCCAGGGCGCTGTCGAGGCGGCGTCCGGTGACAATGCCGAAGAGGACGGTCTTACGGTGAGCCTGCAGGGTCTGCATGAGCGCCGCGAGCGAGTAATCTTCGCCGATGAGGCTCAGGTCCAGTTCCGCGAAGAGGGCCTGTTTGCGGGAGATGCTCCTGCGCCTGATGGGCGCCATGCGGATCAGCGGAGCAGTTTTTTCCACCAGGGGGCGGACAACATCCAGATATTTTTCCACGTGCGCCTGCCATGAATAGTGGCGGCGCACGCCGGACAGTCCGTTTTTGGCGAAGCTGCGCCATTCTTTTTTGTCGACCAGGGTCTGCAAGATTATTTCCGCCATGGCCTCCTTGTCGAGGGGGTCGACGAGGTGGCCGTTGCGGCAATTTCTGATGATGTCGATGGGGCCGCCGTCTTCCGTGGCCACGATGGGCAGTCCGCAGGCCGCGGCCTCGAGCAGGGTCAGGCCGAAGGGTTCGGTCAGTGCGGGGTTGACGAAGACTCCGTGCGATGCGGCGGCCAGACGGAACAGAGTGGCCACTTCTTCGGGCCTGTGGTGCTTGGGATAGGCGATCCTGCCGTAGAGATCGTGGCGATCGACGGCGAGCAGGATGTCATTTAAGACGCCCCGCGCTCCTTCATCCATGTCCTGAATGTCGTCGCGGTTGCCGGCGACGATGACCAGATTGGCGGCCTCCTGCAGTTCGGGGGATTCCCCGAAGGCATCAATGAGGGTCACGATGTTCTTTTTCGGGTCCGGCCGTGAGAGCGCAAGCACCATGGGCTTTGTGGGCCGTTGCAGGAAGCGCTTCAGTTCGCGGGCGATGGGGCTCCCTTTTTCACTTTTGTTGGGCGGATAGAAATGACCCAAGTCCGTGCCCGGGGGGATCACGCACATGCGTTCGGGCTGGTAGAAATCGTAGAGGCCGTATTGTTCCTCGATTTCCTGCCCGGTGCTGGTGATGATGCGCTCGGCCGCGCTGAGAGTGGTTTCTTCCGCCTCGATGCGGCGCGACATCTTGTACGTGTCTTCAATCTGTCCCCGCGTGCTGCCGTTGGCCAGGAGCCGCAGTCGCTTGCTGTGGCCCAGGGAGTGGCCTGTATGAACCAGAGGAATGCCAAGCTGGTGCGAGAGCCGGGCTCCGACATAGCCCGCGTCGGCGTAATGGCTGTGCAGGATATCGGGGACGCGTTCCTGGCTTTTGAGAAAGGTGAACACATTGTCGGAAAAATTATCCAGGGAGTCCCATAACATTTCCTTGCGCAGGTATTTTTCTTCGCCGCATTCGATGCGTACGATGCTTGCTTTTTCGGAGAGGGGTTCCACCTCTCGGGCGTAGTCGGGACTGACGGAATCGTCGATGACCCTGCGGGTCAAGAGGATGGCCTTTTCCACATCCGGGCGTTCGCCAAGGGCGCGGGTCAGTTCGACTACGTATTTGACCTGCCCGCCTGTGTCCGCGTCGCGGCCCAGTTCCAGGTCATGTCCACGCACCAGGCCGTGAATGCTGATCAGCACGATGAACAGTGGTTTTTTGACGGGCTGTTTGCGTTTTTTCACAGTTTCCACTCCTTGAAAAAAGGCTGGTAGAATTCCCGGTCCTCCGGAACCGCCCCCCGGATTTCGCAGATGGCGGCGGCAAATTCGTCCGCGCGCTTGAGGGAGGCGGTTTCCGGCCAGCACAATAGCATTCCGAGAATGCACGCGGCGGAAAAAGCATCACCTGCGCCCACCGTGTCGACGATGCGCAGGGATTCCTTGCCGGGGGAGGCAATAGAGAGTTCGTTGCTTCCGTCCAGTTGCCAGGCGCCGTCTTTCCCGCAAGTCACGATCAGACGCTCGATATCGAACATGCGCTTCAGCTGTGCTCCCTGCGCCTGCGCCAACCCCGGGCCAGCCTTGAACATGTCTGCCAGGGTCTGCAATTCCTCATCATTTAATTTAACGATGTTTGCATTCTGGAGCGACAATCGCACCATGTCCTCGTCATACCAGGGCTCTCGCAGGTTGATGTCCAGAAAGCGCGGGGCAGTGGTGTTTTGCAGCACCTGGGCCAGCGCCTCCCGGGAGACGTCATGGCGCTGGCTCAGGGTTCCGAAATAGGTGAGCCGGGGCGTTGCTGCTTCGGCTGTGACGGCCGCACGTGCAGGGTCGATGAAGTCGTAGGCCTGCCGGGGCAGGATTTCGAAGCGATGCCCCGCGTTTTCGATATGAACCTGTACCCGTCCCGTAGGCAGTTCCGGATCAATCTGAATTCCGGAAATATCCATGCCCCGGTCTTCCATGCTGCCAAGGACCTGGGCGCCAAGGCCGTCGTCTCCCAGGCGGGAGATCACAAGCGGTTTCAGTCCAAAGGCCGCCAGATGTCGGGCAACGTTGAAAGGCGCGCCGCCGAGAACCGCGCGATCGGGAAAAACATCCGCCAGAATTTCTCCGAAAAGAAGGATGGCAGCCCCTTGGGCCTCTTTTTCAACCGCTGGTCGGGAAGTGCTTTGTCTTGAGTTTGTCATGTGTCCATCTTTTGGCAATGTTTGAATATATTACTAATTTTAAGGGACTTGTATCATTTAAAGATAAAATAATGCCGATGCCGGCCCTGTCAGGAAGTTTATCGCTCACTATGAACGGTCTGCCCGAATTTTATCGCCACGATGTTTGAGAGGTTTTGTAGTCGAAATATGCGGCAAGAGGATCGATAAAAAAACTGATGTAAATTTTTCTGTTACATTTTTTTTACGATTAATGTCAATAAATAGCGCCGATGGTGTTTTTTCGAGATTTTACGTCACGGAAGTTTCGGCATGGCTGTCGTTGGCTTGACTGAGTTCAATCATCCGAACGGCGGGATTGCTGCGAAAAGTTTTTATCCCGATGAAGGCGCAGGATACGAGAAGTGTAAAAGGGGGGAATTATTTCGTGTAAACGGTCAGGTGTCGATAAACGAGCTCGCCAGGAGGTGTGAATCGGCATGCAATAATGACCCACCTCTCGCAGTAATCGGCATCGAAAATTGACCCCCTCCGGCAAGCCCTTCAAGGTCGTTCGACTGAACGCCATGGAGGGAAACGAGGAGATGCTGACTGTGGAGACGATTCGCAAGATTAAGCTGGCCCATGTCGTGCTCGGCAACCATCCCGCCGGTCTTGGCAGGAGGGGGGGCGGCGCTGGTGCAAGGGTCTTTGAATTTCTTGCCTATCTGCATGCACAGGGCGTGACGCATGGGGGCATCAAGCCGGCAAACGTTTTTCTGGAGCAGGATGGCAGAACGGTGCTTCTTGATTTCAATGCCGCCCGGGTTTCGGAGCGTCCCGGGACAGCCGGGGCCCGAGTGGCCCTGGGGCTGCCCGATGGGATCAGTCTTCCGGGTTTGAGCCGGTTGCATGCCGCTCCGGAAAGGCTGCAGGGAAGTGCCCCGACGCCTTCGGGCGATGTCTTTTCGGCCAGTAGCACCGTGTATGAAATGATCGCAGGTTGCCATCCGTTCAGGAGGATGTCTTCCCAGGAAGCTGCTGATGCCGGATTCAGGCCGCAAAGAATTTCGTCTTTGAGGCGCAGGCAATGGCGGGAACTTCAGCGCGGACTTTGTTTTGATCCGCAGGCCCGGCCAACTGCCAAGCGGCTCTGCGCGGTGTTCGACGAAAAGGGGTGGTGGGTGGAAATGTGGCGCATGCTTTCACGGGGCAGAACAGTCGCGTAACGTTGTGGAATTGGACCGGTGTTTTTGAAGAAAAGCGCTCCCCGCGGCATGTTGTCGAGGGGAGCGCTTTTTTATGAGATGGTTCTGTCAGCCGATGATTCCGGGAGCGTCGACGGGCTCTGTTTCCACCGGGGTGTTGCGTGCCGCGAGCATGAACCAGACGAAGCAGGCTGCGGCCACGGCGATACCGATGGGGTAGCCGAAATCGGAGCTCATGTGCAGCGGGAATTCCGGGGCCACGCAGAGGTAGGTGGCGCAGACCGCTGTCATGAAGGTCGCAGGAACGCTGGCGATCCAGTGCGCCTTGCCGTGGCGGACCAAATACATGGCCGAGGCCCAGAGCACGATGGTGGCCAGGGTCTGGTTGGCGAAGCCGAAGTAGCGCCAGATGACGTTGAATTCGGTCTTGGTGATAATGAAGCCGATGACAAACAGGGGCAGTGCGATCATGAGGCGCTTGATGACGGATTTCTGTTCGACCTTGCTGAAGTCGGCGATGATCAGGCGAGCGGCGCGAAAAGCCGTGTCACCCGAGGAGATGGGTAGAATGATGACGCCGATGATGGCCAGGAAACCGCCGATGGGGCCCATCAGGGTGGTGGCGACCTGGTCGACCACCGCGGCGGGGCCGCCGCTGGCCAGGGTGGCCTGCAGGGCTTCGGGGGTCTGGTAGAAGGTCATGCCCAGGGTGGCCCAGACCAGGGCGATGATGCCCTCGCCGATCATGGCCCCGTAGAAGATGGGGCGGCCGCATTTTTCGTCGGGGATGCAGCGTGCCATCATGGGCGACTGCGTGGCGTGGAAGCCGGAGATTGCTCCACAGGCGATGGTAATGAACATAAGCGGCCAGATGGGCAGGCCCTTGGGATGCACGTTGGCCAGACCCACGCCATTGGGGAAGAAGGTGTAGCCGTCAACGATGAGCATGGCCGAGAGGCCAAACGCCATGATCAGCAGACAGGCCGTGAAGAGCGGGTAGAGACGGCCGATGATCTTGTCCACGGGCAGGATGGTGGCCAGGAAATAGTAGGCGAAGATGATGCCGGTCCAGACCACTACGGCCACGTTCTTGTCCAGGTTGAACCCGATCTTGACCGCCAGAAGCTTGGCCGGTCCGAGGATGAAGACCACGCCGACCAGAAGCAGCAGGATGACGGAGAAGACGTTCATGAACTGCTTGGCGAACTTGCCGAGATTGTGGCCCACGGCGTCGGGGATGGATTTGCCGTCATAGCGCACGGACATCATGCCGGAAAAGTAGTCGTGCACCGCCCCGGCAAAGATACTGCCAAGCACGATCCAGACCAGGGCGGCCGGACCGTAGAGGGCGCCGAGGATGGGTCCGAAGATGGGGCCAAGGCCTGCGATGTTCAGGAGCTGCACCATGTAGATGGTTTTGGGGTTCATTTTGACATAATCGACCCCGTCCGCAAGGCGGCAGGCCGGGGTGGCCCGGCAGGTGTCGACGCCGAAACTGGATTCGACGATCTTGCCGTAAACGAAGTAGCCGGTGATGAGTGCCGCGACGGCGAAAAAGAAGTAAAACAAGTCTCCCTCCTTGGAAAAAAGTTGGTTGCGCCAGATCTCTTCAAATCAACTTTCGGTAATGTTGCCATGACCGGGACGGTTTGCCGGGTTGAACTCGGCGGATATGCCGCCCATTAGGACAACAATAAGGGAGGGGACAACAAGACTCGTTTCAAATGTCTTTTTCAGCGTCTGAAACGCGCGAGACGATTGCCGAATCGTCTGGCGCGCGACTGGAGTTTGGGTGCCGGGAGCGTAAAAAAGGGCGCTAGACCCGGGCCGGCATGGGCAGCATGAAGTCGATGCAGGTGCCTTGGCCAGGCGCGCTGACGACCTGCGGGAGATAGGACGGTCCGAAGATCTGTTCCAGCCGCTGGAAGCAATTGCGCACGCCGATTCCGCCGGAACGGGAATCAAGCCTGGTTTTGGCGAAGAGCCGGTTTACCTGGATCTGGTCCATGCCGACCCCGTCATCCTTGACCTCCACATGCAGACATGCGCCTTCCTTGCGCACCTGCACGCGGATCTCGCCGCCGTTTTCATGGGCCAGAATGCCGTGGCGCACGCTGTTTTCAACCAGGGGCTGGATGATCAGCGGCGGAATGGGCCAGGACTCGCATCCTTCCTGTACATCGAAGTCGACCCGGATGCGTTCACCGAAGCGGGCCTGTTCGATGGCCAGATAGCAGCGGATCTGGTCCAGTTCTTCGGACAGGGGCACGAAACCCCGGCTGGCCTCCAGGCTCTTGCGCAGATAGCTGGAGAGGTCCTGCAGCAGGCTGCGGGCCTTTTCAGGGCTGGTGCGGCAAAAGGAGGTGATGGTGTTCAGGGAGTTGAACAGGAAGTGCGGGTTGATCTGGGCCTGCAGGCGCCGGATCTCGGCATGGGCGAGCATGCGCTCGGTGATCTGGATGTTTTCCAGCTCGAGCTGGGTGGAAAAGAGGTTGCCAAGTCCCTTGCCGAGTTCGAAGAGCAGCAGGTCGAGGGATTTGTTGGCAGTGCCGTAGAACTTGAGCGTACCGGCCACGTTCCCGCCCTTTGTCAGGGGCACGATGACGGCCGAGGCAAACGGGCAGTTCGGGTGTCCGCAGCCGATGCCTTCCTTGGCGTTCAGAAACATGGGCTGCCCGGTCTCGAGCACGGTCCGGGTGGCCTCGGTGACGATGGGGCGCCCGGCCAGGTGATGGTCGTCGCCGACGCCGATGTGGGCCAGGACGTTGGCTTCGTCGGTGATGGCCACCGCGCCGACCGTGACCCGGCTGTGGATGATGCGGGCCGTGGCCAGGGCGCTCTCGGGGGTCAGGCCGGAACGCAGGTGGCTGACCGTGGAGTTGGCGATGTCGAGAATTTCCTGGGCCTGCACCGAATCCTGCCTGGCCCGGTACCGGAAGACCACGTTGATGACCTGCACGAAGGTGGCCGCGCCCAGGGTGTTCAGAATGATCATGGGTGCGGCGATAATGCGCACCAGCTCCACGGCTTCGGTGAAGGAGTGGGAAAAGGCCAGCACCATGCCCATGTGCAGCGTCTCGCCGCCAAGGGCCAGCCCGGCCGCCCAGCGCCAGTCCACACTGCGTTCCTTGAGATAAAGGGTCAGCAGCCCGGCGGCCGCGCCTTCGATCATGGTCGCCATGCCGCAAGGCACGGCGCTGAAGCCGCCGATATCGATGAGGATGCGGTGCCCTCCGGCAATCAGCCCCGAGGCGATGCCGACCACGGGGCCGCCGAAGAGACCGCCCGTGATCACGGCCATGGCCCGAAGGTTGGCCACGGATTGGGAGACGAGGTTGCCCCCGTAGGTGCCCAGGATTCCGGCCGCTCCGAAGAAGAGGATCTGCAGCAGCGTCGAGCGCCACGAGGGGCCCTGGCGCAGGCGCATCTTGTGGATGGGAGTGATGGTCAGGAGCAGGAAGGCTCCGGCCACGATGAGCCCGAGACGTTCGGCCAGGGCCAGGATGAGGGCGTCGGAATTCATGGCTATCCTCTACGCAAGGCCGAGCTGGTCGCGAAAATCGCGCACCCTGGCCTTGCTGACGGTGATTTCGGTGGTCGCGTGATCGCGCATGGTCAAAAGATACTTGCCGTTGAACCAGGGTGCGAAATCCCTGACCTGCGTCAGGTTGACCAGCTCCCCTCGGTTGGCGCGAAAGAAGGACAGGGCGGCGAGCTTTTCCTCCAGGCGGTCCAGGGTGCCTGGACCGTGGTGCACATAGCTCGTGTCACGCGTGTGCACGAACATGCGGCGTCCCTCCGTGCGGATGAGGACCACATCGGCGTGTTCCAGCAGCAGCACGCGTCCCCGGTGCTCCACGGAGATGCGCACCAGCGGCTGGCCGAGGCCCATGCCTTTGAGCAGCTCCTGCAGCTGCGGCTGCGCGACGGGGCCCGTGTCCTTGAGGCGCAGCTGGCTGCGCAGCCGCCCCAGGCAGTTGGCCAGACGCTCGCGGGAGACGGGCTTGAGCAGATAGTCCACCGCGTTTTCCTCGAAGGCGCGGATGGCATACTGGTCGTAGGCCGTGGCAAAGACGAAGAGCGGCGGCTCTGGGCATCTGAGCGCCCGCTCCAGAACATGGAAGCCGGTCGCGCCGGGCATCTGGATATCCTGGAAAACCACTTCGGGACGCAGGCGCACGATTTCTTCCATGGCCTGCGATGCGGACATGGCTGTGCCCACGATCCGCACATCCTCAAAACCGGACAAAAGATAGGACAGTTCGTCCAGGGCGGGCCGCTCGTCATCGACCAGCAGGCATCGGATAGGAGGTGTCATGGGTCCTCTCAGGGTGTTTGCCGCGCCTTTATCAGAATCGTGAACAAAACGCACCAAGGATGTAACTCTGTGTTTTGAAATGAAATAAGTCCCGGATTGATGTCTGTCCTTTAGTGCGGCAGAAATAATTGCCCCGTGCGGGATAGCACTCCACAATCATGCGTGGCTTTGGTAAGCGAAGTCTTCGCCGTGGCGAACCTTCCCGTCCCGGATCAGCCGGAGCTTTTCGAGGCGGGGACTGCATGGCGACTGCGCTTGCGCGTACGACTGCCCGGTGCGCGTCGCTGCGCAGAGCGAATCAACCACGAGGAAAACTCATGTCGAAAATTGCACTGATCGCCCTGGCCGGAGCCTTTGGAACACTGTGCCGCTACTGGCTCTCGGGCCTGGTCTACGATGTCATGGGGCGGGACTTTCCCTGGGGTACCTGGGCGGTGAACATCACGGGCTGTTTTTTGTTCGGGCTGGTCTGGATTCTGGCCGAGGAACGGGGACTTTTGTCGGCACAGGCCCGAATCCTGATCCTCACCGGCTTCATGGGCGCATTCACGACCTTTTCGACCTTCATCTTCGAAAGCGGCGGTATCCTCAGCGACGGGCAGTGGCTCAAGCTGGCCCTCAATCTGGCAGGCCAGAATCTGGTGGGTTTCGTGGCCCTTTACCTGGGTACGGGACTGGGCCGGATCGTTTAGCGACGAAGCCTGCGCGGGCATGAAAAAGAAAACCCCCGCCGTGGGCGAGGGTTGGTCGAAAACAAGGGAGCGGCAAGCGCCGCCTATTTTGCGAGCACGGCATCCTGAAATGCCCTGTGCCGCTCGGCATACGGGGGAAACCCGAAGAAGGCCGAGCCGGAGACCAGAACATCGGCTCCAAGGTCAAAGAGTTCCTTTGCGTTGTCCAGGGTCACTCCCCCGTCGACCTGAATCAGGGTCTGCAGCCCGCGTGAGCGGATCATGCCGGACAGGGCCGCGATCTTGTCCCTGCTGAAGGGAATGAAGGACTGGCCGCCGAAACCCGGATTCACGCTCATGATGAGCACCATGTCCAGCTGGGGGAGCAGATACTCGACGACATTCAGCGGCGTGGCCGGGTTGAGGGACAGCCCGGCCTGCATGCCCGCTTCGCGGATGGCGCTGACCGTGCGCTCGAGGTGCAGCGTGCTCTCGGCGTGAATGCACAGCAGGTCGGCGCCAGCGTCGGCGAATTCCGTGATGTAGCGTTCCGGGCGTTCGATCATGAGGTGCACGTCGAAAAAGAGCTTCGAGGTCTTGCGCAGACGCTTGATGACCGGAGGGCCGAAGGTGATGTTCGGCACGAAGGCTCCGTCCATGACATCCCAGTGCACCCATTTGAGGCCGGCCTCTTCAAGGGCGGCCAGTTCGGCGCGCAGCGCGCCGAAGTCCGAGGACAAAAGGGACGGGGAGAGTATGAATTCGCGCATCATTCCTCCCGGTCGCCCATCTTGAAGTCGACCTGGATCTTGTACATTTTGGTCGCGGGCAGGTTCAGGATGGAAATGCCTGTCTTGCGGGTGATTCCGGCCAGGGTCTCCTGCACATCTTCCCAGGAGGGCCCGATGAAGGTGAACCAGATGTTCTGGCGGTGGGCGCGCAGGTAGTTGTGGGTCACACCGGGGAGCTTGTTCACCTCGGCGATGAATTCGTCCAGCTTGTCCTCGGGTACGGCCGCCGAGCACAGGGTCGAATGCCAGCCCAGTTTTTTGGACTGGAAATTGGCCCCGATGCGGCGGATCACGCCTTTTTCCGTCAGCGCCCGCACGCGTGCCAGGGTCTCGGCTTCGGTCAGGCCGACCTGGCGCCCGATCTCTTCGTAAGGCCTGGCTTCCAGCGGGAACCCGGTCTGGATCATGTCCAGGATCTTCTTGTCAAAATCGTCCATGCTTCCACCCATCAGGCTTTGCGCCGTTCGGCGAGTTTGGGGATGTACGTGCACAGCGGCTCTTCACCCATGTAGTTGTCGTTCATGGAATGGGCCCTGGCGCGGCAACCGCCGCAGACCTTGTGGTATTCGCAGACGCCGCATTTGCCCTCGTATTCTTCCTGGGTGCGAAACTGCTTGAACTGCTTCGATGAACGCCAGATTTCCGGGAACGGGGTGGTGCGGATGTTGCCGCAGTCGAGCTCCAGATAGCCGCAGGGCTGGACCTGGCCGACATGGGAGATGAAGCAGAAGCCCGTTCCGCCGAGGCAGCCGCGGGTCATGGCGTCAAGGCCGAAGTTCTCGGGCGTGACCGGCACACCCTCGGCCTTGGCCCGCTGGCGCATGATGCGGTAGTAGTGCGGGGCGCAGGTGGCCTTTAAGTGCATGCTCGTGGTCTTGCGGAAATCGTAGAACCAGTTGAGCACGTCCTCGTATTCCTGGCCCGTGATGACCTCGGCGCCAAGCTGGGCGGCCCGACCCGTCGGCACCAGCAGGAAGATATGCCAGGCCACGGCTCCTATCTGTTCGCAAAGGTCGAAGATCTTTTTGAAACTGCTCAGGTTCGCACGGGTCACGGTGGTGTTGACCTGGAATTCTATGCCGGCATCTTTGAGGTACTGGATGCCGCGCATGGAGGCGTCGAACGCGCCCTGCACGCCGCGAAACTCGTCGTGGCTTTGCGCATCTGGGCCGTCGATGGAGATGGAACAGCGCTGCACCCCGGCCTCGCGCATCTTTTGCGCGGTTTCCGGGGTGATCAGGGTTCCGTTGGGCGACATGACGCAGCGCAGCCCCTTGTCCGTCGCGTAACGGATCAGTTCATAGACATCGGCGCGCATCATGGGATCGCCGCCGGTGAAGATGATGATGGGGTTGCCGACCTGCGGGAAGGTGTCGATGAGCGCCTTGGCCTCGGCCGTGTCCAGCTCGCCCTCGTAGGGTTCCAGGTGCGCTTCGGCCCGGC
>JAWLHW010000041.1:0-14961 GCA_041690155.1 Desulfomicrobium sp. | reverse complement strand
GGCGTGTTCCTGCTCCTGATGGTGGTCTTCATCGGCGACTGGGTGGCCATGATCCCCATGGCGGCGCTGGTCGCGGTCATGATCATGGTCGCCATAGGTACCTTCAACTGGGCTTCGATCCGGAACTTGAAAGAGCATCCAAAATCTTCCAGCGCAGTCATGCTCGCGACGGTGGTTGTGGTGGTCGCTACTCATGACCTTGCCAAAGGGGTGCTCGTCGGGGTGCTGCTGTCCGGCTTCTTTTTCGCCCACAAGGTCGGGATGCTGCTGCATGTCGGGTGGAAATCTGAAGACGAAGGCCGGATACGCTCTTACCGTGTGGTCGGACAGGTGTTTTTCGCTTCGGCCGGACGCTTCATCGGCTCTTTTGATTTCAAAGAGGTCATCGAGAAGGTACGCATCGATGTCAGTCGCGCCCATTTCTGGGACATTACCGCCGTCAATGCCCTGGACAAGGTCATCCTGAAGTTCCGTCGTGAGGGAACCGAGGTGGAGGTTGTCGGGCTCAACAAAGCCAGCGCCACGATGATCGATCGTTTTGCATTGCACGACAAGCCCGATGCCATAGAACAGATGATGGGCCATTAAGAGGAAAATCAGAGATGAATACAGAAAAAAGAATATTGGCCTGCGTCGATCAGTCGCAATACGCCGAGCATGTGGTTGAATACGCATCCTGGGCCGCAAAACGCATCTCGGCCCCGCTGGAGTTGTTGCACATCATCGACCGCAATCCGATGGTGGCGGCAGCTACAGATCATAGCGGCGCCATCGGCTTTGATGCGCAGGAAACGCTCATGAACGAGCTTGTGGACCAGGACGAGGCCCGCAGCAAGGACGCCCGCGAACGAGGGCGCATCTTTCTCAACCGCCTGCGAGAACGCGCCATTGCGGCCGGGGTGAAGTCGCCCGATGTACGCCTGCGTGCAGGACTCTTGGAAGACACCCTGGTGGAACAGGAAAAGGACGTGCGCCTGTTCGTGCTCGGCCGCCGCGGAGAATCGGCCGAGACCACCCAACGAGATCTGGGACGAAATCTGGAGAGCGTGGTCCGCGCCCTGCGCAAACCCATCCTGACCGTCACCGCGAGTTTCACGGAACCACACCGGGTCATGATCGCTTTCGATGGCGGGATCGTCACCCGAAAAGGCGTGGAGATGGTTGCGTCCAACCCCCTGTTTCAGGGCCTGCCGATCCACCTGGTGATGTCTGGCAAGGGCGGTCAAAATGCTGCCAAACAGCTTGAATGGGCCAAAATAACACTGGATTCGGCAGGATTTGAGGTGATCGACGCCTTTATTCCTGGTGATGCGGAGAGCATCATCGCCCAATACGTACGTGATCAGGATATCGACATGCTGATTATGGGTGCGTACAGCCATTCCCCACTGCGCAACCTGTTCTTCGGGAGCAAGACATCAGATCTGCTGCGCTCCGCAAAAATTCCCACCCTGCTTATGCGTTAAGGCAAAAAAGCAGCACACTTCACATAGGCCGGCATCCCTTTTTCCTGGGAGCCGGCCAATATTTCCTTGTCGTTTTGTCTGCACATGAAACGCCAGATGAGGAGTCGCTCTACTCCCAATCTGGCGTCCTAAAACCTGTCCAAGAGATGCCGGATTAATGCTAACCCCGGCTTCAACAGTTCCGTTGACAAATCAACCCTGTGCTTACCGGGCTTGACGCTCCAGTTCCACCTTGAAGGACGGTTCAAACTTCAGCTGACGAGCCAGTTCGTCCAAATAAGCACGCTCCATGAAATTCTCCTCGTCCACCATCAGCAGGCTGGCCAGATACATTTCAGCGGCAATCTCCGGAGTTGTGGCTGAAGTAGCGATTTCCGCAAGGTCCATGGGTTTGCGCAGCTCCTGGTCAACCCAGAACTGCAGCTCCCGGTCATCAGTCAACTGGGCGATACTCTGGTCGATCAATTGCCGTTCACGATCGTCAATATGACCGTCCACCTTTGCAGCCGCGATAATAGCCCGAATAACCGCCTTTCCGTGGAATTCGGCTTCGGAGGCAGGAATCCTGTCAACCGTACGGGGTTGCTGTATTTGGGTCGCGGAGGTGTTGTTCTGCTGCCAGGTGTTAAAAGCCTTGTAGGCCACCAAGCCAAGCGCCGCCAGACCTCCGTATTTGAGAGCCGTTCCTCCCATCTTTCGCGCCTTTTTGCTGCCCATCAGCACCCCAATTGTGCCGGCAGCCAAAGCGCCGCCTCCCGCTCCGGTGAGTAGAGCACCCAAAGGATTTCCTTGGGCCGGAGCTTGTCCCCGGTTTCCGGCGTTTTGCACTGCCCCCTGGCCAGACTGCAGCATTTGATCCGAAATTAGCGCCACAGACCCCTTCCTTCAGCTAGGGGAAACGGCGCTCCTGGCTGGGGCGCGAGCTGGCGCAGCGCTTTAGTCAGGTGTCTGCTGGTTCTCCACATATTGCCGGATAACCGTAAGCGGGGCGCCGCCACAAGAGCCCGCAAAGTAGCTCGGGCTCCAGAGGACGCCTTTGTAATAGCGGCGCTCGATCTCTGGAAACTCGCCGCGAAGGCGCCGCGAAGACGTGCCCTTGAGCGCGTTCACGAGCGTCGAGACCGCTAGCTTGGGCGGATAGTTCACGAGGATGTGGACATGGTCTTCCTCGCCATCCATTTCCACCATCTCCGCGCCAAGCTCCGAGCACAGGCGGGCGAATAGCCCGCGCATATACTCGATGTGCCGGGCCTCGAAGACTCGCCGCCGATACTTGGTCACGAAGACCAGATGCACATGCATAAGGAAGACACAATGACGCCCAGTTCGAATTTCGGTTGCTTTTTTCATAGACCGATGCTATAAAGACTTATGAAGAAACGCAAGGCTTATCTTTTCACTCTGAAGACCGATTTGAACCTTGAACGCCAAATGTCCCGTTACGCGGGCTCTTGCCGGTTCGTTTGGAACCGGGCGTTGACGCTGGAGAAGGGTCGGCTCGACGTCGGTGAAAAGATCTTGCGGTACAACGACATGGCCGCTCAGCTCGTTGGCTGGAAGCGGGAGCCGGAAACGACCTGGCTTTGCGAGGCTCCGTCTCACACACTCCAGCAGACGCTTCGCAATCTCGATCGTGCGCTCATGGACGCCTTTGACAAAAAGAACCCGAAACGGTTTCCAAAATTCAAAAAGAAAGGCGTTCATGACAGCTTCCGATTTCCGGACCCGAAGCAATTTTGTCTGGACCAGGCCAATGGCCGGATCAAACTCCCGAAGCTCGGATGGGTCCGGTACAGAAAGAGCCGCGACGTCGAAGGGGATGTGAAACAGGTTACTGTGTCACGACGCGGTAAACGCTGGCGCATGTCCATCCTCGCAGAGCAAACGGTTCCCGAGCCGCGACACGCCTCGACCTCCGAGATCGGCATCGACCTGGGAGTCCGCGCCTTCGCCGCCATCTCGGACGGGACGCTCGTAGCGCCGCTGAGCAGCTTCCGGGCAATGGAGAAGAAGCTGGCCAAAGCCCAGCGCAGCCTGGCCCGAAAGGTCAAGTTCTCCGCCAACTGGCAAAAGCAGAAGGCGCGAATCGCGGCCATCCATGAGCGCATCGCCAATGCTCGTGGCGATTTCCTGCATAAGCTCTCGACCGATGTGTGCAAAAACCACGAACTCATCGCCATCGAGGACTTGCGGGTGTCGAACATGAGCCGTTCGGCCCAGGGGACGGTAGAGGCCCCGGGCCGGAACGTCAGGGCGAAGGCGGGGCTCAACAAGTCGATTCTCGACCAGAGCTGGGGCGAGTTCCGCCGCCAGCTCGAATACAAGGCCCTGTGGACAGGGGGCGTGTTGGTGGCGGTGCCACCGCAATACACGTCCCAATCCTGCCCGGAATGCGGCCTGGTCGATGCCGGGAACCGGCGCAGGGCCGAGTTCAGATGCCTTGGCTGCGGACACACGGCGGACGCCGATGTCAACGCGGCCATCAATATTCTCGCGGCGGGACACGCCGTGTTAGCCTGTGGAGCGGTAAAGGCTCAAGCGACCGCTGCGAAGCAGGAGCCACTCCATGCCGCTTAATGCAACATGGAATCCTCGGCGTTTAGGCCGGGGAGGATGTCAACAAGAAGATTCATAATACTCATAAAAAACTCCTCATAAGATGAAGTGACTATTCACGAAAAAGAACTGCAATCCGCCTCTGCATTTGCCTCGTATCGAAAAAAAAAGCTTTGTGCGACTCAACCTTCCTTCATTCGCATGCACGGATACGGCTGCACAGCGAGCCTTGGCATTCCATCATGTTCTTGCAAGCTGCTTGCGCTGAAACAATATCCAAGTCAGCGGCGCCGTAACCAAGACCAGCATCGCGCTCATGGCGATGGATATCCCGTACGATCCGGTGGCGTCGGCAATAATGCCGCCCAGGGGCGGACCAATGAGCGCGGCCAGTCCGTACCAGAGGAAACAAATGGGATAAAGACGGGGAAAAAGCTCAATCCCGAGTTGGTCCACGATTGAGGCGGCGTAGACGACAAAGCATCCACCGAAACCGATGCCCGTAAGCAGCACGGCGACGTGCACCAAGGCAGGGGCAGGCGGCAGAAAAAAGAGGAGCATGCTCAGACCCAGAAAAGCCTGGGAAAGAAAGATGGTCAGGTGCGATCCGAGCCGATCGTGAACCTGCCCCCAGCCTATTCGGCCCATGGCGTTACCCAGGGCAAAGACCGAGATGGCCAGAGTGGCGCTTGAACTTCCCAGGCCCAGAGACAGGGCGACGGGCTTGAGGTTGCCCACTACCAGCAGTCCCGCGAAGGTTCCGCAAAACATGCCAAGGCAAAGGAGCAGGAAGTTGCGCGAAGTCAGCAAGTTCCAGTTCAGGGCCGGCGTGCCTGCAGCCTGGTGCCCCTGGGTGTGGCTGTCCGCCTGTGGCTCACGCATAACGAGGGCGCTGCATAGTGCAATTGCGCCTGAGCCGAGGCCGATGAAACGAAACACATGCATCACGTCCATGGCGCGGGTCACAAGGAGATGTTCGGCCACGAAGCTCAGGAAGATGGCTCCGGTTCCGAAACCGGCGACCGAGACTCCGGTCACGAGTCCTTTTTTGTCAGGAAACCACTTCATGGAGACCGTCAGAGGGCAAATGTATCCGAATCCGATTCCGGCTCCGGTGACCACGCTCAGGCTCAAAAAGAGCATCAGGAAGTTGCCCTGCGACAGCGACGCCATCAGATAACCCGCAGAAAAGAGCACTGCGCCGAGCGTAGCCGTGGCACGCACGCCCCGCCGCTGCAGAAAACGTCCTGCCGGAATCATGACGCAGGTAAAGACCGCAATGGTGGCCCCAAAAATCAGGCCGCACTGGCTTGATGTCAAACCATATTCGGTTGTCAGAAGTGGAACGAATTCACTCCAGGCATAAATTCCTCCAAGAATCATCTGGGTCAAACACCCGGCACAAAGAACAACCCACTTCATCTTGAAACTTCCGTAAAGCGTTCCAGGACTTCAAGGACATCGCCAATGCAACATCCGCTCTCCAGAGGATGCCGCAGGCGCTGGTCGCGATGGATGGTATACCTGACCCGTCGGCCTTCGCGCGACCCGATCAGGTAACCTGCGGCACGCAAGTCGGCAACAATGTTCTGGACGGCTCGCTCCGTGATGCCGACCTCGCTTGCAATGTCCTTCATGCGCACGCCCGGGTCCCGGGACAGGCAAAACAGGACATGAGTGTGATTGGTTAAAAAAGTCCAAGAGGACGCCTGGGGTGTGGTGGTCATAAGCTGTCTTCCGTGATGGTTGTGTAGGGACTTGCGGGCCAGAGACGGCGTTCTTACGCGAATCTATTCACGAAATCAGTTTCGTGAATAGAAGTGCCTACTGCTTGACATATCCGGTCATGTCAAGCCCAGACCAATCAACTAGGGATTTGAAATTGAACTTCTGCAAAAACTGTAAATCATGTACTTTGGATTGACGACGTGACCTGTCAACCTCTTTTCAGACCAGTCGAAACTTGAGACAGGTATTCACTCAACCATGAAGACATAATGGGAATTTAGGAGAAAATGCATGGATATTGCACTATTAGCAGTCCTCATCATACTCAACGGCGTGTTCGCCATGTCCGAGATAGCCCTTGTGACAGCACGGAAAAGCCGTCTGCAGCGGCTGGCTGAAAACGGCGACAAGTCCGCCGTTGTCGCCATGCGCCTGGGGGAAGATCCAACGCAGTTTCTATCCACTGTGCAAATCGGGATCACCGCCATCGGCATCATGAACGGCATCGTGGGTGAATCCGCGCTGGCTGGACCTCTTGCCGACATGCTCACCCAGCTTGGACTTGACGGACAAACCAGTTCGATAACGGCAACCACCCTTGTCGTTGTGGTCATCACATATTTTACCATTGTTGTCGGGGAGCTTGTGCCGAAAAGAATTGGCCAGTTCCATGCGGAGGGCATCGCAACATTCATGGCCAAGCCAATCTCGGTGCTGGCAGCCATATCACGCCCGTTTGTCTTCCTGCTCTCCGTTTCCACAGACGGCCTGCTGCGACTCCTGGGCAAAAAGGAATTGAACAGTGCCAACCTTACGGAAGAAGATATCCGTTCCATGCTGACCGAAGGATCACAGGCCGGACTGATCGAAAAGCAGGAACATGAAATAATGCGCAATGTGTTCCGTCTGGATGATCGACAAATCGCCTCACTGATGACGCCACGCAGCGAGATTATCTATCTCGATATAGACAAACCACTAGAAAGCAGTCTGGAAAACCTTATGAGCTCGGACCATTCAAGATATCCGGTTTGTCATGGCGGATTGCACAACACTATCGGAATCATCACTGCGAAAAGGCTACTCAAACAACGCATTAAAGGTGACTCAAGCAGCATTCAAGAGTATCTCCAGCCAGCTATTTTTGTGCCGGAAACCCTTACAGGAATTAAATTGCTGGAACAGTTTCGTGAGTCCGGCGTGCAGATGGTTTTTGTCATAGATGAATACGGTGAGATACTGGGCCTCGTCACGCTGCAAGATGTCCTTGAAGCCCTTACAGGGGAATTTACACCACGCGACCCCAAGGACGTTTGGAGCGTGCAGCGCGAAGACGGATCATTGCTTCTCGATGGCCTGATACCAATTCCGGAACTCAAGGATCGACTGAACCTCAAATCCGTACCCGAAGAACAAAAAGGAAGATACAATACGCTCAGCGGCATGATGATGTGGCTGATAGGCAGCGTTCCTCGCACGAGTGATGTCACCGAATGGGAAGGCTGGAGACTTGAAGTCATCGATCTCGATGGCAACCGGGTCGACAAGGTTCTGGCGAGCAGACTGGATGACACTCAGGAGAATGGCGTTTAGCCTGGATCAACATCGAACAACTTCGTTGATCCTCAACCAACATAGCGGACCAATACCGCTTCTGGTGAAGCCAGAAGACTGCCAATCATGAATCATGCAATGCAATGCAAATAGCTGGTTACATTATAAGCAGCCATGGAACGACATGTGTCCGTCCAAAAGACGATCTCTTCCATCAATTTCAAGGAGTTTCAATTATATGGCACTAGCTTTTATCGCCGTTGTCTGTGGCCTGATTCTTCTGGTCTGGAGCGCCGATCGCTTTGTCGAAGGCTCGGCTTCCAGCGCCCGCCATTTCGGCATGCCGCCGCTTCTGATCGGCATGGTGATTGTTGGCTTCGGTACCTCCGCGCCCGAAATGGTGGTCTCGGCCCTGGCCGCCTTGCAGGGTAAACCGGGAATTGCACTTGGCAACGCCTACGGCTCGAACATCACCAATATCGCGCTGATCCTCGGGCTCACTGCACTTATCAGCCCCATTGCGGTTCATTCACGGGTTCTACGCAAGGAGTTACCAATCCTCACGGCTGCGACCCTCATGGCAGCATGGCAAGTCTGGGATGGCAAGATTACGCAGTTCGATGCCTTGGTGCTCCTTGCCGTGTTTGTTGGGCTGATGGCATGGACAATATGGCAAGGGTTGCGGAACAAAGAGGATGCGATGGCAAGCGAGATGAAGCGGGAACTGGATGTCAACGCCATGCCCATCCGCCGGGCTCTGTTCTGGATGCTGGCCGGGCTTTTGCTGCTCATCGTGAGCTCCCGCATCCTGGTTTGGGGCGCGGTTGAAATCGCTCATGGATTTGGGGTCAGCGACCTGATCATCGGCCTGACCATAGTCGCAGTGGGCACCTCGCTGCCGGAACTGGCCTCTTCGGTCATCGCCGCCCGAAAAGGAGAACACGACATTGCCCTTGGCAACATCCTGGGGTCCAATCTTTTCAATACCCTGGCGGTGGTAGGCATAGCCGGTGCAATTAGCCCCATGACTGTCGAGGCGGATGTTTTCAACCGGGACATAGTGGTAATGATCGCACTGACCCTGCTACTGTTTGCCATCGGTTACGGATTCCGGGGACCTGGACGCATCAACCGCGTCGAGGGCGCGGCGCTGCTAATCTGTTACATGGGATATACGACTTATCTGATCAGCACGGTTTTCTGACAACATGGAGTAGCCCCCAATTGGATCAGAAACAATAGTCATCCTAAAATCGAATACGAAGCTATTACTGTTCGAATTTAGTCGTTACCGAGGATTTAAACGCTATGAATAATAAGCATCCGGTTCCAAAATCAGAACAGGTCCGACTGGAAAAATTCACATTTCTAATGACCCTTGTGCTTGTGAGCCTGCTTTTTTTGTTTTTGCTCTTGCCCTTTTGGGGAGCAATTTTTTGGGCTTGCATCATTGGTCTGATTTTTTCGCCACTGTACCAACGCCTGCTCAAAATGGGGAAACCAAAACCCAATCTCGCGGCACTGGCATCATTAGTGATCTGTTTTGTAATCGGAATCATTCCCTCTTTATTTGTTATCATCTCTTTTTTCCGAGAAGGCTCCAGCCTTTACTACCGCATTAAAAACGGAGATTTTGACCTTGCAGATCGTATTGAGCAAATTCAGACAGCTTTTCCTGGTATTAAAAATTTTTTAGATCGATTTGATCTAGACATTAACAGTATTCATACTCAACTTTCTGATTTTGCTCTCAATGCAAGCGGTTACATTGCCCAAAACACTCTTGCACTTGGCCAAAATACACTACAGTTTTTTGTTGCACTCGGATTAATGCTTTATATGGCATTTTTCATGCTTCGTGACGGTGATAAACTTGTAGAGATACTTATGCGTGCATTACCTTTGGGTAATGAACGGGAGAACTTACTTTTCAGCAAGTTTGCCGAAGTCGTACGTGCGACAGTCAAAGGCAATCTGCTTGTTGCAGCCGTCCAAGGATTTTTGGGAGGATTTATTTTCTGGGTTCTCGATATTCACGGGGCGTTGCTGTGGGGCGTGGTGATGACGCTCCTCTCTTTAATACCAGTCATTGGCGCCGGGCTGATCTGGGGACCGGTCGCTATTTACCTGTTCGCAATCGGCGAATGGGTTCAAGGACTGATTCTTGTAGCATATGGAGCCGGCGTTATCGGGTTGGCCGACAATATTCTGCGACCACTCCTGGTTGGACGTGATACCAAATTGCCTGACTATATCGTTCTACTTTCAACGCTTGGAGGTTTTTCATTGTTCGGGATGAATGGATTTGTTCTTGGCCCTCTGGTAGCTGCTCTTTTTATTGCATTTTGGGAAATTTTTATTCGGGAATTTAACACTTCGAAATCCAGCGATTCCGATGAAAATTCGGCATAACCCTAGTTGATTGCAATGGGCACAAGAGACAAAATCTCTCTAGGTTTTAACAGCTCAATACAGAAGCTTGTCACCATCTGAACGCTCGCGGATCTGATTGCCACTGTTTCAAACGACTGCAAGCACAGCATGAGACTGACCCGTCATAACATCCAGGATTTTTGAAGGATCTGAAGAGACGGTGATGGCTTCGCGGTATGGCTGCTTCATGAACCCTTCCTGTTCGGCCATGCCGAGCATCAGCTTCAACGGCTCATAAAAACCGTTGACGTCCAGCAAGCCACAAGGCTTGGTGTGAAATCCAAGCTGCTTTAGCGTGTAAACCTCGAAAAACTCGTCATATGTCCCAATCCCTCCCGGAAGAGCGATGAACCCGTCCGCCAGGTCGATCATGAGCGTCTTGCGCTCGTGCATCGTCGGCACGACGTGAAGCCGGGTCAGCCCCCTGTGGAACTCCTCCTTGTCCTTCAAGGTCTGCACCGTGACGCCGATGACTTCTCCTCCTGCCTCAAGAACGCTCTCGGCAAGCTGGTTCATAAGACCCGTACGGGAACCGCCGTAGACACAGGTGATCCCGCGTCTGGCCAGTTCGCGGCCAAGGGCGTCGGTTGCGTGCATGTAGGCCGGATGGTTCCCGGAGCTTGAGCCCAGGAACACGCAGATTGATTTCATGTCATATCTCCAATTGACGACGCTCTGAAGCGCGCTTTTGTCAGGCCAAGGCGGAACGGTTAGCGCTGTGCACACCGCCTGGCCGAAGCGTTGCCGCACTGAGCATCAAAAGCCGACCCAGAGCCCAAAACCGGGAGTTATCAGCCAGCCCGTTAACCCCTCACTGGTTTTCGGAGTCCAGGGAAAACGCCAGTGGCATCAACTCCTTTATCGTGAAGGAACGCTCCGCGCCCGGGATGATGATTGCCGCGTGTGGGGCAAGTTCCTGAATCCATTGCCTGCATGCTCCGCACGGCATGCGCTGTTCAAGAGGCGCGCCCTGCGCTGCATCGACGCAGTCGACGGCGACGGCGAGGATGTTTCTCTCCCCGGCCGCATAGGCCGAAGCCAGGGCCACTCGCTCGGCGCAGGTGCCCAGGCCAAAACTGGCGATCTCGATGTTTGCGCCCCTGTACATCACGCCCCTATCGCCCAGCACGGCAGCGCCGACGCGAAATTTCGAGTACGGCGCATACGCCTGCTCCGCCGCCGACGCGGCCTCCGCGAGCAATTTGTCGCGAAGATGGACGTCGATAATTATTTCAGGTTCTTGCAAATTCATCCGGAATCTCCTGCTACGTTCGGAGCGTACATCCGCCCCGTCGATTCGCATCCTGTAGACCACAGCCGTACGAGTTACGTCATTCTTACCTGCCCATGCCGCCGCATTGACTCCGGCCCAACGAGAGTCATGCTGCCGCACCCGCAGGGCGGTGTCCCAGCCACCTCAGGACGGCCCCACTCCAACTAAACCCAGAAGCCTGAGCCCGTCGCGAAAAAGCAACAGCGCCAGGGCGATCAGCACGACGCCGAGCAGTCGCATGGTCCAGACATACACCCTGCCCCGGAAGAAGGACCTGGACCTGCCGACGAGAATGGCCAACGCGATCTTCGATCCGACGAGGCAGGCGTAGAAGCCCACGACAAAAGCCGCCGGAGCCAGGGGGCTTGCGACCAGGGCCTTCGTCATGGTCGGCGCTCCCACGCTGAACCAGAAGAGATAGGGATGAGGGCTGAGCATGTTGGCCAAAACGCCCTTTTGCAGCGATCGCTTCCGCGCATCCCAGAGCTCAAGATCGAACCCCCTGCTGCGCAGGCTGTCGTATCCCATGGACAGGATGAAAACGCCTCCGGCAATGGAGATGATACCCAATATGCCATGGAATTCCGAGAGCTTCGAGAGGACGAAGAGCGTCAAAAGGATGATGGGAAAATCGGTAACCATGGGTGCAAGGGCAACCCTGACTCCGGAACGGGTGCCGTGCCGGAGCGTCTCCGAGATCACAAGCGTCAGCAGTGGCCCCGGCGCGAAGCCCGCAGACAGCCCCAGAACGGCTCCAAGTGTCAGAAAGTATCCCATATCGGCCCCGCGGAAAAGGAGTATGGCCCGGTCACGGCTGCACGCAGCGGGCCACAGGCCGCAAAGCCTGAGGACATAGTTCGCATCCTTGAAAGACACAAGTTGAAGGGCGGTCCTGCGCAGCCCTTGCGTCGCAGTGGCGCCGTGAGCCCCGAGCGGCCGAAATTGCCGTCAGGGCGCCGGAACTTTGGGAGTTTTCAGCAGAAATAGACGGAAAAGGTTTCGTCCTGATCGTTGACCTTCATCTCGTAACGGCCGCGCATGGCCACCGTCAGCCCCACCGCCGCTCCGGCACGGACCGCCTCGGCCACAAGACCCGCCAGCTGGTCGTCCGGACAGT
This sequence comes from Desulfomicrobium sp., assembly GCA_041690155.1. Taxonomy (GTDB): domain Bacteria; phylum Desulfobacterota; class Desulfovibrionia; order Desulfovibrionales; family Desulfomicrobiaceae; genus Desulfomicrobium. The sequence continues at coordinate 2,834 of JAWLHW010000041.1, read as the reverse complement.
CCGCATTGACATAGAGGCCCACGGTTTCGTCCGAGTCCGAAAACTGCAGCAAAAAGGCATTATGCTCGACAAACACCAGATCCTCGAACGCATACGTAAGCCCCAGACCCATACCGGCGAGCATGTCCTTGACCAGGCCGAGCGGTCGTTTAGCCATATGTCCTCCCTGTTATCCATGATGATGGTTGACGTCATTTGCGGCTACTCAATCCCTCTTCCGGAATCGTGCCAACTGCGCCAGCCGGGACAAGGCTCGCCACAATATGAATTAAAATGAATTATTTCGGAATATTAAAACGAAAAAACCGCAACATGGATAGAACAGGGACAGCAGAGTGCAACGACAATCTACATATTTTGGGAACCAAAGTGTCGGCAGGCCCAAAAACGTGGAAACTCGCAACTGACGACAAGGACAGAAACCTGCCCTCAATCCGACACATTCCTGTGACGGGACTTCCATAGACGGAACCCATGATGAAACTTTCGCTCCCACACGTCCCTTCGATATTACCGCCATGTTCTTCAAACAACGAAGGGCGCATGAACAAACGACACTGCGTACGGACAACTCCCGCCACAGGCAGACGGCCCAAGCCTGACGCGACCTCTGAAGGCACTTGAGCCCTCCTCTTTTCGGCAGGTACTGAGCCCCACGGCCATGCACGCCACCAAGAGAACCTCGCGGGATTGAGTGCCCTTGCTTACAAACCCTGCACAAGTTGCCTGCCCGCCACCCGGGAACGGATTGAGATGCTCAAGAAACATAATAAAATCGGAATTATCAGCGCCCTTGGAACCTCGCAGACCATTGCCTGGGCTTCCACCTATTACCTGCCTGCCGTCCTGGCGACACCTGCGGCCCAAGATATTGGAATCTCCCCTGTCTGGTTTTATTCGGCCTTTTCAGCCGCACTGGTAATCTCCGCCTTGATCGGTCCCTGGGGAGGAGCCAGGATAGATCGTCTGGGCGGAAGGGGAATGCTCATGAGCTCCAATCTTGTCTTTGCCGCGGGTCTTTGCCTGCTCGGCGTCAGCGACGGAGTAGCCGTCCTCTTTGCAGCCTGGGCACTCCTCGGCCTGGGCATGGGGATCGGACTTTACGACTCCGCCTTTGCAGCGCTGACTGCAATCCACAACCACGAAGCACGAAACTCGATCACCGGCATCACGCTTATCGCAGGGTTTGCCTCAACTGTCGGCTGGCCCCTTTCGAGTCTGATGGAGGTACACTTCGGCTGGCGCGAGGCATGTCTCGGTTGGGCGTTGCTGCATCTCTGCCTTGCCCTGCCCCTCAACGCACTGTTGCCGGCCGGCTTGCACCCCATAACCAGGTCAGAGTCAAAACCGGCTCATGTCACGGCACCTCGCGAACCCGAATTCATTCAACTCGCGCTCCTGGGCTTCGTGTTCGCAGTGACGTGGTTCACCAGCACCGCCATGGCCGTCCACCTGCCACGCCTGCTCGAGATGGCGGGCACCACGAGCGTAGCCGCCGTGGCCGCAGGTGCGTTGATCGGTCCGGCGCAGGTCTGCGCCAGAATTTTTGAATTCGCGCTCCTGCGAAACGCAAACCCATTGATTTCGACCAGGCTGGCCATCCTCGCCCATCCGCTTGGTGCGGGCATCCTGGTATTTCTGGGCGGACCGGCCGCAATAGCTTTTGTGCTTCTGCATGGGGCAGGAAACGGCATCATGACCATCGCCAAAGGGACCTTGCCGTTGACCCTCTTCGGCCCGGCAGGGTACGGTCTGCGACAAGGAATAATCAGCCTTCCTGCGCGTTCTCTCCAGGCCTTCGCACCGCTGATATTCGGCGTTATCCTCGAACTCCATGGAAAAAATGCAATTTGGCTTACCGTTGCACTCGGCTTGGCCGCTTTTGCAGCGCTCATGACGCTGCGGGTAAGAACCGCCGCATGAAATTCGCTGCTGACTACGTTGGCAAGCACCGGACTGCCATTTCCGTTCACAGGTACTTTACCCTGCCCTGCGCGAAAAGAATTTCACCTTCGGATGGACTTTTCTGGACGCACATAAAAACCGCCGGATTGATGAGATCCGGCGGTTTTTATTTATTCATGCACCTGTCCCGATCAACGGCAACTCTTTGTCAATTCGAAAGTAAACAAGGTATCGAACTTTTCCTTCCGGCTCCAGTTCACTCGGATAGCAGCGTCTGCAAAGCTCGAATAAAAGCTCACTGTTCTCCTCTTCACGCAGCATGGTCAAGGAAAGGCGTTTTCCCTTGTAGCCTGGCCCTTCTTCCATGAAGAGATAATGGGCTTTTGGATTTTCCTGTACATTCTTGTGGCTGAGTTTTTTATTCATGATCAAAGTGATGGACCCGTCATCCATGACGTGTGGCCTTGAATACACTGCGGCGTTGACTGCGCCTGACATGTCTGATGTGGACAGTATTCCCACACCTTTCGTATTCTCAAAATAATTCTTCATATTCATGAGCTTCCCTCGACATATGTTAAATGGTGAACTTTGCATACCCAGACACAAATTCAATTCATGCTAGCGATATCAATAAAAATTAGTGCCTAAATTCAAATTGACAAGACAAGTCACGACCACTTCCAGACCGCAGTCAGACCATGAAACTCCGGTGCAGCGGATCCAATTGCGACGTTGTTGCTCCTCAGTTGACTTGATGGAATTGTGTCGCATTATAAATTTATTGATGGTCAGGATCGCATTTACCGCATGGACACCATAAACTTATCAAGATAATTGTGACTACTGTCCGAAATTGAAATCTCCGGCAATACTGAATCGAATACGCTGCTTTTTTTGAAGAAATGAAAGCCTACGGATAATGCATA
>JAWLHW010000040.1:12966-15071 GCA_041690155.1 Desulfomicrobium sp. | reverse complement strand
CAGCAGGCCGTAGTTCAGGCGGGAGTGGCGGCCGACCATGAGATTGTCGAGGACCGAGAGGCCCCTGAACAGGGCGATGTTCTGAAAGGTGCGGGCCAGACCGAACCCGGTGCGTTTGTGCGCGGGCACGCCGGAAAGTTCGCGGTCGCCCATGCGGATCTTGCCCTTGGTCGGAGTGTAGCGGCCGGAGATGCAGTTGAGCATGCTGGTCTTGCCCGCGCCGTTGGGGCCGATGAGCGAGGTGATGCTGCCTTTTTGTATGCTGCACGAGACGCGGGAGAGGGCCGCCACATTCTTGAAGGTCAGGCTGACCTCCTGCACTTCGAGCAGGGGGCTACTGCCATTCATGCTTGAAATCCTCGGGCCCGACCACATCATAACCGGCTTTCTGCAGGGCGGCGGCAATGGATGAGGGGTTGGGCGTGTCCACGCGGATGACGACCATGCGTCGTTCTCCATGGGTGAAGGTGCCGGTGGAGATGATGGAATAGCCCATGGCGTCGATGATGCCCGAGACTTCCTTGAGCACTCCGGGCCGGTCCACGACCGCAAAGACGATGCGCGAACCGCCCTGACCGTATCCCATCTCCTCGGCCAGGACTTCGAGCATGACCGTGCGGTTGATGTAGCCGATGAGATCGCCGTCAGGGTTGACCACGGCCAGTCCGGCCAGGTTTTTGGCGTGCATGAGCATGGCGGCGGCCTCGATTTCGGTCTCGGGCGTGACGGGCGTGATGTCCTTGCGCATGATCCGGCTGACGGTCAGCTTGGACAGAAGATAGTTGATCTCGTGCTTGTCCAGGCCCGTTACGAGTGAAGGCATGGCCGCGCTGATGTCCTCAGTGCGTACGTATCCGATCAGTTTTCCGTCCTTGACCACGAACAGCATCCAGAGTTGCTGATCATCCATGAGCCGCTGCGCGTCCTCGACCAGTGCTTCCGGCGGCATCGCTATGAAATTCTTAAGCATTTTGAGCCCGACAAACATGGTTGCTCCTTTTTCTCGGGGTGTGGGTGTCAAAGTGCATTAAGAAATGTTCGTGCCAGAATGCATCGCAGCGAGTTAAGGAATCGTATTTTTTAATATTTTTTATAAAAATTATTTAAATTCAGTATGTTATTTTTTGTTGGGAATTGCCGTAAGTTTCAGAATTGGTTGCAGCCAAGTGCAAAGCGATGGGTAGTGGCCGGGACGAAGCAATAAAAATTGACAATAAGAGGCTGGTTTTGGTCGGAAGAGCCCGCATGCCGAGCATGTTTTTTTGCAACTAAAATTGCTCAAGAAATTTAAGTTGCTTCAGGTTTTTCGGATGGGTCCTTGACAGGCTGAAACAGGGGTATTATTTTGAACATAGTTTCAATATAAGAGAGGTGAGTGTGGGACGCAGGAGAAAATGCAGATTTGTGGCCGATGTGCCCTCCGTGACAGTTTTCAAGCCTGTGGGAGTGCCCATGGGGCAGTTGCACGGCGTGGTGCTGGGTCTTGATGGATTCGAGGCCATGCGGCTGGTGGACGCTGAAGGGATGAGCCAGGAACAGGCCGCCTCCCTCATGCGGGTTTCCCGGCCGACCCTGTGCCGTATTCTGGGAGAGGCCCGGACTCAGGTGGCGCGGGCGCTCTCGCGCGGTTGGGCCATGCGCATCGATATCGATGGAGAGCACACCGTGACGGGCGACGATTTTGTAGAAATGGCTCCATGTTGCCGGCGCGGCAAAAGCTGCGCAAAGGGCATGGGGCAAAAGCAAGGAGAACAGTTATGCCAGGACGAACAGGACAAGGCGGCGGTGGAAGAGGACAGGGCGGACGCGGTCAGGGTGGAGCAGGCCAGGGCGGGCAGGGCGGCGGATGCCGCGGAAAGCGTCCGGGTTGCGGAGCCGGAGTCGGCGCACAAGGTGGAGCCGGACAGGGGCGGGTGCGTCGCGACGGATCCTGCCTGACGGAAGAACAGGCTCCGCAGTCCCCGGGGATTGACACTGTGAAAGCAGAGGAATAAATGCTCGTTTGAGCAAAACGGAGGTGCCATGCCACGACCCAGGAAATGCCGCCGCATCGAAGGATGCCCCAAGGCGTCGTTTTTCAAGCCGCAGGGAATTCCCCTGCGCGA
>JAWLHW010000040.1:0-12866 GCA_041690155.1 Desulfomicrobium sp. | reverse complement strand
CCCAAGGCTTTTACAGCCCTCAAGGGTGGAGGCGTGAAGATCGGTCACAACATGAGTGGCGGCACCGTGGCCGAAGCGGTGGAGGCATTCAAGGCCGGCAAGGTTGAATTCACCGACTCTCCAAACAGATAGGATGTCGTCATGATCGTATCGGTTGCCAGCGGAAAGGGCGGCACGGGCAAGACCACGGTCACGGCCTCACTGGCCGTGTCGTGGTCACGGCCCCTCATGGCCGTTGATCTGGATGTGGAAGAGCCGAATCTTCATCTTTTTTTGAAACCTGAAGTCACGGACACTGAGGTCGTGACCATCGAAATCCCCGAAGTGGACGAAAGCAAATGCACGTATTGCCGCAAGTGCGCCGAGTTGTGCCAGTTCAAGGCCATCGCGGTCATGGGCAAGGCCATCATGACGTTTCCGGAAATGTGCCACGGCTGCGGCGGATGCATGGCCATCTGCCCCGAAGGTGCTATCGGAGTGGGTACGCGTGAACTCGGGGTCATGGAGCGCGGCGTTGCCCGGGGCACGCTGCCCTGCCTGACCGGGCGGCTGCGTGTCGGCGAGGCCATGAGCCCTCCGCTGATGCGCTATGTGCGCTCCTGCATGCGGGCCGAGAGCGCGGCGCAGTCCCTGGACGTGCTGGTCGACGCCCCTCCTGGCGTGAGCTGCCCCGCCATGAGCGCCGTCGCCGACAGCGATGTCATCGTGCTGGTGACCGAGCCCACGCCGTTCGGCTTTCATGATTTCAAGTTGGCCTTCGAGGCCTTTTCCCCCTACGGCAAGCCCATCGCCGTGGTCATAAACCGGGCGGGCCTTGGGGATAATCGCGTCTATGAATTCTGCACGGCCGAAAATCTGCCGATAATGGCCGAAATTCCCTATCGTCGCGACATAGCGGAACATTACTCCAAGGGGATGGTCCTGGCCGAACTCGATGCGGACCTGGGCGAACTGTTTTCCAAGCTGGGCCGGGACTTGCGGAGTATGGCCAAGGAGGCCCGACATGCGTGAGATAGTTGTGATCAGCGGCAAGGGCGGCACCGGAAAAACCTCCCTGACGGCGGCATTCGCTCATTTGGCCGAGAGCAAGGTGATCTGCGACCTTGATGTGGACGCACCGGACCTGCATCTTTTGCTGGACCCCACCATCATCCGTGACGAGGCGTTCATTTCCGGGCACGAGGCGGTCATCGATGCGGAAAAATGCACTGGCTGCGGCCTGTGCGCATCCATGTGCCGGTACGACGCCATCGATCAGGACGGCGACGTTTACCGCATCGCCCCGCTGCGCTGCGAGGGCTGCAAGGTCTGCGTGGCCTTCTGCCCGGAGCAGGCCATAGATTTTCCCGCACGCCATTGCGGGCAGCATTACATGAGCGAGACTCGTTTCGGCCCCATGGTGCACGCGCAGCTTTTCCCCGGACAGGAGAATTCGGGCCTTCTGGTTTCGCGTCTGAAAAAGGAAGCCCGCGTGCTCGCCGAAGAGCGCGGCCTCGAACTCATCCTGTGCGACGGCGCTCCGGGCATCGGTTGTCCGGTCATCGCCTCCCTTTCGCAGACGGACCTGGCCGTGGTCGTGACCGAACCCACTCCGTCGGGAGTGCACGATCTGGAGCGGGTGGCCAGTCTGTGCGATCATTTCCGCACCAGAGTTGCGGTCGTGGTCAACAAGCATGACCTCAATCCAGAGCAAACAAGTCGAATTGATGCGCTGTGCAAGGAAAAGGGCTACACCCTGGCTGCCCTGCTGCCTCATGACACTGCAGTCACCGAGGCCATGGTCCGGCGACAGGCCATTACCGAGGGCGAAGACAGCGCCATCGCCACGCAGGTTCGGCAGGCCTGGCAGACAATCACGGCTCTTTTGCATTCATAAGTTTATCGAACAAGGAGAAACACGTTCATGGAAAAAGTTAGAATTGCAGTTCCCTCGGCGCTTCCGGGCGGACTTGAAGCAGAAGTCGGCGCCCATTTCGGGCATTGCGACCTGTACACCATCATCGACGTCGAGGGCGGCTCCGTGGCTCAGGTCAGCACCCTCCCCAACGTCCCTCACGCCCAGGGCGGCTGCATGGCCCCGGTCAATCATCTGGCAAGCAACGGGGTCAACCTGCTCATTGCCGGCGGCATGGGCATGCGCCCGCTGATGGGTTTCAACCAGGTCGGCATCCAGGTTTTTTACGGCGCCGGTGCGCCGAATGTCGGAACAGCCGTGGACGCGCTGCTGAAGGGCGCGCTGGTACCCTTTACCCAGGAATACACCTGCGGCGGCGGTCAATAGCCATCCTCCTGGCCGGGCGATTTCGCCGATGGAGATCGCCCGGCCTTTTTCTCAAGCATCCTTGAAGGAGGTCGACATGCAAATTGCCATACTCACCGATCGGAACGAAGCTCTGCAAGATTTCGTGCAGGGACTGGGGTGCGATGCCGAGTGGGTGAAGAGTGCGGAAGATGTTCTCGGGCGTGCACAAACCCCACCCTGGCAGCTGGTCGTCGTTGACGCCATGATGGCCGGGATGGATTACAAAGCCTTTGTGATGGATTTGCTGCGCGTCAATGCCATGCTCAACACCGTGGTCATCACGGACATGGGCGAGGAAGAGTTTCACGAGGACAGCGAGGGGCTCGGCGTGCTTTGCGCGGTTCCGGCCAATCCCGTGCGAGAGGATGGAAGCAGGACCATGGACCTGCTCCGTCAATTGCCGGGCCTAGGTTAGGTCCAAGGCATCCGGCATCCCGGGTTGGGGAATTCATCCCGCCGGGTTTACACGCGCCAGTTCACACAGGGCTGGCATGAAATGCAGGTCGCAAGTCAACACAGCCAACGTACCGTTCAATGTCATTCCCGCGAAGGCGGGAATCCATCTTGCGATAAGCGTTCAAAACTACTGATCTCCGCTTATACCTGCTGGGCAAACGTTGGCGGGGATGACTCCAAGGCAACGCGCACACCAGAATAAAAAGGGGACCATCCTGACGGACAGTCCCCTTTTTGTTTCGCCTTGCCGCGAAACCTTAGTTGTATTCGTTCATGGCCGCATCGGCGTAGGTGTCTTCGAGCACCTTGCGCAGGCGGAAGGCGCCCTCGATCATGGGGGCGAGCTTGGGCAGGCCGTCGATCTTGTCGACATAGCTGAACGCGCCCATGACTTCGGCCAGACGACGGGTCTCTTCGCTGCCGTGCCCGGTGAAGAGCACGACCTGGATCTTGGAGTTGATCTCCTTGATCCTCTTGAGGGTTTCGATGCCGTCGATGCCGGGCATTTCGATGTCAAGGACCACGACATCATAGCCCTTCTTTTTGATCATTTCCAGGGCATCGTCGCCGGTGTGAGCCACGTCCGGGGACACGCCGTACAGGATATTCAGGCGGTCGGCGAGAATGCGGCAGAGATCTTTCTCGTCGTCCACGATCAGAAGCTTCATCTTGTTCATGTTCATTCCTCCTTGGCAGATGCCGGTTCTTCCGGCCCGTTATGTTCATTGTGCGCATGCACGGCCATGGGCACCTTTATGGTGAAGGTCGATCCATGCCCAGGGGTGCTGCGCACGGAGATGCTCCCTCCCATGGCCTCGATGATGCCGTGGCAAATAGCCAGCCCCAGTCCAATTCCCTTGCCCACCTCCTTGGTGGAGAAAAAGGGTTCGAAAATTCGTGTCAGCAGATGCTCTTCAATACCGCAGCCCGAATCCTGAATCGAAATAATGAGTTCCGCATCCTCGACGCCAGCCTGAATCGTCAGCAGGCGTTCTTCGGCGGGCGTCGATTCGAGTGCGTCCATGGCATTGTCGAGGAGGTTGCCAAGGACTTGGCTCCATTCCGAGTCCGGCAGTTGGACTGCGCGCAACTGCGCGGGCCAATGCTTTTCGACCTTGATGCCCATCTTTTCGATTTGTGTCTGGCGCGTAAGAAGAGCTTCCTGCACCAGGTCGGGAAGATTCGTGGTCGTCCCTTTTGCGTCCAGGGCGCATCTCAAAGTCAGCAGCTTGGAGGTGATGGCCTTGCAGCGCTGGCCCTGGCGCCGGATCAGGTCAATGGATTCGAGGATCTGTTCCCGGCTGTTGTTTTCAAGGGCTGTTTCGTCCAGGATCTCTTCGATCCAGCCCGCTTCGTTGAGTACCACCTGCAACGGATTGTTGATCTCATGGGCCACGCCCGTGGCCAGTTCACCCAGGGCGGCAAGCTTGGCTGTTTCCGCCATGCGCTGCCTGGACATGTTTTCCATCCGTCGCCCTTCGGCCTCCCCAATGGCCGAAACGAGGGTGTTTATGTCCGTCGGCTTGGTCAGGTAATCCCTGGCGCCGCCTTTCATTCCGGCGACAGCCGTGCCCAGGGTGGTGTCTGCCGTGAGCAGGATCACTTCCGGCGCGGGTTTTTCGGCCCGCAGCGCGTGCATGGTTTCAAGCCCGCTCATGCCTGGCATGGTGATATCAAGCACCACGACTTCCGGCGCAAAGAGCCTCGCGACGTCCAATGCCTCCTGCCCGTTGTACGCCGTCCTGACCTCCATGCCGCGCGTGCGCAGACGCTCGGAGAGCAGATCCGTGAAATCGCGTTCATCGTCGACGACCAGGACTCGTACCATATTGTCTACCGCAACGGACGTTGTTCGCCTTGGGTCACGGCGTGAACGCTGTCTATCAGCGTGCCGATGTCCAAGGGTTTTTTGTGGTACATGGCCGCCCCGAGGTGAATGCAGGTCTCAAAGTCCAGGTCCGAACCATGGCCGCTGAGCATGATCACAGGCAGGCCGGGCCACTGCTTGCGAATGCGGCGCAGCACTTCCACTCCGCTGATCCCCGGCATGCGCAGGTCAAGCACGACCACTTCGGGCGGGTCCTCGGCGATCATGTCCAGCCCGCTTTGGCCGTCGAACGCAACCTTGGCGGGAAATCCGCGCATCTCAAGCCGCTCTTGCAGCGTGGTCACGAATGCCTCTTCATCATCAATGAGCAAAATGCTGGGTTCGTCCATGTCTTCCTACCGCAATTGTGTTCTTAGCGCTGAACGGGAAAAAAGAGTTGCAGTCGACTGCCGTCCCATTCCACGCGGCCCGGTTCAAACATCGCCCCCAAAGCGGCGACTCCCCCCTGGTCGGGAGTAACACCTTCCGGGGGGCAGATGGTCAGGACATGAAAGTCTGTTCCGCCCTCAAGGTCGACACGCATCACGCCGTCTTTCAGGCCCTGGCTCACCGCCCATTGCAGCGCCCTGTAACCGCTCATGAGGACCTGCAGGGCGCCCATGGCAACAGGCAAGGCGGTGGATGGGGCATTGAAATCCAAGGCCGTGCCTTTCAGCCTCACGTACCGATCCGCCAATTTGGCCAGGGTTTTCGAGTAGGCGGTCAGGTCACACCCTTCAAGCAGATCCGAGTCCGGCGTATGAGCCAGCCGGCTGGTGGCGTCGAGCAATCCTTTGCCACGGTCCACCTGAAAGGTGATGTTCTCAAGGGTGCGTTCCATGTTGGGCCTGTGCTTGAAATCAACTTTGGCGTTGACTTTGAGGATGTCTCCCATGAGTCCCGCCGACTCGCGGATAATGGCCAGAATGTTTTGCATCTCGTGCATGCTCTGAGCCGTGACCGTGCCCATGAAACGCGCTTCTTTGGGGATTTCAGGCATTTGGAGATCCTTCGGGCAGATTTATGGCCTCGTCGATGGTTCGGATCAATTCTTCAAGGTCAAGGGGTTTGGTCAGATAGGCGAAGGCGCCGTGGCGCATGCCCTCGATGCCGTCGCGCGTTTTGCCCTGCCCGGTGAGCAGGATGACCTTGACCTCGGGATGTTCGCCTTTGACCTTCTGCAGAACTTCGATTCCTTTCATTCCCGGCATCATGATGTCCAAAACAATAACCTGGGGCACATTATCGGCCACGGCTTTCAGGGCCGCTTCTCCGTCGTGGACAACGCGGGCGTTGACTCCCCGGAGTTCCAGGCGTTCGGCCAGGGTGACGATGAAATCGACTTCATCGTCCACCAACAGGATGTTCCATGTGTTCATATCCATGTTAACCTTCCACAGGGTGTTTGGGCAGCAGGATGGTCATGGTCGTGCCCTCGTTCAACTTGCTCTTGACCTTGATCTCTCCGCCCAGGCGTTTGACGATGCCATAGGTGATGGACATGCCAAGCCCGGTGCCTTTTTCTTTTTTGGTGGTGAAAAACGGTTCAAACATATTTTTGGATGTCTCGTCGGACATGCCACAGCCGTTGTCTTCGATGGAGATGGCGACGTAATGATCATCCACGTTCCAGCTGGACAGCAAAATTCGCCCTCCATCGGGCACTGCCGCCAGAGCGTTGTTCAGGATGTTCAGGAAGACCTGCTGGATCTGGCCGTGATCGGTGGCGATGCTTGGCAGGTTCTTGGAAAGTTCGCGCTTCAGTTCCACGTTGCGGTATTGGGCCTCGCGTTCAAGAAAACCAAGGGTCTCCTCAAGCACGGCGTTCAGGTCCAGAATTTCAATTTTCACATCCATGCGCTTGGCAAAGCCGAGCATGCGGTGGGTAATGCCCCGGCAACGGTCAACGGACCTGAGGATGGATTCGATTTGCTTGGAAAACTTTTCCTTGTCCGGAAAGTCGGGCCGCAGATCCATGATGTCGCGCATGAGTCCGGCCTTTTCGTTGATGATGGCCAGGGGGTTGTTGATTTCATGCGCCACGCCCGCTGCCAGGCGGCCGATGGAGGACAGTTTTTGGGAGTGCTCCATCTGGTGGATGGCGCCCAGACGCTGTTCATCGCTTTCCTGCAGTCGGTTGATGAGCACGCTGGTCAGGCGGTAGACGGCCATGAAGATGAAGATGACCCCGAGCACAAAGATGACAAGAAGGTCGAGGCGCACCGTGTACCAGGTGCTGAAGGCCGTTGGCTTGGGTTTGACGGCCACAAGGGCGAAATCCGAATCGGTGATGAATGCCGATGCGATGAAGATGTCGTTTTGATCAGGGTCGCGAATGCCCTGCACGTTGGCTTCGAAATTTGTGGGTGGCAGGTCGAAGGGCAGCATGTCCAGCACCTTGCCGTAGCGGCGTGATTCGGTCTGCAGAACTCCGTTGCGATTGACCAGAAAAGCGTCGCTGCCAGGCTCCAGGCCCATGGCCGAGATGATGCGGTCGAAATGCATGGTGTCGAGGGTGGCCCGCAGAATCCACGACTGACCGCTTTCGGTGGTGTGTCGCACCGCGATGACGACATGGGGAAACTTGCGGAAACCCAGGAACACGTCACTTATATACGTGCCTTTGAACTGAACTTGATGGAACCAGTCCTGGGAAGTGTAGTTGCGGTCCTTGAGGTCGTACGGACCAGCATAGCTGACCTGGTTGCCAGCCGTATCGATGAGCCCAAGGTCCACAAATCCGGTAAATTCGCGCCGCATGACCTGAAAGATGCGCTGCAGATGGGCGTCATTTGAGAGTTCGTCGTACGAATAGGCCGAGGCTATAAAGCTGATAGCCGAAGTTCGTTCGGCCAGGAACAGCTCGAAAGAATGCTTGGCCTTGCCCACCAACGAGCGGAGCGGGGCCTGGATTTCGGCCGACATGGAGTTCTGGTGTTCGTAATAATTTATTGCGGCCAGCGAAAGCAGCGGCAACAGGGTGACCAGAGCCATGAGCAAGACTATTTTTCGTCGCAGCAGTTTGTAGCGGTTTGGAGAATTGATCACCGTGGCCAGATCGGCCTTGATGGCTGCCATGGGGCTGGACAGGATTTTTTTCATGTCGTTTCCATTGCCCGGTCGTAAAGGATGTCTCCGGCTTTGAGTGTTCCTTCCGCCAGGCGGGAGACAACGCGTTCCACCGGACCCATGACCGAGTCGATGACGTCGATGCGCTTCCAGCGCAGATAGTGGTAATATTCGTCCTCGATGCCTCCGCAAACGATGGTGCCGATGTCCCTGGAAAGGGCCAGATCGCACAGTTCGTCTCCGGAAGCGTAAGCCAGAAGAAAGGACTTGCGCAAGACGATTTCTCCACCTTCGGAAATGGTCAGCAACAGCGCTTCGGTCGTCAGGTCAAAGCGGGGGGCGATTTCGTCCTTGGCGACGGTGATCAGCACGCGGCGTTCCATTATTATCGCTCCTCCGTGTTCTTGCGACCGGCTTTACGGCTCTTCTCCGCCGGTCGGGCAGATGCTTCCGCATCGGCGTCGCCCGTCAGGTGCACGGGCAGATGTTCGGTCCGAATGGTGTCGCCGTTGCAGACCATGGCGGCAAACTCCATGATGTTTTTCAGTTCGCGCACGTTGCCCGGAAAATCGTGGGCGTAAACATGGCGCTGGGCTCTGGGGCTTATGGCGCTGATGTTCTTTTTGAAACGCGTCGCATAGTGGCCCATGAAATGATGCAGCAGAAACCCAAGGTCTTCCCCGCGGTCTTTGAGCCTGGGCAGGTGCAGGCGGATGGCTGAAATGCGATGGAAAAGATCCTCGCGCAGGCGGCCGTCCTGAACCAGCTTTTCCGGCGATTCGGCTGTGGAGGCCATGAGCCGGGCGCTCGTGCGCATGGGCTTGCCCGCTCCGACAGGCAGGATGGTTCCTTCATCCAGAAAGCGGACCAGACTGCTTTGCTGTGAGAGCGGCAGATCCGCTATCTCCGACAAGTACAGGGTTCCGCTCTGAGCCTGCTGGAATCGCCCCGGCTTGAACTCTCCGTCGGGTCCCTGCATGCGTCCGAACAGTTCTGCGTCGAGCAGTTCGGAGGGCATTGGGCCGCAACTGAAGCGCACGAAGGGTTCGCGGGCTCTGGGAGACGCCTTGTGAACCGATTCGGCCAGGATATCCTTGCCCGTGCCCGTCTCGCCGGTGATCAGCACCGCAGTGTCGTGCTGGGCGATGACCGGCACAAGGCCAAGAATTTTTTTCATGGCCGGACTGCGTCCTACAATCTGGCCATGATCCGCGACCTGGGACAGGCGCGCCTCAATTTCCCGCAAGGCCGTCAATTCTTCAACTACATCAAGCACGCAGATCGGGCGGTTGTTTCCATCCAGAACGCGTACCGGAGTGATGCGGACGGGAATCTTGCGGTGGTGACGGTTGATGCAATCGGTCTCAATTCCGACTCCCGGCGCAGCCTCGCGTCCGTGGGGGCAGTCCTGCAGGCAGGCCCGGCTGCGCAGGACATGCCGGCAAGGCAGTCCGCGCACTTCCTCCCGGTTGTAGCCGGTCAGGGCTTCGAGGGCCTTGTTGAGCATGAGGACGTGCCCCTCGTTGTCCAGAAGGGCCACCCCAACGGGTAGCCCGTCCAGCAGGGAGGGCAGGTCCGGGCAATTGGTGCCGATCAATTCTTCAATCCGTTTGAGCACGAGCCTCTCCTTTAGTGCGCGCCGCCTCCGACGATTCCGGATGCCGCGAAGCAGAGGACCAGAACTTCAAGGAGCGCGATAACGGCGAACGTGAAGTCCTTTTTCTTGAAGTAGGCCAGGGTGACCGGGATGTAGGCCACGATGGTCAGGCCGCCCAGAAGCGCGATTCCCAGAAAATTCAGGAAGTCGCCATTGCTGAGGAGCGTCGCCCAGCCCCAGCCGGTGGGCACATTGTTGTCCGCGAGGTATTCACCCACGGGTAACGACCAGTACTTGATCACGTTATCCATGGAAACGTAGGGGTCCATGATGCCGGTGACGTAGAGCACGTATGTTATAAGCATGAGTGCCAAACCGCTCCAACATCCGTAGAAAAGGATATTGGCGTAAGCGAGTTGTTCAGCAGGCGCGTTGGTATCGGGTTTATTCATGTCTTTTCTCCTTGATTCTGGAATATGTTAGAAGCCCAGGCCCTTGGCCAGTGCCTTTCCACCTGCGAAGAGCAGTACGCCGATGACCATGTAGCGGATGAAGGTGGGCTTGGCGATGGCCAGCAGGCGTACACCAACGAAAGAGCCCATCATCAGTCCTACGATGGAGGGTATGGCCATGAGCGGGATGACGCAACCCTGGTTCAGGTAAACCCAGGCAGCGGAGGTGTCGGTGATGGAGAGGAGAAATTTGCTGGTGCCGACGGCGACCTTGAGCGGCGCGCCCATGAGCAGGTTCAGGACGGGGACGTTTGCCCAGCCCGCGCCAAGCCCGAACATGCCGGCCATGATGCCGATGATGATGAAGAGCAGAAGGCCCATGAGGGTGCGATGGGTTTTCCACTCCACGATTTCGCCGGTGGCGGGTTCCATGTAGGCGCCTCTCATTCCAAAGGCCAGGCTCAGGGCGTCCTGCTTTTCAACGACGGGACGGGCCGTGTTCTTGGAGAGCAGAAGCAGGACGGCGATGCCCATGATGGTAGCGCCCAGGCACATCTGGACGATGTGGTTCGGCAGGGCAAGGCCGAGGAAGGCGCCTACGATGGCGCAGCTGGAGGCTATGAGCGCTACCGGAAGAGCCAGACGCAGGCTGGCCAGGTTGCGTTTCAGCAGGCCGGGACCGGCGGCCAGGGCTCCGGCCAGGGCCACGAGCAGTCCTGCGCCGCGGACAAAGTCAAGGTGAAAGGGGAAAAATCCGCTGACCAGCGGTACGTAGAGTACGCCGCCGCCAACACCGGCAAGGACCGCGATGATGCCAAGTATAAAACAGAAAAACAGCAAGATGGTAGGCCAGGCCCACCAGGGTAGGGCTGAAGATGTTCCCGTGGCTTCCGCCAGCTGTTTGGCCGCTTCGTCCGCGATTGCAGGGTTATTGCTCGCCCAAGCCAAAGTGACCAACAGGAGTGCGCCCATTGCGGCCCCTCCCAGAATTCGCATCCACTTCGTGTTCAGTTTCATTCCTGTTTCGCTCCCGTTTACACGTTTCCTCAAAGCATTGATTGATGTAGCACCTCGATGCACAGCGCATCCGACCCCCTGTATAGGCAAGGAGCATGCCAGTGCGGAAATGCAGGCCAGCCGTGTGTTGACGTGTGCGAGCGCAGGGAGTAAACGGCAAAATATTGCCGCAAACGGCAAGTTTGTGCCTTTTTTCCCAAACGGTCACTCGTTCAGGCGGATAATTGCAATACGGTCATTCCGGTTTTTTGGTGTGCGCACGAAAGGATAAAATTAATGGAACTTCGAGCAGATAGCGGAAAAAAAGCCAGGGGCAGAGGACGTGTTCCGTCTGGCAAGAATTTGCCGAAAGAGCCGGAGGATTCTTCCGTTGCGGAGGTCTTGGAGCTTGGGACCGAAGATGGCCTTGGCAAGTTCGTCATCCAGTCCAGGACCATGCGCGACCTGTATCGTCTGGCCACGCAGGTCGCCGGTTCTGATGCGACCATTCTGGTCTACGGCGAATCGGGCACGGGCAAGGAGCTCTTCGCCCGGCTCGTGCACCAGCTCTCGGGCCGCAGGGCCAAACCCTTCATCCCTGTCAACTGCGGAGTGCTCAAGGGCGAGCTTTTCGCCGACAAGTTCTTCGGCCACGAGGCTGGAGCCTTTACCGGGGCGCAGCGTCAGCGCAAGGGCAGCTTCGAGATGGCCGCCGACGGGACCCTGTTTCTGGATGAAGTGGGCGAGATTCCGCCAACCAATCAGGTGGATTTCCTGCGTGTCCTGGAAGAAAAGACCTTTCGCCGTTTGGGCGGGGAGAAGACCCAGCCTTTCGATGCCCGTATCGTCGCCGCCACCAACAGGATGCTGCACAAGATGGTCACTGCGGGGGAATTCAGGGCCGACCTGTATTATCGCCTGAATGTCATCCCGGTAACCCTCCCGCCCCTGCGGGAGCGCATCGACGACATTCCGCCCCTGGCCGAATATTTCCTTGCCATGTACCGGCACCGTTACCACAAACCGGATGTGCGGCTGGCCCCGGCCACCCTTGATACCCTGTGCGGGTATTCCTGGCCTGGCAATGTGCGCGAACTGCGAAATCTGACGGAGCGGCTGGTCCTGCTGTGCGCCGAACCACTCATCGAACCCGCCCACCTGCCTCTGGAGATGCGTCTGGCTACGGGGCTACCCGCCACGGAATGCGGCCAGAACATCATGACCCTGGAAGCGGCCGTGCGCCAGGCTGAGGTTGCGGCCATAGTCAGGGGCTGGGCTGAAGCCGGGGGCAGCAAGGCCAGATTGGCCGAAATTCTGGCCGTCAGCCCTCGAACCCTGCGTTACAAGTTGGCCGAATACGAACTGAAGCTGACCTGAGTTTTTTCCGACCGTTTATCCCCGCGCTCCGTTCTACCTGGTTTTACTCATAAATCTTCTTTTAATTCAGAGCGATATTACTGTTTTGCCGCTGTGATGCGGAAAGAATATGCAAGCGGCAAAATTTTGCCGTTTGCTTTGTCCGTCGAACCCTGCCGTCGTTTGAGGGGACATGGGTCCTACTGGAGGCATTACGTGGCGGATCATGTGTTGCAAATAACACGTTTTGCGTATTGATTACACAAAAGGTTTGGGTTAGAGGAAGAGCCGTTTCGAAAAATTTAACTACTCATTGAATTCATGAGCAATTTTGTCGGAATTTCAAATTTCGTGCTCCCGGCGCATCCGGCCCGTCCGGCGTTATCGGCGGGCAGAGTCCTGGTGGAACCGGGGCTGGTCGCGGTGTGGGTCATGCCCCGTTACCCGGAGCTTGCGCGTCGCCTGTAACATCCAACCACGCGAGATCCACATGCTGCTGCGTGCATTTTTTTCGGTCGTGTTCGTGCTTGCCTTGTCGCCCTGCGTTTCGGCCCTGACCGTGACCGACGCCCTGGGCCGCGTTCATGAACTCCCGGATGGCGCCCGGCGTGTCATCTGCTCCGGCTCGGGTTGCCTGCGTCTGTTGACCTACCTGCAGGCCCAGGACCTGGCCGTGGCCGTGGACGACATCGAATCAAGGCGCAATCGCTTCGATTCGCGGCCCTATGCCATGGCCAACCCGCAATTCAAGACCATGCCCATCTTCGGGCA
>JAWLHW010000039.1:0-15414 GCA_041690155.1 Desulfomicrobium sp. | reverse complement strand
GAGTTCGTTTGACTTCTTGCTTGCCGCATAGAGGCTCACGGGGTGGTCCACGTTGTCGTGCACGGAAAAGGGCATGGATGTGTTCAGCCCGTAGACAGAACTGGACGACGCGTAAACCAGATGCTTCGTGCCATTGTGGCGGCAGCACTCCAGCAGGTTGGCGAAGCCTACTATGTTGGAATCAATGTAAGATTTTGGATTCAGAAGCGAGTATCTCACCCCCGCCTGGGCCGCCAGATTGACAACATGTGTGAATTCATTGGCCTTGAAATACGCGTCCAGGGCCACGCCGTCGGCGAGATCGATAGGCTCGAAATGAAAATTCGAGTCCTGTTGCAGCAGCTTCAGACGGTCTTTTTTCAATTCGACCGAGTAGTAATCATTGAGATTGTCGAGGCCAAATACGGAAGTTCCAGTAGCAAGAAAGCGTTTGGCGAGGTGAAAACCGATAAATCCCGCCGCACCCGTGATAAGAATTTTCATGCAATGCTCCATGTGAAACAAAATATGAAAATGACCTAACCTAACGCTGTTTGGTGAGCAATACGGAATTTGAGTTATGGGGCTGCTTTTTTGAGATTTGATTTTTCCAAGGCGAGTGTATGGGCCAGAATCAGATCGTTTGCAGAATTTTCCAGGCCTCGTTTTTTACTTGTCGGTTGCCCTGCGCCATTTCTTCCAGGCTCGGAAGGTTCACGACGCGGCAGTTTGCATGTTCCTGGATACGGTTGGCTTGAAGGCCAGTTGGACCGTTTGCGCTTTCTCGGTTCTGGAAGTGGAGGATCAGTTGCGGTTTGAAATGCTCAAGGCCCAGTTGGAAAGTGCTGGAATCCAGATCAAGCGGCCAGGAGCAGATATCTTTTATCTTCCATTTGAGGTGCTCACAGACTGACTCCTGGATTTTTTTGAATACGACCAGACGGGGCGGATTTGTCGCGCGCTGCATATCTTCATACATGCCGGCGTAGGTCCACATAGTGCGCACGGGTGATTGTTTCCCGTGAAACAATGATCTCAGCAGCGGCGGGAGGGGTTCGCTCGCGGGGGCTGAGGGTGTTTGCGTCAAGGGCTTTTGACTTGGAGTTTCGGGCTTCGGCTCGGCCTGCAATGGAGGTGATGAAGGCAAAGCCTCAACGCGCTCATTGCCCTTTGGGCGCAGAAGATGCGTGATGCCCAGGCGTTTCAGGCTGCGTTGGGCTTCGGTCAGGGTGTGTTCATTGAGATCCAATCCCAGATCCTCCAGGCAATTTCTGTTTTGGGTAGCTGCGGCCATGCTTCCCGCCTGCCGTGCCGGTCCATGACCAAAACCCTGTTGGTGGATGATGCAAAGCCGACACCGGCTTCGTCTATGGGGTTGGCTATGAGCAGATCAAGATTTTTTTTGGCGAGCTTGAGCGCGGCATTCTTTTCAAGATCCTCGGCTTCGGCGGCAAAGCCAATGGTTTGTTGCCAGGATTTCTTGGCTTTGCTCAGGGTGGCGAGGATGTCTGGGTTGGCCTCAAAAGTCAGGCTCAGGGGTTCTGCGCTCTTTTTGAACTTGCCCTTGGGGCAGACGGGTGGACGAAAGTCAGCCACTGCTGCCGTAAAGCACCCGATGTCCTGTGATGGAAAGATATCCTGCGCGGCTTCAAACATGTCACGAGCTGTGACCACCGGGATGCGTTTGATCATGGAAGGCAGGGCGATATCCGCCGGGCCGGTGATGGCGGTAACATCTGCGCCGCGCAAGGCGGCTGCAATCGCAAGACTGGCACCCATGATTCCGCTCGAAGGATTGGACCAGAAGCGGGCCTTGTCGAAGTATTCGCGGGTCGGCCCGAGGGTGATCATGATTTTTTTGCCGTGCAGGTCCTGAGGCGAAAGAGCGGCCAGGGTGCGAATGAAAATTTCATCCAGCGAGGCAAGCCTGCCCTGGCCCGTGTCACCGCAGGCAACGTTGCCGCAGTCGGGCTCGATGCGTGCGATTCCTCGATCGCCCAGTACGGACCAGTTGTGGCGGGTGGCCGGAGCGCTCCACATGCGCGGGTTCATGGCCGGGGCCACCAGGACCGGGCCGGAGTAGGCCAGGAGCTGGCAGCTGAGCAGGTCGTCGGCAATGCCGCAGGACATCTTGGCGATTATGTTCGCCGTGGCCGGAACAACCAGAAAGGCGTCGGCCACAGAAGGTTCAAGATGGTCGAAACTTGCGCCCTCCGCAAACATGTCGGTGTACAGAGGGTCGGCCCCGAGAGCCCCGAAGGAAAGGTTGGTCACGAATTTGCGGGCCGATTCAGTCAGGGTCACACCGACTTGAAGATGCAAATGCAAAAAGGCCCTGGTCAGATCCAGGGCCTTGTATGCTGCAATGGAGCCGGTGACTCCAAGGTGAATACGTTTCCCGTGAAACGTGTCAAACTGGTAGTGCGCCGGTATCACTGCGACAGCGTCCTTTCGGAGTCCAGGCCTGTTCCTGATGACGGGTAGGTCTGGTAAGGGTCTGCGGGAGGCTGAGTGCTGAGCGGGTACGCTGGCTCACTGCTGCCTGCGACCTTGGGCGAAACCTTGATTTCAAGCCATGTGTACCACATGGGGGTCTCTTCGATCGTGATCATGCTGACACGATTTTCTTTTGTAAAAACAAGGTGATAGCGCTGATATTTCTGATAGGTGACCAGGCTCCATCCGTCTTTGGGCATGTTGTTGAAAAAGAAGTCGAAAAGCGAAATGGGTTCGGCTCGACCACGAAAGACGATGGTTCCGTATTTGCCGCTCTCCATGGGGGAGACAATGGACTTTTTGGGCTGAATCTCCATTTCTTCGGGTACGCGAATATCTTTGAAATCATAGTAGAAACTGTTTTGGACCGGAGGCATTAATGGGTCTTCGGTAGTGGTGTCGCTCAAAGTGGCGCAACCCCAAGTGGAAAGCAGCACAGCCACAAGAATCAGTTTAAGATAGCGCATGTGTGTAATCCTTTGAAAACGTTAAAATTGTAAATCAGAGTTCTTGGTTTGAAAATTTAGCACCATCAGCAGTGATATCAAGTTTTTTTTGCAGGCCAGCCTGCTGCTGAAGTTTTCTGGCTTTGGCCGCTTCGTCAATCCAGCCCCCGTCCTCCAGAGATTGCGCCGCCAGGTCGTACATGCGGTGTGTACCCTCTGTGTAAATGGCGTGAATCAATTCCTCTGCATACCCTTTGAATACCCCATGGACAAGCTCACTCTGAGCGTAAAGAAAGCGAGCCAGTAAAGCGTTTTCATGATGGAGAGGCAGGTATAGAATGAAGAGGCGTTTGCAATGAAAGATAATGAATCGAATGCGGCGAACTTCGCGCTCGATACTTTCCGATGTCTGCCTGATGACTGCATACAGTTCCGAGCCGATGTGCTGTTCTTCAGGCGTAAGGCCTACAACCTGCTGCAATTGTTTGAAGCGGGGCTTGTAGTTCATTTGCTGGTAAGCGTCTTCCTTGAGTTTGATGCATTCATGAAAGATGTATCCCAGCGCCCAGTCCAGATATTCGCCGAAAACTGCGTACGAAGTTCGGTCTTCGTTACGAAAAAGCAGATGAGAGGTGTCTTTGAGCCTCCAGAGCAGGCCCTTGCTGTTTTGACGACCCAGCATGTCGTCAAAAAAATGAAAGCTCACGGAGCCGGTTGCATCATACTCGGAAAAATGGTTTTCCAAAGCACTGGCAATCTGGCAGAAATCGCGCAGAACATCGCGTACAAAGGAATCATGTTTGGACTTGAGCCAGCTTTTGGACATTGCGCAACCCTTACTCATTTTTCGCGTCATGTACGGCACCCCTTGGCATACGTCAAACCCACAAGAATCGATGAATACCGAGCAAAAAATTACATCACCTGAGCACATTGAAAGACCCGGCGACGGCGGCAAGGTTGTCTTCACCAATGGCTGCTTCGACATCATCCACCCGGGTCATGTGGATTATCTGGAACGGGCCAGGAGCATGGGCGCCTGCCTGGTCGTAGGCCTCAACAGCGACGCTTCGGTCAGGCGGCTCAAAGGTGCGCTACGGCCGGTCAACGACCAGCAGAGCAGGGCGCGGGTCCTGGCGGCTCTGGCCTGTGTGGATTTCGTCATTGTCTTTGACGAGGACACGCCTCTTGAACTTATCAAAAAAGTTCGACCCGACGTGCTGGTCAAGGGCGGGGATTGGAGCGTAGAGCGGATAGTCGGGAGGGATGTGGTGGAAACCGCGGGCGGCACGGTCTGTTCCATCCCGCTCCTGGACGGATATTCCACCACGGGGATAGTGGATCGCATTGTGGCCATGCACGGGAGCGGGGATAATGGATAGTTTCAACACCAGGCGAATCGTCTACTCTTTGAAGTACCTGCTGGAAGTATTGATCGATGCGGATGAGATAAGCGAGGCGCAAGCCAAGATAATCATGGATCATGCCGTCAAAAACGGGCTCAATGTGGAAGGGCCGGACGGAATCGACGACCTGATCCGCTTCAACATCCGCAAGGCTCCCCGGGAGCCCGGCCTTCCGGAGTCCCGCATCACCGAGGATGTCATCCTGAAGGCGGTGGCCCGCAGGGAGGGAGTTGAGTTTCGCCGGGTTGACCCTTTTGATCTGGATCTGGAAGTGACCACCAAGACCATTTCCGAGAGCTTCGCCCGCGTGAACACCCTGGTTCCGATCATGATCCGCGATGGCGAGCTGGAGCTGGCCGTATTCAATCCCTTCCGCCCGGAACTGTGGCAGGACATGGAGCGCGTCAGCGACCTGCCCTACAAGGTTTTCCTGAGCACCCGGCAGGACATCAACCGCCTCATCGACGACTATTACCAGTTCCGTACGGCCATCCAGGCCGCACAGATCGAATTCATGGACTCAAGCGAGATCGGCAATCTCGAAGCCAGGGTCAAGGTTTCGGAGAAATCCGATCCCGAATCCCAGCGCCACATCATAAAAGCCGTGGACTATCTGCTGCGTTCGGCCTTGCGTGAGCGCGCCAGCGACATCCATATCGAGCCCAAGCGGGATTTTGCGCTGATCCGGTTTCGCATCGACGGCATCCTGCATGATCTGCACCGCCTGCCCATGACCGTGCATCTGGCCATGATAAACCGCTTGAAGGGAATGAGCCGGCTGGACATTTCCGAGAAACGCAGGCCCCAGGATGGGCGCGTGCAGCTGGTTTTGGCCGGAGTGCCGACGGATGTGCGCGTCTCGACCATTCCGGTGGCCTTTGGCGAGAAGATGGTCCTGCGGCTCCTTTCCAGCGACAGCACGCTCAAGAATCTCGAAGAGCTGGGCATGGGCCCCGACCATTATGCGACCTACAGCAAGTTCCTGAACAAGACCTACGGGCTCATCCTGGTCACCGGCCCCACGGGAAGCGGCAAGTCGACCACGCTGTATTCGACCCTGAAAGTGCTGGCCAATCCACAGGTCAATGTGGTCACGCTCGAAGATCCCATCGAGATGGTGGTCGACGATTTCAACCAGATCGGCGTGCAGTCGAAAATCGGCGTGACTTTCGGGCAGATGCTGCGCCACATCCTGCGCCAGGACCCCGACATCATCATGATCGGCGAGATGCGCGACCTGGAGACCGCCGAACAGGCCATGCAGTCGGCTCTGACCGGGCATATCGTCTTCTCGACCCTGCACACCAACGACGCCAGCGCCGCCCTGACCCGTCTGCTGGACCTTGGCCTTGACGCCTATCTCATCAACGCGGCCGTCATCGGCTGCATCGCCCAGCGCCTGGTGCGCAACATCTGCCTGCACTGCAAGGTGCAGTACAAGCCCGATTACGAGGAGATAAAGGCCCTGGGACTGGAGAGCTACATCCAGCCGGAACAATCCCTGTGGAAGGGGCGCGGGTGTGACCATTGCCGCCATACGGGGTATTACGGCCGTACCGGCATCTTTGAGATCCTGCCCTACGACACCGAGGTCAAGGACGCCATCCGCAAGAATATCGATCTGGGCGATCTGCGTGAGATGGTCCGCAAAAAAGGGGTTCGCTCCCTGTTTGACGACGGCATGGCGAGGGTTGTGCAGGGGGTGACGACAGTGGAGGAGGTTCTGCGCGTGGCAGGAGGTTCCGTCGATTAGGTGCGGGGCTTGACGGACTTGGGAAGATTTTTACCCGTGAGCTTTTTGATATCCTCAAAAGCCTGATCCAGGGTGGAGGGCTCGTCTACATTCTGCTGCAGGAAAGAGCGGATAGGATGGACCATGCTCAGGGCCTGGTCGATTTCAGGATTCGAACCGGCTGCGTAGGCCCCGATGTTGACCATGTCCTCGACGCGCTGAAAGGTGGCCATCAGGCGGATCAGGTCCCGTCCGGCGGCGATGACGGGTGCAGGAGTGACATCGGGAGCCAGTCGGCTGACGCTCTTTAAGACGTCGATGGAAGGGTAGTGGCCCTGGTCGGCCAGGTCTCGCGTCAGCACGATGTGGCCGTCGAGGATGGAGCGCACCGCATCGGCCACGGGTTCGTTGAAGTCGTCGCCTTCCACCAGCACCGTGTATACGCCCGTGATGCTTCCTTTGGCGGAGCGTCCGGCGCGTTCAAGCAGACGGGGCAGGTGCGAGAAGACAGTGGGCGTGTATCCCCTGGTGGTGGGCGGTTCGCCGGCCGCGAGGCCGACCTCGCGGGCGGCCATGGCGAAGCGGGTCACCGAGTCCATCATGAGCAGTACGTCCTTGCCTTCGTCACGAAAAAATTCCGCCATGGCCGTGGCCGCATAGGCCGCGCGCATGCGCACCAGCGGGCCCTGATCCGAGGTGGCCACAATGAGCACGGATTTGGCCAGTCCCTCCGGTCCCAGATCCTTTTCGATAAAATCCACGACTTCGCGGCCGCGTTCGCCAATAAGCCCGATGACGTTGACCTCGGCCGACGTGTAGCGGGCAAACATGCCCATGAGGGTGCTTTTGCCAACGCCCGAGCCGGCCATGATTCCGATGCGCTGCCCTTTGCCCAGGGTCAAAAGGCCATTGATGGCCCGCACGCCGACATCGAGGGGTTCGGTGATGCGCGGCCTGGTCAAGGGGTTGGGGGGATCGGCGTGCAGCGGGTTGTAGCGGGCCGGAAAAATGGACTTTTCCGGATCAAGTGACTTGCCAAAAGCGTCAACCGCATGACCGAGATAGCGATTGCCGACCGGAAAAACAGGCGGAGTGCTGGTGTTGCGGATAAGGCTCCCCGGGCGAATGCCGCGCATTTCTCCGTAGGGCATGAGCAGCATGACGTCATCGCGGAAACCAACCACCTCGGCGTTGATGACATGCTTGCCGGTATTGTCGGGCAGGAGCTGGCAGATAGAGCCGAGCGGGGCCTTGATGCCCCGTCCCTCGGCCACAAGTCCCACAACCTTGGACACCTTGCCGTAGGCTTGCGCCGGCTGCAGGCCTGCCAGCAGCTGCAGGGTGCCGTTCAGGTCAGCGGTCATGAATTTTCCACATATCCATCGAGAATGGCGCGGACCTGTTCAAAGCGGGCGGTAATGGAATTGTCCACCAGTCCGTCGCCGCTTTCGATGCGGACTCCGCCCGGTGAAAGGTCGGGGCTGACGCAGATGCGAAGTTCAGGCAGATCGGAGTGTTTTTCCCGAGTCTGGTCGGCCAGGGATTTGGCCAGATCAAGGTCTTCCTGGCAGACATGCACGCTGATGCAGGTTTTGGCCTGAAGCTGCGAGACCGCTTCTTCAAAGAGGGTGTTCAAAACCTGTTCGCGCTGCTCGTCGAGCATAACCCCCAGGGTTTTTTCAAATGCAAGGCGCAGAATCTGAAAAAGGCTTTGTTTGTGTTCCGTGTAGATGCGCTCTTTTTCGGCGACCAGCGCGGCCTGAATGGTGTCCATGAAGGAGCAGACCTTTGCGGCTTCCGCCTGCGCCATGGTGTTGGCCTGCTTTTGTCCGGAGGCGAAGCCTTCGGCCTCGGCGCGGGCGCGGATCTGTTCGGCTTCGGCCAGAGCCTGGGCCAGAATTTCCTTGGCCATTTGCTGGGCGCGCTGGCGTACCTGTTCCATATAATGGTCCTCGGTCTCTGTGTTCCAGGTCAGGGTGGGCGGCCGGTTAAGCCCGGCGCCTTCCCGGCTGTGCAGGCCGTAAATGACCCTGCAGGAGAGTGGCGCGTTATCAGACAAGGACTTCGCCTCCGCTGCCGGCGATGACGATGCGGCCTTCGGCCTCCAGGCGTCTTACCTGCTTGACGATATTCTGCTGCGCGGCCTCGACCTCGGACAGCTTGACCGGTCCCATGATCTCCAGATCCTCGCGGATCATGTTGCCTGCCCGCTCGGACAGGTTCTTGAAGAACTTCTCGCGCAGTTCCTCCGGCGCGGTCTTCAGGGACATGGTCAGGTCCTCGTTGCTGATTTCCTTCAAAACCTCGCGGATGCCGCGGTCGTCGATCTTGGTGATGTCCTCGAAGACGAACATGAGCTGCTTGATCTCTTCGGCCAGCTGCGCGCTTTCTTCCTCGATGTCGGCCATGATCTCCTCTTCCGTGGCCCGGTCGATGGCGTTGAGGATTTCCGCCACGGAATTGACGCCGCCGACCTTGCGGCCTTCCTTGCCGCCGATGGCGATGAGCTGGCTTTGCAGGACCCGGTCGACCTCGACGAGCATTTCCTCGGCCACGGCTTCAAGTTTGGCCAGGCGGATGAGCACCTCGGCCCGGACGCCGGGAGCCATGTTCTGGAGAAGATTGCCTGCGCTGTCGGACGGGAGATGGCCAAGAATCAGCGCCAGGGTCTGGGGGTGCTCGTTGCGCAGGATCTGGGCCAGGATCTTGGGGCTGACGTTACCAAGCTCCTTGAAGGGCACGGGGCCGGAATCGAAATCAAGCTCGTCCAGAATATAGCGCGCCGTGTCGGAATCAAGATTCGAGGAGATCATCTTGCGCACCTGCTCGGGCCCGCCGTAGAGCATCTCCTTGCCGATGGTCATGGCCTGGTTGAATTCCTTCAGGACATCCTCGGCCTGCTCCTTGCTCACCGAGTCCAGCTTGGCCATGGCTCGCGACACGGCAGTGATCTCGGTGCGTTCGAATTTCTTGAAGACCTCGGAGGCAAAAGCGTCGCCAAGGGCCAGGATAAGAATGGCCGTTTTCTGCGGGCCGGTCAGTTTTCCAGTAGGTGCTGCCACTTATGCTTCTCCCTGAGTCATCCATTGGCGCATGATCATGACGGCCTGATCCATGTTCTGTTCGACAAGCTGCTGTGCGAGGTGCTTGGCGTTTTCGATGCGCTTGACGGCGTCCACGGCCGCCATATCCTCTTCGTTCAATCCTTCGGTCAGGGCCATGAGCTCCTGGGCCGCACCGAGCTCGTCAGTGGTCTGCACCGTGGGTTTGTCGACTTTCGGGCGGATCAGGGCCAGTACCACGGGGCGAGCCACAAAGAGCAGGAACAGGAGGATTATGAGCGTGTTCAGGAGCGGCTTGCCCAGGAGCTGGAAGTAGCGCGAGGCAACATCCAGCAGCGGGGCCTGTTCGGCTCCGACAGGCTCGCCAAACGAAATTGAGGAGACTTCGATGGCGTCGCCGCGGGTGTCGTCAAAGCCGACGGCCCTTTGGCTGAGCTGCCGGATCTGCTCCATCTGTGCGGCACTCAGAGGCTCAAAGGCGAATGTGCCATCTTCCTGCTGAGTGTACTTGCCGTCGACAAGAACGGCAACGCTTAAACGTTCGATGGCCCCGACCTGGGAGACGATCTGCATCTCTTCCTTGTTGATGTCGAAATTCGTGGTGGAGGAAGTGCGGATGCTTTCCTGCGCCGTGCCGGAGCCCATGCGGTCGTTTTCGCCCTGGTAATTGGGATCTGGCGTGCCGCCGTCGACATTGGCGGTACCTTTGCTCTCTTCCTCGTTTCTGACTTCGCTTCTGACTACGGCGGACTTGGGATCGAAAATTTCCTTGCGGATAGTCGTGCGATCAAAATCAAGGTCGGCGTTGACCTTGGCGATGACCCGTCCGGGGCCGACAATGGGCAGCAGGAGCTGTTCGATGCGTTGTTCCAGGCTGCGCTGCAGGCTCATCTGATATTCAAGCTGGGTTGAACTCAGCCCCGCGAGATCCGTGTCCGATCTGGGCTCGTAGAGTATCTTGCCGCGGCTGTCGGCCAGGGTGATGTGCTCGGTGGTCATCCCTTCGACGCTGGTGGAGACAAGGTTGACGATGGCCTGCACCTGCTGGGCTCCAAGGCTGCGTCCACCCTTGAGCTTGAGCATGATGGCCGCGGAGGGAGGGGCCTGTTCCTCAACGAAGAGGCTCTTGTTGGGCAGCACCAGATGCACACGGGCGCTCTCGACCTCGGACAGCTCGGAGATGGTGCGGGACAGCTCGCCCTGGAGTGCGCGCTGATAGTTTATGCCCTGCACGAAGTTGGTCTGTCCGATCTTGTTTTCGTCGAAGAGTTCAAAGCCGATGCCCTGACCGTGCAGGGACCCTTCGCCGGCAAGTTTGATCCGTGCTTCGTAGACCATATCCCCGGGCACCATGATGGTGGTCCCGGAATCGGTGATCCGGTAGGGAATTTTTTCCTTTTGCAGGTAATTCACCACGCTGGCCGCGTCATCCTGATAGAGTTGGCTGTAAAGGACCCTGTAGTCGACCTTGTTCATCCAGAAGATCATGGCGAAGAATGCGATCAGCAGCGAGACCAGCAGTCCTCCCAGGAGGATGCGCTGAGCCAGGGATTTGTCGGTCCAGAAGTCCGTGGCCTTGGCCAGAGTGTTTTGCAGAAAGGGGGGCATGGTGAATCCTCGCGAGTATTAGAATCAGAACTGGATGCGCATTATTTCCTGATATGCCTGCATGACCTTGTTGCGGACAGCGGAGGTCATGTCCATGGCCAGTCCGGCCTTTTGCAGGGTGATCATGAGCTCATGTACGTTCTGGTTTTTGCCCGAGACAAAATCCTGGATCATGAGCGATTTTTCCCCCTGCATTTCGTTGACCTTGGC
Source organism: Desulfomicrobium sp. (assembly GCA_041690155.1). Classification (GTDB taxonomy): domain Bacteria; phylum Desulfobacterota; class Desulfovibrionia; order Desulfovibrionales; family Desulfomicrobiaceae; genus Desulfomicrobium. The sequence continues at coordinate 4,475 of JAWLHW010000039.1, read as the reverse complement.
CAGAGACTCTTCAATGGTATCGGCAAAGGACTGGGTTGCTTCCTTGGTGGAATTGTTCTTGGCGTCAAGGCTCTTGGGGTTGCTCAAAAGCTCGCTTGCCGCGGAATAGGCCTTGATGGCCAAAGGTGATACCGCCATGGAATGCCTCCTTGTCTGTGTCTGCTACGTTATCCGGACCGGACTATCGTCCCGGCCTAGCGCCCGATTTCAAGGGCCTTTGAAAACATGCTTTTTGAAGTGGTGATGGTCGAGACGTTGGCCTCGTAGGCGCGCATGGCCGAGAGCATGTTGGTCATCTCTTCCACCACGTTGATGTCCGGATAGCTGACATAGCCCTCTTCGTTGGCGTCCGGGTGTCCCGGCTCGTAGACCTGCTTGAGCGGGCGATTGTCGGTCTGGACGGAATCGACCCGCACCCCCTTGACGTCCTGATCCAGGGCCGAGTTCATGGCCTTGGAAAAGGGGCTTTGTACCTCGGTCTCCTTGAAAACGACTTCCTGGCGGCGATAGGGGCCGCCGTCCACGGTCCTGGTCGTTTTGGCGTTGGCCAGATTCATGGAAATGACATTAAGATGGGTGCGCTCGGCCTTGAGGGCGGATGCCCCGACATCGATGGCGGTCATGAAGTCCATTATTTGCCTCCGTCAGCGATGGTTTGCTTCAGGCCGGTGAAACTTTTGTGCATCACCGTCGCAAGCGTGTTGTAAAGGAGGTTGTTCTTGGCCATGGCAGCCATTTCCTTGTCCAGGTCCACGTTGTCCACGCCCTGCACCACTCGCGGCGTCAAGGATTTGGTTACGCTGGCCTCGGTCTTGTCGGCGGCGAAGCCGAGAGGGAGGTGGTCTGGATGCGTGCGGGCAACAGCCCCGGCCTCGGAGATTCCAAGGGCGGCCTGCAGGTCTTTTTCAAACTCCAGGGTGCGGGCCTTGTAGCCGGGCGTATTGATGTTCGCCAGGTTGGCGCTGACGATGTTTTGACGCTGGAGCTGAAAATCCATGACCTTGGCCGTCAGATCAATGTGATCGGGAAACAAGCTTTTCATTCGATAACCCCTTGTCGTACCGGCATTTGTTATTCTGAACGAGACAGAGCCGGGATGCTGACGAGCTCTGGAATGCAATGACCATTCCAGATCGAATAGAAGGCGGTATGACGTGTAAAATCAGAGGTTTGTCAGGATAAAAGCATGTTCAGGGAAAAATCTTTCTGGCTCTCGCAAGAGGTGGCACCATAGTTGCTAGGTCGCTGGCAGAGAGTCAACGCATACGAGATTTGCCGACAAGGAGGAGGAACTATGAGTTCGCATCTGGATTATGAAATCAACAAGGAACTTGGCGAGTGTTATCTTTTCATGGGTGAACTGGACAAGGCCGAGAGCTATTACCACAAAGCCGCAAGCAGCAACGGCGTCCATCCGGATCCATATCTGGGCCTGGCGACCATTGCGGTGCAGCGCGGGGACCTGAATCAGGCCATGGCCATGTATCAAAAAGCCGAGAATATCGCCTCATCGGACAAGTCCATGGCCGGCATAGCCCTTATCAGCGCCCAGCAGGGACAGGAAGACAAGGCTTTCGAGCTGTATCTGAAGGCCCTTTCGCTCAATCCTGAAAACATCGTCGCTCTTTTCGGGCTGGTTCAGGTTGCGCATGTGCTTGGGCGCACTGCCGAGGCCATCACGCCACTGGAACAGCACCTGGAGTTAAATCCCGGCAAAAGCGAAGTCCGCTATGCCTTGAGTGGATGCCTCGTGTCTTGCGGCCGCAAGGATGAGGCCAGAGCGCATCTGCGTCAGCTTTTGGAGATGGACCCCGCCAACGCGTCGGCGGCCGAGCTTCTGGCCCAGCTCTAGAACGTTCCCGTTCCCCCTCCCTCAAGGCAGGTCGGTCCCGGCAATCCGGGGTCCGGCCTGCCTGTGTTATTGCATATTGCGATCAAAGGTGGCAGTGCACGGCGAACATTCTTTTCGAGAGGGGGACACCATGAACATGTTGCCAATTCGCCGGGCCATCCTGAGCGTCACAGATAAATCAGGCCTTGATGACTTTGCCCGTTTTCTGCAAGAGCAGGGAGTGGAGCTTGTTTCCACCGGAGGCACGCGCAAGAAGCTCGTCCAGTCGGGGCTTAAAGTCCGTTCCGTCAGCGACGTGACGGGTTTTCCGGAGATTCTGGGCGGCCGGGTCAAGACCCTGCACCCGCACGTGCATGCCGGAATTCTGGCAGACAAGGACGATCCCGCCCACATGCAGACCTTGAAGGACCTGCGTCTGGTCCCGTTCGACCTGATCTGCGTCAATCTCTACAATTTTGCCGAAGCCGTGCGCCAGACCATGCAAGACAAGCAGGCCGTTGAGCAGATCGACATTGGCGGGCCGACCATGCTGCGTGCCTCGGCCAAGAATTTTCATTCCGTGGCCGTCATTTCTGATCCGTCCCACTATGCCGAATGCATGCAGGAGATGAAGGACAACGGCGGCAGTCTCTCTCTGGCTTTTCGCAAGCGCATGGCCGTGGCGACTTTTGCCCTGACCTCGGAATACGACCGCATGATCACCGAGTACCTGAGCCGCTCCTGACGGAGCGGCCCGGCCGGTCCACGCCGGCAACGGAGAGAACACCATAGCATCAAAACCTCTGGGCAATCTGACAGGCCTCAAACCCAGTCAGATCACGGCCATTTCCCGTCTCTACAACAGGCGCTTCCCCGATCAGGGCGGCTTTACCCCCGACCAGGCCCGGGAACTGGCCATCTTAAGCCGCGGCGTCAGCCGTCAGATCGGCGTGCTCATCAACCGCAAGGGCGTGCCGGTCATGGTGCTGGTCGGAGAGCAGGACGGCATCCTGATCCCCGAGCTTTCCCGTCATCGCCAGGCCGATTCCCGGCTTTCCGGCCTGCGTCTCCTGCACACCCATCTTGATTCGTCCCTGCTGAATCAGGAAGACCTCATGGACATGGTCTTTCTGCGTCTGGACGCGGTCTGCGTGCTGACAGTGTCACCGGACGGAGCGCCCAGGACCTGCCAGATCGCCCATATCCTGCCTCCCAACGCCGACGAGCTGCCCTATCAGGTCCACCCGGCCATGATCTGGGATGATGTGGATTTCGATTTCGGAGCGAGTGTCAAGGCCCTGGAGGACGAGCTCGCGCGGACGGGCCAGAGCGTGGCCGCCACGGCCCGCGAGGGATCGGCCATACTGGTCAGCGTGGCTTCCGAGTCCAAGGGCGCGCAGGAACGCTCCCTGGCCGAGCTGGCGGAGCTTGCGGACACGGCCGGATTGGAAGTGGTGGGGCAGGTCGTGCAGCGGGTGACCAGGGTCAATCCCAAACTCATCCTGGGCCGGGGAAAGCTCGCCGAACTTGAAGTCCTGGCCCTGCAGAAAAATGCCGCGACCCTGGTCTTCGATCAGGAGCTGACCCCCACGCAGCAGCGCAACCTGAGCCATATCACCGAGCGCAAGGTTCTGGACCGCACGCAGCTCATTCTCGATATTTTTGCCCAGCATGCCCAGACCCGCGAGGGCAAGCTGCAGGTCGAGATGGCCCAGCTCAAATACATGATGCCGCGCCTGGTGGGGCAGAGCAGGGCTTTAAGCCGTCTGGCCGGCGGCATCGGTGGACGCGGTCCGGGCGAATCGCGCCTGGAGATGGATCGCCGCAAGATCCGCGAGCGCATCGCCCAGATCAAGACCGAGCTTGGGAGCGTGCGCAAGCACCGCAAGTCCACGCGCAGCCGCCGCGACAAGGCCGGGCTGCCCATCGTCTCTTTAGTCGGGTACACCAACGCGGGCAAATCCACGCTCCTGAACACCCTGACCAAGAGCGTGGTCCTGGCCGAGAACAAGCTTTTCGCCACGCTCGATCCCACCAGCCGCCGGCTGCGCTTTCCCGAGGACCGGGAAATCATCCTGACCGACACCGTGGGCTTCATCCGCCACCTTCCGGCCGACCTGCGCGAGGCCTTCATGGCCACCCTGGAAGAGCTTGAGAGCGCGGACGTGCTGGTGCATGTGGCCGACGCCTCCCATCCGGAAATGGACGCCCAGATCGAAGCGGTGGAGTCCATCCTGCGCGACCTGTCCATCGACGGCATCCCACGCATCCTCGCCCTGAACAAGACAGACCGCATAAGCGAAGAGACCCGCCAGACCCTTGGTTACGTTTACCCCGACGCGGTCTTCATCTCCGCCCTCGAACGCCCGACCCTGGCTCCCTTGGTCGAGCGCATCAAATCGCTGCTGTGACGCTTGGTCCTGCGCCAAGCCTCCTCCTATAAAGGCATGGAAACGGGAACAAGCCCGCCTTCACGGGAATGACGTGGTCGCGATGCGAAAATTCTTAGCCACCTTCCATCAGTGACTACAAATTCAGGCATTGTTCATCAATCTTCGGCGCGGAGACCCCTTCCTTCAGGTGGGGGAGGAAGCGCCGCCTCCTATTTTTTCCTCTTGTTTTCTTCTTGACAATTCCGCAAAAC
>JAWLHW010000038.1:11836-15613 GCA_041690155.1 Desulfomicrobium sp. | reverse complement strand
TCCACGCAGGCCGGGCCCATGCCGACCTGACGGCGCTGGGCGCACATGTCGCACTTGGCGACCATGACCCCGCGATCGGTCTCGAACATGGCGCTGTGCGGACAGGCCATGATGCAATTCTTGGTCTGGCAGCCACGGCAGAGCATGGACTGCAGGATCATGGCCCCGTCCTTGTCCCTTTTCAGCGCCCCGCGCGGACAGGCGTTGGCGCACTTGGGATTTTCGCAGTGCTGGCAATACAGCGGCACCATGACCCCGTCGATGGTGCGGGTCATGTGAATGCGCGAGGTGTCGTTGGTGAAGCGGCACACGTATTCGCAGGTTTCGCAGCCGATGCACAGGCTGTAGTCGATATAAAGTGTTTTCTGCCCGCTCATGTCAGCTCCTGAATCCCGCTTCGTTGGCCACGAGGTCGTTATAATCGTAGGCATCGAGCCTGTCCTGAGCTTTGAGATCCAGCCAGTTGGCCAGGGAACGGGCCGCGCGCAGCCCGCTGTAGACCGCCTTGCCGATCTTGCTTGGGCCGCTCAAGGCGTCGCCTGCCACGAAGACGTTCTCGACAGCGGTCATGTGCAGCCAGCGCACCTCGCCCTTGCGCACATTCTCAAGGCCCAGTTCCTTGGCGAACGGCGGTGTTGCCGTCTCGCCGATGGCCGCCACCACCAGATCCACGGGCAGCACTGAAACCTCCGTCTCACCCGCTTCGGGGCGGGAAATCTCCAGACCCTCGACCTTGCCTCCGCCAAGGATCTGAAGCGGAGTGGTGCGATCCAGCCACTCCACGCCCATCTGCCGCAGTTGCTCGATCTCAAAGGCTCCGCACGGGGCTTCGCGACTGGTGCGCCGATAGACGAGATAGACCTTGGCCGCGCCGAGATGAATGGCGCTATGGGCCACATCCACGGCCGAATGCCCGGCTCCGATAACGGCCACGTTCTTGCCCGCGACATCCGGCAACTTCACGTTGGGAGCGCAGTATTTGACGGCGCGGATGGGAAAAAGAAATTCAAGGCCCGAAAAGACCCCGGACAGAGTCTCGCCGGGAATGCCCAGCCTGCGCGATCTCCAGGAGCCCGTGCAGATCATGATGGCGTCGTGCTTTTTGACCATGTCCCCAAAACCCAGGATCTCGCGGCAGAAATGATCTCCCTCCTCATCATGCAGGGGGCCGCTGCAACAGATCTTGGTATGGGTATGGAAGATGACGCCCGCTTTTCTTTCAAGGTGGCGTACGCCGAGGTCGATGCGCTCCTTGGGGATGCGGTATCCGGGAATGCCGAACAGCATGAGTCCGCCGGGTTTTGGCAGCTTGTCGTAGACCTCGACCTGATAGCCCAGGCAAGACAAATAGCCCGTGGCGGCCAGTCCCGAGGGGCCCGCGCCGATAATTCCGACGCTGCGGCCAACAGGCGCTGCCGGTTCGGAACACAGGAAATTGAAATTCATCGGGTCCATGGACGCTCCATTATCGTTTATAACCGTATTTGCACCGTCTGTTCCGGCAGCCCGCCTTTGTCAAGAAAGAGCAATCATTCACAAATGACTCTCCAAGGTCGTCAGACTACGTCGCATTTTTTGACCTGGATCAAAGCCCGTTCCCGCGCCAGCGCATAAACCCCTTCTCAACGGAAACGACAACATCACCCCAACCATGGAGGCTACCCTCATGTTTTGCAATCAGTGTGAACAGACCGCCAAAGGAACCGGATGCACCCAGGTCGGCGTTTGTGGCAAGCAGCCCGACGTTGCGGCCCTGCAGGATCTTCTCATCTACGCGCTGCAGGGACTCTCCCTGGTCACGGTGCAGGCCCGGGCCAAAGGCGTGTCCGACGCGGCCGTGAACCGCTTTATCAATGAAGGCGTGTTCTCGACCCTGACCAACGTGGATTTCGATCCGGCCCGCTTCCAGACGCTCATCAGCGAAGCCGTCGCTCATCGCGAAGACATCAAGGCCAGGACCGGGGTCAGCGTGGACAGCCCCGCCGCCACCTTCACCCCGGCCGCGACCCTGGCAGGCCTGGTTGCACAGGGCGAGCAGCACGGCATCTCCGAGGCGCTTGAAGCGCACGAAGACCTGCGCTCCCTGAAGCAGATCCTCATCTATGGTCTCAAGGGTGTGGCCGCCTACGCCGACCACGCCGCCATTCTCGGCCATGAAGACGAGAGCGTGTATGAATTCGTGCAGCGCGCCCTGGTCAAGAGCCTCGAAAACCTGGGCGTGGACGAACTGGTTGGCCTGTGCATGGAATGCGGCCAGATCAACCTCAAGGCCATGGAACTCCTCGACGGCGGCAATACCGGCACCTACGGCCACCCCGTGCCCACGGAAGTTCCCCTCGGAGCCAAGGCAGGCAAGGCCATCCTGGTTTCCGGCCATGACCTGAAAGACCTGGCCCTGCTGCTTGAGCAGACTGCGGGCAAAGGCATAAACATCTACACCCACGGCGAGATGCTGCCCTGCCACGGCTATCCGGAACTCAAAAAACACCCGCATTTCCACGGCCACTACGGCACGGCCTGGCAGAACCAGCAGAAGGAATTCTCCGAGTTCCCCGGCGCGATCCTGATGACCACCAACTGCATCCAGAAGCCGGTCGAATCCTACAAGGGCAACATCTTCACCACCGGACTGGTAGGCTGGCCCGGCGTTACCCATGTGGGCAAGGATTTCTCCAAGGTTATCGAAAAGGCCCTTGAAATGCCCGGTTTCGAGGCCGACGAGGACAAGGGTTCCGTACTGACCGGATTCGCCCGCAACGCGGTACTGGGCGTTGCCGACAAGGTCATCGCGGCGGTCAAGAGCGGTGACATCCGCCACTTCTTCCTGGTCGCGGGCTGCGATGGCGCCAAGCCCGGCCGCAACTACTACACCGAGTTCGTGGAAAAGGTCCCCTCCGACTGCATCGTGCTGACCCTGGCCTGCGGCAAGTTCCGCTTCTTCGACAAGAAGCTCGGCGACATCGGCGGCATCCCGCGCCTGCTGGACATCGGACAGTGCAACGACGCCTACTCCGCCATCCAGATCGCCTCGGCCCTGGCCGGTGCCTTCAACTGCGGCGTGAACGATCTGCCCCTGTCCATGGTCCTGTCCTGGTATGAGCAGAAAGCCGTGGCCATCCTGCTGACCCTGCTCAGCCTCGGCATCAAGGGCATCCGCCTCGGGCCCACACTGCCCGCCTTTATCACCCCGACGGTACTGAATGTCCTGGTCGAAAACTTCGATATCAAGCCGCTGACCACTCCGGACGAAGACTTGAAGGCCATCCTCGGCTGATCAAAACTCCTTAAAGACAAGGCCCTGCCCCGCGCAGGGCCTTTTTTTGTCTGCATCCCCTCTTAATCCGCCACTTTTTTCCGCCCTCCGGTTGACACCGTGCCCCGAACGTGGCCACTGGATTGAAAAAATCCCAAGCAAGCTCAACCACACCGGATTTCATCATGGAAGAAAGCAGCACGCCCCTGGATCGTCTGGTCAATTTTCTCACTCAGCCCCTCTGGCATACCCGACGTGAAGACTCGGCCATCCCCTGGTTTCTGGTTCGCATCGGCAGAACCATCGTTGCAGCGGTCCTCGACTTCAACCGACGCCAGGGCTCCACGCATGCCTCGGCGCTGACCTTCTACACCCTCCTTTCCCTGGTCCCCCTGGCGGCCATGGCTTTTGGCGTGGCCAAGGGCTTCGGATTCGAGCAGTTGCTTGAAAAAGAACTTCTCAAACATTTCGCAGCCCAACAGGAAGTAATCCAGCAGGTCATTGAATTCGCCCGCAACATGCTC
>JAWLHW010000038.1:0-11736 GCA_041690155.1 Desulfomicrobium sp. | reverse complement strand
ACGTTTATTCTGAAGACCAGGACACGACCCTGCTGCAACCTGCCCGCGACAGCTCCCGCATCACCGTGCAGGATGTCGTTGCCGCCCTCGACAATATTGACGAAAATCCGCATTTTTACGAGCAACACCCTAATCTCGCCAATCTTTCCAGATGCTTGGACGCATTCCAGTCCCGAAAAGACCCCGGCATGACTGATAAATTGCTGAGGGATATTGACCCTGAGAAATGCGTGAAGCCCACCTCAACGGACTAAACTCGAAATATTCAATTTTGTACAAAAAAGCCTTTGTTTGTACCATTGATGGAAATTTGCATTACATAAATGTAAATAAATTCTTTCTATTATTTCGCACCTCATGCCCTGCGTTAAAAAAAATTCTGGAAAGCCACCCGCGCACATAATATCAACCCGCTGATTTTATGATTTTTTCCTCTTTTTAAACTGCGTACACGCGCAACCGGACCTTTTCTTGGCGCCCCCGAATTCAAGCGGCATCCTTGTTGCTTTGCAGTCGGCATGAGCACCTCAACCTGTTCCACAGAATTGCGCGTCCTGCTGGCCATCAGCAAGGTCATCGATCAGGCCCTGGACCTGGAAAGCGCTCTGGAATCAATTCTGAAGATTCTGTCCGACACCATGAGCATGCGCAGGGCCACGGTCACGCTGTACGACCCCCTCTCGGGCCGTCTTGCCATTTCCACTTCCTACGGCCTCTCTGCGCTCGAAAAGCAGCGCGGCGTTTACCGCATGGACGAAGGAATCACGGGGATCATTTTTCGTACGGCAAAGCCCTATGTGGTCCCGGACATCTCCCTTGAGCCCCTCTTTCTGGATAAAACGGGCACGCGGCGCATCAGCCGCGAGTGCATATCGTTCGTGGGCGTGCCCATCCTGCTGCACGGCAGCCCCATCGGGGTCATGAATGTGGACCGCGTCTTCACGGGCCAGGATCAACTCGATGCCGACACGGAATTTCTGACCGTGGTGGCCACCCTCATTTCTCAATTCTTGAGTCTTAACGAAAAAGTAAAAAAAAGAGAGGCCGCTCTCAAGCAGGAGAACACCTCGCTCAAGTACCAGATCGCCAGGGAGAATCACGGCCCCTACATCGTGGGCAAGAGCCAGGCCATGCTGGAAGTGGAGCAATACGTGGCCAAGGTCGCCATCACCAAGGCCACTGTGCTGCTCCTCGGGGAGTCGGGAACGGGCAAGACCCTCATCGGACGGATCATTCATGAGCTGTCCGACCGCAAGACCCACCCCTTCATCAAGGTCAACTGCGCCGCCATCCCTGAAAATCTGCTTGAAGCCGAACTCTTCGGCTACGAGAGAGGGGCTTTCACCGGAGCCAACAGCACAAAACCGGGACGCTTTGAAGATGCGCACCTGGGAACGATTTTCTTGGATGAAATCGGGGAGTTGCCCCTCACGCTGCAATCCAAACTGCTGCGCGTGCTGCAGGAACGCGAATTTGAACGCATCGGCAGCAACAAGACACGCAAGGTCGATGTGCGCATCATCAGCGCCACCAACCGCGAACTGGAAGCCCTCGTCGGGCAGGGGCTTTTCCGCGAAGACCTTTACTACCGACTGAACGTCTTCCCCGTGCATGTGCCGGCGGTGCGGGAGCGCAAGGAAGATATCCCGCGCCTCCTTAATCATTTTCAAAAGGAAATGGAGCGCGAATACGGCCGCAGCCTGACCCTGACCACGGGCGCCCTTGATCTGCTGCTGGCCTACGACTGGCCCGGCAATGTGCGCGAACTGGAAAACCTGGTCGAGCGACTGGTCATTCTGACCGACGACAAGCCGGTGCAAGCGGAACTGGTGCGCGGCTTCCTCACGTCCGAAACACACCGGCCCGGACCAGCCAGGCACGCGCCCGAACCGTCCAGTCCTCCCGAACACGAAAATCTTTGCCAGCCGCTCAAGGAAACCGAACGCAGAGAGGTCCTGGCAGCGCTCAAGCGAAACGCCTGGATACAGTACAAGGCAGCCCGGGAACTGAACCTCACACCACGCCAGATGGGTTACCGGGTTAGAAAATTCAATCTCGAAGAAGTCATCGCCAAAGGGCGAGTCGAACACCGCAGGCAGCAATCATAAAACCCCTCGGCCTGGCCGGAATCAATCCCTCCGACACGTTTCCGGCCAGGCCTCTCTTCCCGCTCATATCCCCTCGTGCGCAATGCGCACACCCTTTGCTGACAAAGCCACTGAAACCAATGGCGCAAGCCGCGTATACCAAGGGCTGTCGAGCCATTTCTTAGCTCTTGACGAGCGTCATCGAAAAGCACAAGTGGAAATACCGAAAATTGCCCCGGCCTGTGGCAGGCAACATTTCACAGCAGGAGAACCAAGCATGTTCAGACATACCGGATTGTACGGCCTCATGGTGGGACTCTTCCTCTTTTTATCCGCCCTCCCGGTCCAGGCCCAGACTCCCGGCTTTGGCCTGCAGGATGTTGCGGCCATGGCGCAAGCGCTCGCGGCCAAACCGTATGAAGACAACGCGGGCCAGGTGCCCGAAGTCCTCAAGACCATTTCGTACGACCAATGGCGTGACATTCGATTTGTCCCGGAAAAAAGCCTGTGGCGCACGGAAAAGCTGCCATTTGAGCTGCAATTCTTCCACCCGGGGCTGTTCTATGACCGCACAATAGCCGTCAACGTGGTGGAAAAGAATGTTCCTACCCGCCTGCCCTTTGATACAGAGGCTTTCAATTACGGAAAAAACAACTTCGCTGCACAGATCCCGGCGGACATGGGATATGCCGGATTTCGCATCCATACCGCCATCAACACCAAAAACTATCTGGATGAATTTCTGGTCTTTCTGGGGGCCAGCTATTTCAGGGCCGTGGGCAAAGGCCAGAACTACGGCCTGTCCGCCCGCGGCCTGGCCATCGATACAGCGGAGCCCTCGGGGGAGGAATTTCCTTTTTTCAAGGAATTCTGGATCGAAAAACCCGGCAAGAAGGATAAGTCCATCATCGTCTACGCCCTGCTGGACTCGCGCAGCGTAACCGGAGCCTATCGTTTTGCGATCACGACAGGAGCGGAAACCGTGCTCGACGTCGAATCCATTATCTTTCTGCGCAAACCGGTGACCAAACTGGGAATCGCACCCCTGACCAGCATGTTCATCTTCGGGGAAAACTCCGGTTCCCGGGTCAGCGACGATTTCAGACCCGAGGTCCATGACTCTGACGGCCTCATGGCCGCGTTTGACAACAACGAGTGGATCTGGCGGCCACTGCAAAACCCCAAGTCCCTGTCCGTAAACGTCTTCAACGCACCCAACATTCGCGGCATGGGTCTCATGCAGCGTGACACGGATTATGCGAACTACCTCGACCTTGAGGCCAAATACGAGGCCAGGCCCAGCGCCTGGATCGAGCCCAAGGGCGACTGGGGACCAGGCAAGCTTCATCTGGTGCAGATCCCCTCGCCGGAAGAAATTCACGACAACATCGTCACTTTCTGGACTCCCGAAACAAATCTGCAGCCGGGGCAATCCATCGCCTTTGACTACAGGATGCGCTGGTCTTCACCCAAACGCGTGGCTTCTCCGGAGGGGCAGGTCATCTTCACGCGCACCGGGAAGGGAAAAAAGCCCAATTCCAGACTGTTCGTGCTTGAATTTAAAGGCGGCAAGCTGGAGGACCTCCCGGATGATGCGGCGCTGGACGCCAACGTCTGGGTCGGAATGGGCGGCAAGCTCCTGGAAAAACGCGTATATAAAAATCCTGTCACAGACAGCTGGCGTCTGGTATTTGAGATCGAACCGGATTCGGCTTCCGCGCTCTCCATGGTCCTGCCGGACAAGAGGCCAAGCATCGAAATGCGGGCAATCCTGCAGCACGGCGTAACCCCGCTGACCGAAACCTGGACCTACGCCATCAAACTCTGATGAAAAACAAACCCCTGGAGCCTCCCCTGCCGTACGACGCCTGGATTTCAGGCGTCTGCCACCCGCCAATCCAGACAGCGGCCACAATCCTCGAGGCCAGGCTGGAAGCAGCGGGCCGACGGATTGCAGCCTATCTGAGGCATCTGCCGTTGCCGGAAAAAAGCCGCCACGAACTGGCTCTGAAGACGCTGACCGTGCTGGCCGAAGACCCCGGCAACAACCCTTCCCAGGCCGAAGCCAGAGCCATGACCATCCTGCGGGAACTCCTGGCTGAACAGCCGGTTCCTCTTTTCGTGGTACCGGGGCCGTCCCTGCAACGCATGCACATGAAGCCCGAAGAGATGGACAGGCGGCCCTGGGTGCGCGTGTTTCTGCGCCTCGGGCGGCCTCTTTGGAGCATGACCGCCTACTTTTTCAACACGCGACTGATCGATATTCTATTGTACGCGCTCCTGCTCGCAGGACTCTTTGTTCTCGACGCAACATCGCACTAGCGCCGGCATACACAACTCCGATATCTTGATAACGCGCGCCTGGCGGATCGCACGCACTTTCATAAAGCCCCGCCATGGATAATGGTCGCCATGGTCCGTCCGCTTCACCAAGGAAATTCATGAAACGCGAATTTTTGAACGAACCCTGGCGCAAGATCGCCAGCCGCCGCAGACTTCTTCTGCTGATTCTGGTCCTGACTCCGGCCCTGGTTGCCGCCAGCGTCCTGGGATCGATCCTGCCGCACCACGGGACCACCTATCTTGAAGCGAGCATCATCTTCGTATATTGCGTGCTTTTCATCTGGATCTCGCTCGGCTTCTGGACCGCCCTGGCCGGATTTTGGACCTTGCTCAAGAAAAACGACCGCTTCGCCGTGACGCGCTCACGCGGAGAACTCGACGCACCCATCCGCGTCCACGTCAAGACCGCCATCCTCTTTCCCGTCTGCAACGAGGACCCGGAGCGAATCATGGCCGGAATCCAGGCCGTCTGGCGTTCCCTGGTCAGACTTGGCGCGGCGGACAGGTTCGACATTCACATCCTGAGCGATTCAAACGACCCGGACCGCTGGGTGCAGGAAGAGGCCGCCTGGAACAGGCTATGCGATGACCTCAGTGCGCATGGCCACATCTTCTACCGTCGCCGGCGCATCAACCTGAAACGCAAAAGTGGCAACGTCGCCGATTTCTGCCGTCGCTACGGCGCTCATTACACCTACATGATCGTCTTTGACGCCGACTCCGTCATGTCCGGCGAAACGCTCATCCGCATGGTGCGAATCATGGAACGCAGACGGAACGTCGGCATCCTGCAAACCGCTCCGGCCTGCACAGGTCGCGAGACCCTCATCGCCCGCGCCCAGCAGTTCGCCAACAGGGCCTATGGCCCCATGTACGCGGCAGGGCTGCACCACTGGTTCCTGGGAGACGCGCAGTTCTGGGGGCACAACGCCATCATCCGGGTCAAACCCTTCATGCAGCATTGCGCGCTGACGCGCCTGCCGGGCAAGCCGCCGCTGGGCGGCGACATCCTCTCTCACGACTTTGTGGAATCCGCCCTCATGCGCCGCGCGGGATACTCGGTCTGGCTGGCCTATGACCTTGAGGGCAGCTATGAGGAGGTTCCGCCCAATCTGCTGACAGAACTCAAACGCGATCGCCGCTGGTGCCAAGGCAACCTGCAGCATCTGCGCCTGGTCTTCACGCGCGGCATCTTTCCCGGACATCGCGCCCTGTTTCTGAACGGGGTCATGGCCTACGGCTCGGCCCTGCTCTGGTTCCTTTTCCTGGCCCTGGCCACCGCCGCGGCCGTCACCGAGGCCATGGTCCAGCCCGACTACTTCACTCCCGCCAAATCCCTCTTTCCCGTCTGGCCTGTATGGGATCCCACACCGGCCCTGACGCTTCTGGCAGGAACAGCCGTTATCCTTTTTCTGCCCAAGGTATGCGCCCTGCTGCTGGCCCTTATCAAAGGACGACGCAAACAGTTCGGAGGATTTTTCGCCCTGTGCGGAAGCATCCTGACAGAGGTCGTGTTGTCCACCCTGCTGGCCCCGGTGCGCATGCTCTTTCACAGCAAGTACGTCTTCCTGACACTGATGGGCATGGGCATCGGCTGGGGCACCCAGCAGCGCGACGACGAAGGCACGCGCTTCTGGGACGCCCTGCGTTTCCACGGCGGCGGAACGCTGCTGGGCCTTGTCTGGGGGGTGGTGATGTTTCAGATCAACCGGGTCTTTTTCTGGTGGAGTTCGCCTCTGGTCTTTTCCCTGCTGCTCTCCATACCGGTCTCCATGCTCACCAGTCGGGCCGAACTGGGCCGGTTTTTCCGCAGCTTGCGCGTCTTCGTGACTCCCGAAGAAGTCAGGCTGCCTCGCGAATACGAGGACATAAACGGATATATGAAGAACAAAGCCGAAGACAGAACCAGTTTTGGCATCCCGTCCGAGGAGGGATTCCTGAGAGCGGCCGTGGTCCCGGGGATTAACACCCTGCACCTGAGCCTGCTGCGCGGACCACGCACCCTGTCGCCGGAAATAGAACAGCGTCGGGACGATATTCTGGACAAAGCCCTTGCCAACGGCCCTCAAGCGCTCTGCAAAAAAGAAAAGAAGGAACTTCTGTACGACGCGAAACGCATGAAAAGACTGCACGAACACATCTGGGAACTGCCCCAGGATGAGCTTGAAAAACGCTGGAAGATCAGGCTGGACTAGAAGAGAATGGGGAAGAGAATAGGATTTCTGGGACATATGGGACTTATGGGACTTATAAGACTAATGCACAAAGCCTCATCCTCTTGAACCCATGGGTCACATAGGTCCTATAGGTCCCATTCTTCAGGCGCCCTGCCGGGCGCACAAAAAAAAGCCCCGGCGAACCGGGGCTTAAAAAAGGATTGAATTGCTCCATCCTTTAAGAATCATTTTAAACTAGTTAGCGCTGGCCTTGAATTCGTCGCGCCTGTTCATGGCCCAGGCTTCTTCGTTGGAACCCTGAACAGCGGGGTATTCCTCGCCGTAGCTGATGATCTGCAGCTTGGACGAATCAATTCCCAAAAGAACCAGGAACTCATACGCTGCACGGGCTCTGCGTTCGCCAAGAGCCAGGTTGTACTCGTTGGTTCCGCGCTCGTCGCAATGGCCTTCGATCAGCAGGGACAATGCAGGATTGGCCTTCAACAGCTCGGCCTTTTCCGTCAGAACCTGGCGGGATTCCTGAGTCAACTCGTTGGAATCAAAAGCAAAATAAATCTTGTTTGCACCAATTTTTTCGATAGCCTGACGCTGCAATTCAGCAAGGCGCTGAACTTCAAGCTGCTCGGCAGTCAAACCACCTTGACCCGCACCGGAACCGTCACCAGCACCAGCAGCGGTTGCACCAGCAGGGGTGGAGCTCACTTTTTTGGAGCAACCGCCTGCCATGGCCAAACAAAAAACCAAAACGATCAATCCAAAAATGCTTAACTTCTTCATAACTTCCTCCATTAACGAAAAAAAAACACGCCTCAGCCACTATAATTTCCCCCAGGCCGGAGATGTCGCTTCCCCTGGTCCGGTTGGAATCAAAATTGGTTCGTCTCCATGTTTGGTCGTCAGATAGATCTTGCTCGGACCGGATCTGGTTGACGCAAAAGCTATGAAATAACCATCCGGAGACCATGTGGGATCTTCATCACTACCCGGGCCAAATGTCAACTGACGCTCTCGCCCGGAAGCCAAATCCACCAGAAATAATTTATGATTTCCGTTCACCATCTGGGCAAAAACAACCTGCGAACCGTCGGGACTGATGCTCGGGCCGGTGTTGTATTTTCCGGTCAGGGAGATGCGTTTGCTCACTCCGGTGGACATGTTCTTCAAGAACACATGAGGATTTCCCAACCTATTGGAAACAAAAACCATTTTTTCTCCGGAACGATCAAAATCCGGCCCGATGTCTATACCCCAGTTTTCTTCGAGAGTACGCACAACCTTGTATTCAGAGTTGAGCTCGTAAATATCCGGATTTCCACGCATGTCGAGACTGATCGCCACATTGCCGCTCTTGGTGAAGGCTGGTGCGATAAGAGTGTTTCCGGGGAGTCTCTTTTTATCCAGGGTTCTGGTCTGTCGATCCCAGACGCACAGATTGTGAAATTTCTTGTCCAAAAAGACAAAAACCAGCTTTTGACCGTCGTGGGACCAGGCAGGACTGACAGCGATCCCGTCCAGGTTGGTGATCTTCTGCAGATTAAGGCCCTGTGCCGTGGCCATATAGACCTGCTTGCGCTGCCCTTCCTTCTTGATGAAAGCGATGTTCGAACGGAAAAAATCCCCCTGCCCGGTCAGGGCTTCCATCAGGTCTGCGCAAAAACGCGCCGCCACCTCGGGGATCTGCTGATTGTTGGCCACGCCGTAACCTTTGCCCACGATCAGGCGGCCTGTGTAGACCTCATATGCACGCAGTTCCACCTCGCCGACTCCGCCGGGACGAGGGCCCCAGGCAGCAGTGACCAGCACGTCGGTGCGCGAGAGCTGAAACTTGTTGAAGTCGATGCTCTGCGCCACATAACCGCCGGGATTGGGGCCGCCGACGATATCTTTTCCGGAGAGCATGTTAAAAAAAGGCAAAAAGGCGCAGTTGGCATGGATGCGCTGCTGCAATTCCGCCGGCGCGTTGCCGGGGATGGCGCCCACCGGTCCCGAACCGTCCTTGGCCAGGGCCTCGGCCACGAAAAGATTGACCCGGGACTGACCCGGACCATAGATGTCGATGTTGAGCACTCCCGCGGCCATGACAGGCGCAGAGAAAGCCAGCATCACAAGCAGAATGAGAAGGATTTTTTTGATCAAGGCAGACTCCTGCTCAATTTTCCGTATTATAAAAAGTTATGACCAGAGTCGCGTCCAATGTTTCAGGCAAAGGAGGCAATTTTTTGGTATCCTCGATAGCGCGCATGACAGACGCGTCAAAATCGGACCGCCCGGACCCGTTCATCATGCGCGAGCCCAGAATCTCACCGGCCTTGTTCACTTTGAGTTCCACCGTCGTGGCCAGCACAACATTCGATAGCCGGGGGAATCTCCAGTTCTGACGAATGGCCCGAATGACCTTCGTAGCATAGTATTGGTCCAGACTGCCCGAAGAAACGCCCTCGCCATCTCCATCCTCGGCTGTCCCGTCTCCGCGAGTGCCTCGCCCCGAAACCTCGCGCCCAAGATCTGCCAGCGCGTCGGCCAGGGCATCCTTGGAACCGCTCTTGGAGTTGCCCTTTGCCGCGCTTTCCGCGCCATCTGTGGTGGAGGACTTGGCGACCTTGGTCGCCTCGCCCAGAGCCTGCGCCAGGATGTCTTCCTTGGTCGGCTTCTTTTCTACTTTCGGCTCGCTTTTGGGCTCTTCCTTGGCGGTCTTCTTCGGCTCTTCCTTTTTGGGTTCTTCCTTCTTGGGCTCTTCTTTTTTCGGCGCCGGCTTCTTCAGCTCTTCGGGCTTGGCCTCGGCCACCTTGGTGGCATTCGCCGTATCAGAAGGGATCGCCTTGGCCGTTTCGCTGGGGGCGACTTTCTTCTCCGGCTTTTTCGGCTCATCCGGAGCCTTTACGGTCTTGGCATCCTTGGGCACCGGCTTTTGAGGAGCTGCAGCAGGGTCGGAGGCCTTTTTGAGCGCGCTCTTGGCCCCCGGCTTGCCTTTATTCGGAGGCCCGACCAGATCGACCTCGTACATTCTTTTGTTCAGATTAAGTTTGATATGAGTGTCCGTAGACACATAGGCTCCGCCGAGCAGCACAATCAAATGCAGCACAATGGAGAAAACCCAACTCAAATGACGCAGCGAATTAAACACTTAGACGCCTTATCCTAGGGGTTCTCATCCTCAGGTTCCGCCACGACTCCCAGCTTTTGCACGCCTGCAGCCCTGACTTCCGCCATCACCTTGACGACCACGCCATACGCCACATCCTTGTCGGCCTGCAGATAGAGCAGCTTTCCTTTCTCAAATTCCATTCTTTTGAGATAATTACCAAGTTCTCCGACCTTGACCTCATACTTGTCCAGTTTGATGGTCCCGTCCTTGAGCACGTGCAGCACCACAGTGTCGCTGTCCTCGGGCAGGGTTTCAACTGCCTTGGTTTCAGGCAAGTCGACTTCGACACCCTGGGTCAGCATGGGCGCTGTCACCATGAAGATGATGAGCAGCACCAGCATGACGTCCACAAAGGGCGTAACGTTGATCTCCGCCAGATAGCCTTTTCCGGAATTTACCTGCATGATTTATTCACTCCGCTTGTCCATCCATGGGAGTTCAAGCTGGGCGCGATTCAAAAATTCGCTGGCAAAGCATTCCATTTCCGTATGCACGGTCGTGATCATGCCCAGAAAGGTGTTGTAGGCGATGGTCGCCGGGATGGCCACGGCCAGACCGATAGCGGTGGCCACCAGGGCCTCGGAGATGCCTGGGGCGACCGCAGCCAGCGCCGCGGTCTTCATCTGACCGATGGCATGGAATGAATTCATGATGCCCCAGACCGTTCCGAAAAGCCCGATAAAAGGGGCCGCATTGGAGCATGTCGCCAAGAACGACAGGGATCTGGACATTTCCCCAAGCCCCTCGCTCACTCCCTGTTCAAGCACCCGGCGCAGATTGTCTCCGGCGACGCGAAACTTCAGGTTGGGATGGATGACGGATTGCTCAAGGCGACGAAACTCCTGCAGGCCCCGCTTGGCAATGGGGTACAGGACCGAGTTGCCCTGCTCGCGCAAGGTCTGCACTCCGTCGGCCAGGTTCGTGGCGTTCTGGAACAGCGCCCGTTCGCGGAGGGCTTTGCGCCGCCCGACATTGATCTGGATTATCTTGAAGAAAATGATCGACCAACTGATCAGCGACATGATGGCCAAGAGCGCCATGACGCCCTGCACAACCACAGTCGCGTTAGAAATCATGTCCCAGAAACCCATCTGCGACATCCCGCCAAGCTGCGAGGCAGCTCCAAGGGATTGAATGGAATCGATCGGCTGCGTAACATTCATTTGCTCAACAACGCCCGTCTGAGCTACTGCGTCCATATCTGTCACCTTTTACACTAGGAGATTATAGAGGGCACAACAAATTCTTGGTTCACTACAGGTAAAGGCTCCGGGACACAAGGGCCCAGGCATCTGCGTCCGCCTGCCGGTATTCTTCGGGAGTCATGCCGCACCCAAGCGCTATTCTGCGGCGCAGCTCTGCGCAGACCAGATCCCGCGGAGAATGGGCATCGTTATTGACCACAACCCTGGCGCCATGCGCACGGGCCAAGGCCATGACATGTCCATTGGTATATCCGTGGCCGGCCCGGGTCGTGATCTCAAGCAGCACGCCCTTTTCCGCCGCCAGCCGGACCTCTTCTTCAGTGATCAGTCCGGGATGGGCCAGCACGTCGACTCCGGCCATGATGGCGGCAAGGTTCGTCCCCGTCTCCACCGGCTCGACAATGGTCTCACCATGGACCACGACAACCCCTGCGCCCAAAGCACGGGCGCGGCGCACCTCCTGATCCATGAGGGCAGGCGGCACGTGCGTCAGCTCGACCCCGGCCACGATAACGATATCCATGTAGATGGAATACTCCTTCGCCATGGCGGCCACACGCGGCAGCGCAAAATCCATAGTGGAGGCATCGGCGTGGTCGGTGATGGCGATGGCCCGGTATCCGGCCACCTTGGCCCGGCGAGCCAGCTCGGCCGGAATCAGCTCCCCGTCGCTGAAGCTAGAATGGGTATGCAGATCAATCACGATTGCGTCACATCTTGTACTTGAGGTCGTCCAGGCTGTATTTTGAGAGGATGTCCGTCCATTTGTCGCTGTCCTC
>JAWLHW010000037.1:0-16153 GCA_041690155.1 Desulfomicrobium sp. | reverse complement strand
GCACCGTATCCAGTACGAACTCTTTGCCAAGATATTGGCAGTATTCATCATCGTAGCCGGACTCGGATATTACCGGATGAAGGAGTTGCGTAAGATCAACCGCAAACTCGAAGCTCTGAGCGAACAGCTGCGACAGGATGTGGAGAGACGCGAACAGGCGGAGAAGGCCCTGCGCGAAAGTGAGGAGCGCTACCGTACCCTCATCGAGACAGCCTTGGAAGGCATTGTCGTTGTTGAGGATGGGAAGTTTGTTTTTGCCAATCCCAAGGCGCTGACAATCAGCGGCTACGGGGAGCGGGAATTGCTGGGCATGGCCTTCCCACGCCTCGTTTTGCCCGAAGACCATGACCTGGCTATTTCCAACTACCAAAATCGCATGGCCGGGAAAGAGGCCGATCAACGCTACCAGCTGCGCCTGGTACACAAAAGCGGAGCCCTGGTCTGGGTGGAATTGAGCGCTGCGCAGATCTCCTGGAACGGGGTGCCGGCCACTCTGACTTTCATCACCGACATCACCCGGCGCAAAGAGGTCGAGGAAAAGATCAAATACATGGCCCAGCACGACTCCTTGACCGGGTTGCCCAACCGGGCGCTTTTTTCGGACCGTCTGGCCCGCTCCCTGGCTCTGGCCAAGCGCGAGGGGAGAAGGATGGCGGTCATGTTCGTTGACCTGGACAGATTCAAGCCCGTCAATGACGAATATGGCCACGACGTGGGAGATCTGCTCCTCAAGGCTGTGGCGGGCAGGCTCTCAGGATTGCTGCGCAAGTCGGACACGGCGGCCCGTATTGGCGGTGACGAGTTTATCCTGCTCCTGACGAGCATCGAAAAGCAGTCAGACGTGCAAATCGTGGCCGCAAAAATCC
Source organism: Desulfomicrobium sp. (assembly GCA_041690155.1). Classification (GTDB taxonomy): domain Bacteria; phylum Desulfobacterota; class Desulfovibrionia; order Desulfovibrionales; family Desulfomicrobiaceae; genus Desulfomicrobium. The sequence continues at coordinate 15,287 of JAWLHW010000037.1, read as the reverse complement.
GCCAGGCCATGCGCGAACCCTTTCGCGTGGCCGATCATGAGCTACACATAAGAGCCAGCATTGGCGTGGCGATCTTTCCCGATGACGGAGAGACCGAAATCGAGCTGTGCAAACACTCTGACAAGAACATGTACCTGGACAAGAACAGGGCACGCGGACTTTAGTCTGGGAGCAATTTATTTTGGTCTCCCTCACCATGGTGCCCCATCTTCTTCAGCGTCAACCTGGCACTCACGCGGCAGGCCTCATCATCTTCGACCAGGAGGATGCGTAACGATACCGGGATGTTCTCGCCACGAATGGGCTTTGTGTTTGTCTGAATAGCCGCATATTCAGGAATGCGGAACGGCAGCACCACATACACAGAGGTGCCCTGACCCTCGGTGCTGTCAAAGGCCAGTGTTCCCCCCATGGCGTCGATGAGTTTACGAACGATGGCTAAGCCAAGGCCAGCACCCTGATGTGAGCGCGCGAGGTCTTCGCTCGTATCGCTGACAATGAACAGGAGTCGCGCCATGCCCGACGGATGAGGCCGGAGGGTTGAGACTTCGACCAGCACCTCGCCCTGGTCGGTAAACTTCATGGCATTGCCCACGAGGTTGAACAGGATCTGCCGGACCCTTACGTCGTCACCAATAACGACAGCGGGAATGTCTGGGGAGGGCTTGATTACCAGAGGCAGACCCTTGCTGTAGTTCATGGGTGAGAAGGTCTCGGCCAGGGCCGTGAAGATGTCGGCCAGAGCGAAGGGTTTGCTTGCTATGGGCATGCGGCCTGCTTCGATTCGCGACAGGTCAAGGATGTCTCCCAGCAAGCTCGTCAGCCTTTGCCCTGCACGAATGCCCATCTCGGCATACATTCCCACGTCAGTGAGATCGTCGCTTGTCTGGATGATCTGGAGCATCCCGAGCACTTCGTTGAGCGGGATGCGGATTTCATGACTCATGTTGGCCAGGAACGCGGAGTTGGCGTGGCGGTCAAACACTTCGAGTACGCGGGGTAGGTCCTCTGGCCATGAGTGCGGCGTGCTTTTCCTGTTCAGTTTCTGGGTGTGCTGCTCATCGGCCTGTGGGCCGAGGTAGACTGCAAACTGTTTCAGACTCGATTCACTCCGGACATGCAACGCATCCAACGAAATCGAACCATTTCGAACTCGCGCTTCTGAACCTCAGCGTGTAGGGTCGGAGCATGAATGCAAGCCATCCCATCACCCTGGGCTTCACCGTCTTCAGGGCCGAAACCGCGCCTTTCGCCGCCAGGTGCATGGCCGGCCACAGCCTTATTGTTCTGGAAGAGCCGCGGACTCCGGGCTTTGAAGAGATGCTTGCCGGGGAACTTGCCGTGGACGAATATCTGATGCTCACGGACTTTGAATTTCCGGAGTACGCCAGGACGCAGTGCCAGGCCCTGCAGGCGCTCCACACCGGCGGGGCCTGCGTTATGCAACTCCATCCCTGGATGGACGAACTGGTGGGTATCCACGAATTCTTCGCCGCCGGAAACGGCCCCGCCGACATCCCCAGGGGCGGACAGCCGCGTCGTGTGTACGAAAGGGAGAAGGAGTGGAGCGCGAAGCTTCTGGCCTTCTACACTGCCGCCGGAAAAAAGGATTTCGATTCCATCCTTGACGCCGTGAACGACTTCGCCATGGCCGATGCGGCCAAGATCGGGGACATGGACCGACATCGCGCCGCAGCCCTGAAAAACATCCTGCCCTCCCACGGCAGGGCCTATGTCGAGTGCGGAGCCATCCACCACGACATGGTCAAACTGATGATGAAAGCCCTTGGCCCCGGTCAAGTCCGGGTGGTCCACCTCATGGAGGAGGTCTGCCTGGCCCGGTATGGCAGGCGCAGGCTCATCCCGCCCGGAGACCTGCTGACCTTCCGCCACCTTCTCGGCACGCAACGCGACCACGACCGCGAGGCCCTCCTGTCCGCAAGGGCAGTGGTCTACAACCGGCTCATGGAAAAGGAGGAGACTTTCGATTCAGCCTCGCCCTATCCGCACATGGACGCTGAAGCCCTGGTCCTGCAGATCGTCGGCAGCCTGGACATTGAGCAATGCCGGACCCTCTTCGGGCGCATCCGGCACATGGGCGTTCACGAGAGCCTTGCCCTCGCCCTGCAAAACAGCCATTAAGATGACATGAACTCCCTACCCATCCTTGTCACCGGCAGAGATTCGAGCAACCTGCCGCCCCTGAGCGGTGCCAAGGCCGTCAATCTGCGGCATCTCTACCTGCACGGTTTCGTTGTGCCGGCGACCATCCTTGTTCCTCCAGCGGCCTACGCCGAATTCGTACGGCACACGGGTCTCTCGCAGCGCATCGAAGCTGTTACCGCAAGTCTGCGCGAGGAGATGCGCTGGGAGGAAATCTGGGATGTCTCCTTGAAGCTGCGCAACGCCTTTCTGCGCCAGCCTCTGCCCAAGCCCATGACCAAAGCCATCCTCGCAGCCATTGAAAGCGCCTTGCCTGGAGCGCCCCTGGCCGTTCGTTCCTGTTCTCCGGATGAGGATTCGGGCTTTTCCCACGCAGGGATGCATGACTCGGTCCTGGAAGTGCGAGGCCCTGATGAGCTGTCGCGCGCTATCCGCACCGTCTGGGCCTCTCTGTGGACGGACAGAGCCATCCTGTATCGCCGCGAGATGGGCCTGAAGGCAGGGACATCCGACATGGCCGTCCTCATCCAGCCCATGATCTATGGTCGGGTCTCGGGCGTGCTCTTCACGTCCAACCCTGTGGACGAGGTCACGGCCATCATCGAAGCCGCGCCGGGCCTGGCCAGAGAGGTGGTCGAAGACCGGGTCGAAACCGAACGCATCGTCCTGTCCCGGTCGTCAGGTGCAGAGATGTCGCGCACTCCTTCGTCGGAGCCGGTTCTTGGAACAGCGGAGGCCGGGAGGCTTCTGGAACTGGGCCTTAAGATCGAAAGACTGTTCGGCACCCCGCAGGACATCGAGTGGACCCTCACTGACGAGGGCCCCGTCATCCTGCAGGCACGCCCCGTGACCACCCTGGCCCGGTCCGCCAACGCTACTGGATGGTCCGACAGGGACAAACGGCCCTGGTACCTGAGTCTGACGCGCAGCCACCGTAACCTGTTGGAACTTCGCAGCCGAATCGAAGGGCAGATTCTGCCCGGCATGCTTGAAGAAAGCGAACGCATGAAAGAGATGGACCTCTTGGCCATGGATCCTGTGAAGCTTACGGCCGAGGTCCTTCGCCGCCGGGAGGTTCTGGAGCGCTGGCGCGACACCTACTGGCGTGAACTCATTCCTTTCGCCCATGCCGTGCGCCAGTTCGGCATGCTCTACAACGACGCTTTAGCCCCAGAAGATCCCTTCGAGTTCACGGTCCTCTTGACCGGACAGGATCTTCTGGCGGTCAGGCGCAACGATCTTTTGGCCGAGCTGGCGGCCATGGTCCGCGCCGATGCGGCCCTTGCCGCCAAACTCAAAGACGCAGACATCCCCGCAGATGGCGAGTTCGCCGAGAAGCTCCAAGAATTCATACAAAATTTTGGCGACCTGTCCTGCGGCACGTCCTGGTGTGAGGAAGGTCCTCAAGGCATCGTACGTCTGATCCTCGAATTGGCCCGGCACGAACCCAGGCGGCGCACCGCGGTGGGGGCCGCCGATCTCGAAGCGAGCTTCGTGAACGCCCTGCCCTTGAAAAAGCGTGACTTCGGCGTAGAGGTCCTCGACCTGGCTCGTACCAGCTACCGTCTGCGCGACGACGACAACCTCTATCTCGGAAAAATTCAGGCCCGGCACGATGAGGCCCTGGCTCAGGCCTTGGATATGGGTCTGAAGATGGATCAAGCCGTTCGTCAAGACCTGGCCAGCCTGCCCAAGGGCAACGCCTGGACTGAAGCCGATGGGCAGACAGCACCGGGGACCCTGCTTAAGGGTTGGGCTGCCGCCGCCGGGGTGGCCAGAGGAAAAGCTCGGGTCGTGACCGAGCCGGAAGGGCTCTTCTCGTTCAGGGCCGGGGAAATTCTCGTCTGCGACGCTTTGGACCCAAACATGACCTTCGTGGCTCCTCTGGCCGCCGGCATCGTCGAGCGCCGCGGTGGCATGCTCGTGCACGGGGCCATCATCGCCCGGGAATACGGCATCCCCTGCGTCACCGGGGTGGCCGAAGCCACGCTACGCATCACGGATGGCCAGATGGTTCTGGTGGATGGATTCCGGGGCGAGGTGATGCTGGAGCAACAGGACTGAAAGGTCAGGATACGATGCCGGGCGACTACATCGAAACCGGCTCGGACCTGAACTTAGGGATATGATCAGGACTCCTCCTCCCAGTCCAAAGGAGGCGAACCCTAGACGTCAAACTTGATCGACGCGCAGTTGTGGTACAAAACTGCGCTGCAGGAGTTTCAAGGGGCCGAGTGCGACTAACGCAGCCAGTACCGGAATGAACTCAGGTTCAGTCCGTGCTTGGCGCAATTTTCGTCCTTGCTCATGCAGCGTCGCTGCCACTGCGCAGCATGGGGGCCACCACTCCGCGCATTTTCTGGACGATACAAGATTTCATTATGACCCCCTTGGACTGGATTGGCGCTATCTAGTATTGTGTAATTATGGGGTATTTAGTTTGTCGTTCGCTAACTTTTCAACGTGCCTTGAGGTGCTATGCTTCATTGTTTGTCTCAGACCCAGACGCTGCCGTTGAGTCTTGATCAAGCCTGGGCTTTTTTCTCCGATCCGGCCAATCTGAGTCGGATAACGCCGGGGTGGCTGTCCTTCACGCTGACCTGTGCGCCGCCTGTCTCCATGTACGCCGGGCAGATCCTCACGTACACTATCAGCCCAATACCGATGCTGCGTTTGCGCTGGGTAACCGAGATCACTCAGGTACGAGAGCCATATTTTTTCGTGGATGAGCAGCGCATCGGGCCATACCGGTTCTGGCATCATCAGCACTTTTTCGAGCGCACAAAAGACGGTTTGCTCATGACTGACCATGTCCACTATGCACTACCTGCAGGGCCGGTGGGTGATCTGATGCACGCTCTGTGGTTCAAAAAGCGTTTAGTATCCATTTTTCAGTATCGTCGGAAGGTGCTGGCCGAGATGTTTACGTGAGCTGCACTACAAATATTGATTTAGTTTGCTCTTGAGTGCGCACAGGTTTTGAATTGACACTAATGGATTTTTCGCTGTGGTGAAGCAGATGGTGGTTTTCGTGTGGACGTGAAAGCCGATTTTCGGTGTTTTCGCGTGGGGCGCTTTTTGAACGCCGAAGAGTCAAGTACGTTTTAACCGGACGAGCCCAAAACTACTGCACGCCGCCCTTGCCCAACTTCTCGGCCACACGCTCCAGGGCCTTCTTGAGTTCTGCGACCTGCACCGGCTTGGCGATGTAGTCGTTCATGCCGGCTTCAAGAAATTTTTCACGGTCCCCGGTCATGGCGAAAGCGGTCATGGCGATGATGGGGATCTGCGTATTCAGATCGCCGGAATTACCGCTTCTGATCTGCCGCGTTGCCTCTACCCCGTCCAGGACATCCATCTGGACGTCCATGAGCACACAGTCGAAGGAATTTATCCGCAACGCATCCAGAGCTTCGGCGCCGTTCTTGGCCGTGACAACATGGTGCCCCATCTTCTTCAGCGTCAACCTGGCACTCACGCGGCAGACCTCATCATCTTCGACCAGGAGGATGCGTAGCGATACCGGGATGTTCTCGCCACGAATGGGCTTTGTGTTTGTCTGAATAGCCGCATATTCAGGAATGCTGAACGGCAGCATCAGATATACAGAGGTGCCCTGACCCTCGGTGCTGTCAAAGGCCAGTGTTCCCCCCATGGCGTCGATAAGCTTGAGCGCGATGGCTAAACCAAGGCCAGCTCCCTGATGTGAGCGCGCGAAGTCTTCGGAGACCTGAGTGAACGGGGCGCAAATCTGGTCGATCTTCTCGTCGGGGATGCCAATCCCCGTATCGCTGACAATGAACAGGAGCCGTACCATGCCCGACGGATGAGGCCGGAGGGTTGAGACTTCGACCAGCACCTCGCCCTGGTCGGTAAACTTCATGGCATTGCCCACGAGGTTGAACAGGATTTGCCGGACCCGTACGTCGTCACCAATAACGACAGCGGGAATGTCTGGGGAGGGCTTGATTACCAGAGGCAGACCCTTGCTGTAGTTCATGGGTGAGAAGGTCTCGGCCAGGGCCGTGAAGATGTCGGCCAGAGCGAAGGGTTTGCTTGCTATGGGCATGCGGCCTGCTTCAATGCGCGACAGGTCAAGGATGTCTCCCAGCAAGCTCGTCAGTCTTTGCCCTGCACGAATGCCCATCTCGGCATACATTCCCACCTCAGTGAGATCGTCGCTTGTCTGGATGATTTGGAGCATCCCGAGCACTCCGTTGAGCGGGGTGCGAATTTCATGACTCATGTTGGCCAGAAACGCGGACTTGGCGTGGTTTGCAGCTTCGGCCGCCTCCTTGGCTAAAAGCAGCTCCTTCTCGGTACGCTTGCGCTCGGTAATGTCCACGTGGCAACCAACCATGCGTAAGGGCATACCGTCTGTGGACCATTCAACTACGCGCCCGGCACAGATCACCCAGACTGTGGTACCGTCTTTGTGCCGATAGCGGATCTCGTTAGAGAAGGGCTCCCGACCACGGCTCTTGACGTGGCGGTCAAACACTTCGAGTACGCGGGGTAGGTCCTCTGGAAAGATGATCCTTTGCCAGGCTTCCGGCGAGCTCTCCATTTCGTGATCCTGATAACCGAACATGCTTTTGAAGGTAGGGCTTAGGTACTCGGTGTTGTCCACTAGATTCCAATCCCAGTAACCAGAAAGCGTTGATTCGAAAATATCCTTGAAGTTTTCCTCGCTCTTGCGAACAGCCTCCTTGCTTTCCAGCAACGCAGCATTACTCGCACGCAGTCTCTTCCCGCGAGTCAACAAAGTCAGAATCAAGAAAGCCTGCAAGCCTCCGATCACCACAATGCCAAGGAGCCATCCCCCGTACTGTTCCCACATTGACACTTGACGGTTGAGGACGACGCTCCCCTTGGGAAGGGAGGATTCCTTGATACCGAAGCGCTGCATCACTTTGTAGTCGAACATGTAAACGTTGGGGCTTGTCCTCAGGATGGGTATCTCCTCGGCGCGCAGTCCCCTGAGAATTTGGGCGGCCATTGAGGCAGAGGCTTCACCCTGTTGGCGTCCACTCACTACCAATCCGCCGACAGCGTCTCCGTCCAAAAAGTAATCCCAGCAGGAATAGATCGGCAAATCAGAAAGGGAGGCAACGATGCGATTGCCCTCACTGGTGGAATAGCTTTGCCCCAAGCGATCACGGAAAAAGGACAGATTCAGGATGAAGGAATCCTCGGGAATCGACTTGAGTTGCGAAGAAAGTTCCTCTGTCGACAGATCAAAGAGTTCAAAAACATTTACGCGGTCTGAGAATCCTGGGGCCGCTTGGAGAAACCGCTGGCGGTTGATCTCGCCTGTTTCGGTGGAGTCGCTGATCACAGCCATGTGTTTGGCATTCGGGTGGAGCTTCAGGGCAATTTCCACGGTTCCCCTGATGTCGAAATCTTCCGTCACACCGGTCACGGCCACATGCCCGGCAAGGCGTTCATCATTGAAGTTGTTCACACCGCAAAAAACAAGCGGAACGCCAGGATAGTGCTTGTCACGCAAGGAAAGCATGAGATCGAAGGCCGCGTCATCGGAGACAAGGATAACCGTGGGCGTGATCCTGGAGAACTTGTGCTTCAGGGTTTCGTCAAAGAAAGGGCTGAAGGTTTCTGGAGGGAGGCGCTTGGCATCCAGGTACTCGACATGGATGTCTGCGTCGGGGGCTTCTTTTTGAAGCACGTCCAGCATTCCTTCCATGATGCTGTCAGTCCAGCGGAAGCCTTGGTGGTAGGAGTGGACGATCAAGATACTCTGGGATGGTTTGGAAGCTTCGGAGGCATGGGAGATGAAAGGCGTACAGAGGAGGGCAAAAATAAGTATGATGGCTCGATAGTTCGTCATGCGCCCCCCATGCGAGTATGTATCCAGTTTATCAACATATAGGATTAAGATGCCACTCACAAGTGGAGTCATGGGTAGAGGACAGGGAACGATTCCGATGAATTTATAGTATAAAAGATTTTCATCGGCATCGCAATCAACTGAATTTGAACAATATGCTGGAAAGATCCAATGAAGAGAGCAAAATTGTGGCAAGATATGCTTTTGGATGCTCTTCCATCAGTCCATGCCGATTCGCATGCGGTTGTGTGGAGCAAAGAAAAAGGCCTTACATCTTGCGATGTAAGGCCTTGCTTCCTTTGGCGTCCCCAAGGGGATTTGAACCCCTGTTATCGGCGTGAAAGGCCGGTGTCCTGGACCAGGCTAGACGATGGGGACAGGTGGCTGGGTGACTTAGATTCGAACTAAGATTGACGGAGTCAGAGTCCGCTGTCCTACCGTTGAACGATCACCCAGCAAAAAACGAAAAACTAAAAAAAAGTGGCGTCCCCAAGGGGATTTGAACCCCTGTTATCGGCGTGAAAGGCCGGTGTCCTGGACCGAGCTAGACGATGGGGACGCAAGTTTTGCGTCAAATAAAATAGTGGCGTCCCCAAGGGGGTTTGAACCCCTGTTAGCGGCGTGAGAGGCCGCCGTCCTAGGCCACTAGACGATGGGGACGCATTATGGTGGGCCGTGAAGGGATCGAACCTTCGACTCTCTGCTTAAAAGGCAGATACTCTACCGTCTGAGTTAACGGCCCGTAAAGAGAAGACGCTTCTATAGGCGGGTATCCAGCTTGTCAAGCCGGAAAGTCAGGCTTTTTTCAATTCAATTTTTTCCAGTCCGTTCATGTAAGGGCGCAGGACTTCAGGCACGATTACCGAGCCATCGGCCTGCTGGTAGTTTTCAAGGATGGCGACCATGGTCCGGCCCACGGCCAGGCCCGATCCGTTGAGGGTGTGAACCAGTCTGCTCTTCTTGGCGTCCGCGGGCTTGAAGCGGATTCCCGCCCGGCGGGCCTGAAAGTCCTCGAAGTTGGAGCAGGACGAGATTTCACGGTATTTGTCCTGGCCGGGCAGCCAGACCTCGATGTCGTAGGTCTTGGCCGAAGAGAATCCCAGGTCTCCGGCGCACAGCGTGACCACACGGTAGGGCAGCCCGAGCTTTTGCAGGATGCTCTCGGCGTGGCCGAGGAGTTTTTCCAGTTCATTATATGATGAATCAGGGTGGACGAAGCGGACCAGCTCGACCTTGTCGAACTGGTGCTGGCGGATCATGCCCTTGGTGTCTTTGCCGTAGGAGCCCGCCTCGGACCGGAAGCAGGCGGTGTACGCGCAGTGGGCGATGGGCAGCGCGGATTCGGCCAGGGTCGTGTCGCGGTAGATGTTGGTCACCGGGACCTCGGCCGTGGGGATGAGGTAGTAGCTCGTGTTTTCGAGGTGGAAGAGGTCCTCCTCGAATTTGGGCAGTTGGCCCGTGCCCATGAGGCTCTCGCGGTTGACGATGACCGGGGGCATGACTTCGTCGTAGCCGTTCTCAAGGGTCTGCACGTCGAGCATGAAGCTGATCAGCGCCCGCTCCAGCTTGGCGGCCCAGCCTTTAAGCAGCACGAAACGGCTGCCCGTGATCTTGGCCGCAGTTTCGAAATCGAGTCCGCCCAGGGCGGTGCCAAGCTCCCAATGCTCCTTTGGGGTGAAGGACAGACTGGGTTTTTCGCCCCAGCTGCGCACTTCCAGATTGTCCGCCTCGTCCACGCCCTCGGGCACTGAGGCATGGGGGACGTTGGGGATGGACATGACCCAGTCGGCGGTCTGCTGCTCGATGTCTTTAAGCTCTTCGTCCAGGGCCTTGATGCGCGTCGACATGACGCCAAGCTCGGCCAGGAGCGTCTCGGCGTTCTCGCCGGCTTTTTTCATCCGGGCCATCTCGCCGGAGGCCTGGTTGCGGCGGGCTTTGAGGTCCTCGGCTTCCAGGAGCAGGTCGCGCCTTTTTTGGTCTACGGCCAGAAACTGCTCAAGGTCCAGCTTGCTGCGGCGTTTGCGCAGCCCGTCTTTGACCTCATCCGGATTTGATCTGATAAATTTAATGTCGAGCATGAAAATGTCCTTGTCGCGGTCTTGCGGTCAGTCCCAAAGTGGGCGGTGGTGGCGGTTGTGAGGCGAAATGCATAGCCTGCCTTGACCCGAATCACAAGCCGCCCGATTTGGCGAGGAGTGAATTTTTTTTGACTTCGTCCCTTGACTTCACTGTGGCAGAGATTATTTGGGCCTCTGTCTCGCACGGAACTTGTTTTGCGTTTTCAGTTCCGCGATTTGGCACTCCAGGTTGCAGAGTGCCAAAAAAATTATCTACACGGAAGAAATTCTTAAACATCTTGGAGGAAAAAACATGAAACTCAGACCACTGCACGACCGTATTCTGGTCAAGCGTCTCGAAGAGGAGCAGGTAACCAAAGGCGGCATCATCATCCCCGATTCCGCAAAGGAAAAGCCCATCAAGGGTGAAGTGGTTGCCGCAGGTCCCGGCAAGGTCGCCGATGACGGAAAGCAGATCCCCATGGGCGTCAAGACCGGCGACAAGGTGATCTTCAACAAGTACGCCGGCACCGAGATCAAGATCGATGGTGACGAATTGCTCATCATGCGTGAAGACGACATCCTCGCTGTAATCGAAGCCTAATTTTTAAGAATTCCAAGGAGACGCACACATGGCTGCTAAAATAATCAAGTTTGATGCCAAGGCCCGTGAAAAACTGAAAATCGGTGTGGACACCCTGGCCGATGCCGTCAAGGTTACCCTCGGACCCAAGGGACGCAACGTTGTCATCGAGAAGTCCTTCGGCTCCCCGATCATCACCAAGGACGGCGTAACTGTCGCCAAGGAAATCGAACTGGAAGACAAGTTCGAGAACATGGGCGCCCAGATGGTCAAGGAAGTCGCCTCCAAGACTTCCGACATCGCAGGCGACGGCACCACCACTGCCACCATCCTGGCTCAGGCCATTTTCTCCGAAGGCATCAAGCTGGTCGCCGCCGGCCGCAACCCCATGTCCATCAAGCGCGGCATCGACAAGGCTGTTGAAGCTGTCACCGGCAGCCTGAACAAGCTGGCCAAGCCCACCCGCGACCAGAAGGAAATTGCCCAGGTCGGCACCATTTCCGCCAACAACGACGCCACCATCGGCAACATCATTGCCGAAGCCATGGGCAAGGTCGGCAAGGAAGGCGTCATCACCGTTGAAGAAGCCAAGGGCCTTGAGACCAACCTGGACGTCGTCGAGGGCATGCAGTTCGACCGCGGCTACCTGTCCCCCTACTTCGTGACCAACCCTGACAAGATGGTCTGCGAAATGGATTCTCCGCTGATCCTGATCAACGAGAAGAAGATCTCCAACATGAAGGAACTGCTCCCCGTTCTGGAGCAGGCCGCCAAGATGGGCAAGCCCCTGGTCATCATCGCCGAAGACATCGAAGGCGAAGCCCTGGCTACCCTGGTTGTCAACAAGCTGCGTGGCACCCTGCAGGTCGTGGCCGTCAAGGCTCCCGGCTTTGGTGAGCGCCGCAAGGCCATGCTGCAGGATATCGCCATCCTGACCGGCGGCGAAGTCGTTTCCGACGATCTGGGCGTCAAGCTCGAGAGCATCGCCCTCAACCAGCTCGGTTCCGCCAAGCGCGTTGTCATCGACAAGGAAAACACCACCATCGTTGACGGTTCCGGCGAAGCCGAAGCCATCAAGGCCCGCGTGAAGCAGATCCGCAACGAAATCGAGGAGACCTCCTCTGATTACGATCGCGAAAAGCTGCAGGAGCGTCTGGCCAAGATCGTTGGCGGCGTTGCCGTGATCAACGTTGGCGCAGCCACCGAGACCGAAATGAAGGAAAAGAAGGCCCGCGTGGAAGACGCCCTGAACGCCACCCGCGCTGCCGTTGAAGAAGGCATCGTGCCTGGCGGCGGCGTCGCCCTGGTGCGCTGCCAGGCCGCCCTGGACTCCGTCAAGCCCGCCGATGACGACGAAGCCGCCGGCGTCCAGGTCATCCGTCGCGCCATCGAAGAGCCCATCCGTCAGATCTGCGGCAACGCAGGCATCGAAGGCGCCGTGGTCATCGACAAGGTCCGCAACGGCAAGGACGACTTCGGTTTCAACGCCGCTACCGGCGAATACGAAGACCTGCTGAAATCCGGCGTCATCGATCCCAAGAAGGTGACCCGTATTGCCCTGCAGAACGCCGCTTCCGTGGCCTCCCTGCTGCTCACCACCGAGTGCGCCATCGCAGAGAAGCCCAAGGAAGAGTCTGCCCCGGCCATGCCCGGTGGCGGCATGGGCGGCATGGGCGGCATGTACTAAGCCGTTCATACCCAAGAATGATAAAAGGGCCGGAAGCGATTCCGGCCCTTTTTTACGTCTTGCGCCGGGCGTCAGCCCGGGAAGCGGTTCTACAAATTGTGCTTGGGCAGGCGGTCCAGCAGTCGCAGAAAGCCGTCCAGGATGGTCAGTGGGTGCGGGGGGCAACCGGGGATGTAGAGGTCGATGGGGATGACGGGGTCCGCCCCGCCGTTGTGCTGGGGATGGCCGACGAAGGGGCCGCCGCTGATGGCGCAGGCGCCCAGCGCGATGGCGATGCGCGGTTCGGGCACGGCCGCCCAGGTCTTTTGCAGAGCCAGTTCCATGCCTTTGGTCACAGGGCCGGTTATGAGCACTCCGTCGGCATGGCGCGGCGAGGCCACATACTGGATGCCAAAGCGCCCCAGGTCCCAGCCGATGGTGCCGAGCACGTTGATGTCCGCCTCGCAGGCATTGCATCCGCCTGCGCTGACCTGCCGCAGGCGCAGGGAGCGGCCCAGCAGGCTTTTCATTTTTTTGTCCAGGGCCGCTGCCAGCCGCAGCTCCTCCTTGCCGCTTTCGCCCAGGATCAGGTCCTCGCGGCGGCGCACGGCCAGACGATGGTCGTCCGTCCTGGTGATGGCCCCGCCGGGGCAGGCCTCCAGGCAGTCTCCGCAGAACAGGCAGCGGCCAAGGTCGAGGCGTGCACCCTGTCCCGGCTCCAGGGTGATGGCCCCTACCGGACAGACGCCTTCGCATTGCGTGCAGCCGTCAGGGCAAAGGGCGGCGTCAAGGCGCAGGGCGCCGCCATGGCGGTCGGGCAGGGCAGGGGCAGGGCCCTTGGGGTAGGGCATGGTCTGGCAGCCGCGCCGCATCCGGTTCATGATGGTATCAAAAATATACATGCGCGTTCCCCTTAGAGATCAAAGCCGCAGTAGGACAGGTTGAAGCTCTTGTTGCAGATGGGAAAGTCCGAGATCGCCGTGCCGCGCAGGGACAGGGCCAGTCCGGTCCAGTTGTGGAAGGACGGGTCGGTGATCTTGTAGCGGCGGAAACGGCCGAAATGGTCGGTCAAGGCCACATGGCAGACCTCGCCGCGCCAGCCTTCGACCAGGGACACGGCCATGGACTCCGGCTGCGGGGCGGGCAGGGCGGTTCTGATTTCCCCGTCCACTGGCGCGGCCAGTTGCTCGAAAAGGTAGCGGCCGGAGCGCTGCACTTCCAGGGATCGCACCCGGGCGCGGGCGAAAATGTCGCCGCTGGGCCAGACCGCCACGGGCGAGTGGGAAAAGCGGTGCCAGCCCGCCGGATGGTCGAAGCGCACGTCACGGACCAGTCCGCAGGCCCGCGCCGCCGGACCGACCAGGCCGATTTCGGTGGCCTGGGACGGGTGCACGACGCCGACATTGCGGAAACGCACCCGCACCGAAGCCGCGTCCCAGAACCAGGCCATGGCCTGTTCGACATCGTCCATGTGTGTTTTCAGTCTCCCGGTCAGGGTTTCCACCCGTTCCTCTTCCAGATCATGCCTGCATCCGCCCGGACGTATCAGCCCGCGCCCGAAACGGTTGCCGCACATAAGCGCCGTCAGGTTCAGAAAATCTCCCCGAATTTTACCGCACGCCGCCGAGGTCGGCAGGAAGGCCACATCAAGGGCCAGGGCGCCCATGTCGCCGGTGTGGTTGGCCAGGCGTTCAAGTTCCAGCGCGATGGCCCGCAGCCACTGCGCGCGCAGGGGGGCTTCCACACCGCCGAGCGCCTCCAGGACCGACGCATGGGCCGTGGCATGGGCGATGGTCGTGTCCCCGGCGATGGTTTCCATCTGGCTCATGGTCGCCGGGTGCGGCCCGCCCGCCAGGGCTTCCTCGATGCCGCGGTGCTGATAGCCCAGCGCGATCTCCAGATGCAGCACCTCTTCCCCCGCGCACTGAAAGCGAAAATGCCCGGGTTCTATCACTCCGGCATGCACCGGACCAACGGCCACTTCGTGCACCTCTGGGCCTTCGACCCGGAAGAAGGGAGCGTTGGCCGGGGCGTTATCAAAGGTGTCGCGCACGGGTTTGAGCCACGGATGCCCGACGGGAACCAGGCCGTGCTGTTCCCAGACTTCGCGTTCAAAGAGATGTGCCTCTGGGTGTTTCGGGGTGAGGGACGGGTATGAACCGCTGATGGGTTCGCTGCGGGCCACGCCAAGGATGCTTTCGGAATCCAGCGCCAGCACGGCGACCAGGATCGTGGCGTCATGATCCGGAACCCCGAACCACGAGCACAGGCGTGCTCCGGACTCAAGCATTTCGCTGGTCAGGCGGGCGAGCTTGGTTACCGAAAAGACCGGAACCGAGGCCCACGAGATTCTGGACGCGTTGGTAAACGAGAAAAATGGGGCGAGTGTGTTCATGGCATTGGGGAGAGTTGAAGGACTGCGGCGGACCAGGCATCCTTAAGGATGTCCGGGGTGAAAAGGCCGAGCCAGAGTGACGCGGCCAGCAGGATGAGCGGCGGCAGAATGAGTCCGGCCGATTCCTTGCGCAGTGCAGGGGCTGTTTTATGGAGCCGCGGGCGGCCGTCGACAACGGCGAAAACGATGCGCGAGATTCCGAAAAAGGCCAGCAACAGGCAGACCAGGAAGAGCCCGATGGCCCAGGCCTGCCCTGCTCCAAGGCCGGTGCGGATGATGAGCAGTTCGCTGAAGAACGGGCCAAAGGGCGGGCAGGCGGTGATGGCGAACATGCCCACAACAAACAGAATGGAGGTGCGAGGCAGAACTTTTGACATGCCCCGCACCTCGTCAAGGGAGGACGAATTCGCGGCCCGTTGCAGGTTGCCTGCGCTCAAAAAAAGCGCCCCCTTGGTCAGGCCGTTGCTCCAGACATGGAAAAGGGCCGCCCAGACACCGGCTCCGCCGAAGGAGGTGGCGATGCACAGGATGCCCATGTGCTCGATGCTCGAATAGGCGAGCATGCGCTTGAAGTC
>JAWLHW010000036.1:0-16206 GCA_041690155.1 Desulfomicrobium sp. | reverse complement strand
AAATGCATTTTCACTGCATCACTGGTTATTTGAAATACATTATCTCCGATTAAATTTCAATTAATTTCAACATATTGTCATGTTTTTCAGGGCTGACTAGTTATTGATTAGTGAAAATACACATGAAATCCAGTTACGCACGCGCCATATTCTCTCCTAAATACCTAGGTACATACTGGGTATTACTACTATTGGAGGTGGAGCATGGACTGGATTCTCTCAATGGGCGACACTTTCGCCCGCTCGGGCAAGGCGGCCGGCAAAGCATGCGACGACATCACTTCAAATTCCCGGGCGGTGGGTGCACTCGCTCATGACAAGGGGGTTTTCCGGATTCGTTCCGCGAAAGAAGCCCGAGTGGGCATCCTGCACAAAAGGCAAGGCTTGGATGAAGCCAGAAACTACCTCTCAAGATGTTTTGGATTTGGTCTGTCATACGCATGTTTATTTGGGGAGAGGGTGTACGTACATGTTCGGCTTGTTTGTATGTCACTGTTAAAATTCCTGATTTTTGCGTTGTTGCAAGGGTGCGGTGGGTGCTTTGCAGCAAGAATTCAGGCTTGTGAAATGGCGGACAAGTTATTGACGTTGCTTAATTTTTCGCGTAACTTTTTGAAAATATATAACAAAAGTAGATCTGGCGATTCGTTTTGCAAGAATGGTGTTGCTGTGAATGAATCCGTTCAAGGAGGGGGAATGGAGGGACGAGCTGTGCTCAATGTGTGGTATGCCTTTTTACTGGTATGCATGTTGTGGCCGTTTTCCGTCATGGCGGAAAACCCGTATGTAGGCAGTGCCGCTTGTAAGGACTGTCACGAAGAACAGTATGAAAATTTTACCAAATACGCCAAAAAATCCCATTCAGACAGATCTGTGAAAATTATGGCTTCGGACTTGACCGAGGCAGAGCTTGCAACCTGCTATGGCTGCCATGCCACGGGGTTTGGCAAGCCTGGAGGCTTCATCAGTTACGAAAAGACGCCGCATCTGGCGGATGCCGGATGCGAGGTCTGTCATGGTCCGGGGTATGACCACGCAGAGAGCGGGGACGCGGAGCTCATCAAGGGCAGCTTGTCCATGGAAGATTGCGTAGGCTGTCACAACGAAGACAGGGTCAAGTCATTCAACTTCAAGCCGCTGCTCTACGGCGGGGCGCACTAGGAGGTCGTGATGGACATTTTCCGCAGATCTCTGGCCGCCAAGATGCTTGGGACCACGGCTGTTGTTCTGGTGGTGTTTTTCGGCATTCTGTTCTGGACAACCTTTTTCATGCAGAAGGCGAGTACTCTGCACGAGATCGAGATCAACGCCGAGCGTACCGCTGAAATGCTTTTCCTTGCCATCCGTGAGCCCATGGCCATCGGAGACAACGCCGGCACGACTGAAAAGTTCGATGACGTCGGCGCACGTTACGACGACATCGACATTCATCTGACCAATTTCAAGGGCAATATCACCTACAGCACCGCCGAGGAGTCCATGCGCGTCGAAATCGGCGATGCCGTCCGTGCGCCTGAGCTCAGCCGCATGGTCGACGAACGCCTGAAGACTGACGGCATGAGTCAGGTCATCACCGAAATCGATGGCGCTCCTGCCTATGTCGAGGTCAAGTCCATCATGAACGAGCCGGCCTGTCATCACTGCCACGGCTCAAGCCAGCCGGTGCTGGGCGTGCTGGTCATGAAGCAGGATATCTCCAGGCAGATGGGCGGGCTCGTGGATGGCCAGATCAAGTCCGGCCTGATCATGGCCGCAGGGATGATTGTGCTGCTGGGCTGCCTTTCGCTGTTGATGCGGCTTGCGATTTTCAAGCCGGTTCATGACGTGGCCTTGGCCACGGAGCGAATCAGCAAGGGGGACCTGACCGTACGGGTGGTAACCAAGAGTCGGGATCAGATCGGTCAACTGGCGCAGAGCGTGAACACCATGACCGAGCACATGGGTTCCATGATGCAGGAGATCATTTCCGGCGTTGGCACTTTGGCAGACGCTTCCGGGCAACTGACATCGGTATCGGAAACCGTGGCCGGCGTGGCCCGGGACAATCAGGAACGTTCCAACAGCGTGGCCGCCGCCGCCGAGGAAATGAGCCAGAACATGCGTTCGGTGGCAGCTGCCACCGAACAGGCGACGGTCAACATATCGACTGTGGCCGCAGCATCCGAAGAGATGAGCGCGACCATCGAAGAGATATCCAGGAGCACGGGTCGGGCCAGGGAAATTACTGCCCAGGCCGTGAGCGTGGCTCAGGCCACTTCTACCGATGTGGACCGCCTTGGGGCCGTGGCCAGCGAAATCAGTTCCGTGACGCAGACCATCACAGCCATCTCTTCTCAGACAAATCTGCTGGCGCTCAATGCCACCATCGAGGCCGCAAGAGCAGGTGAGGCAGGGCGGGGATTCGCGGTCGTAGCCAATGAAATCAAGGAATTGGCCAATCAGACGGCAGCGGCAACGGACGAAATCCGCAACAAGATCGGCGGAATCCAGGGTGCCACGGATCAGACCATCGGACGCATCGGCGAGATCACCCGGGTCATCACGGACATAGATTCCATTGTGGCCACCATCGCCGCCGCCGTGGAAGAACAATCCACAACCACCCGCGACATAGCGCAGAATATAGGCCAGGCTTCGCAGGGTCTTGACGAGGTCAACCACAACGTGACTCAGACCTCGGGAGTTGCGGGTGATATCACTGTCCAGATCGCGGAGGTCAGCAACTCGGCTTCGAGCATGAGTCGCAATGGCGAAACGGTTCGGGAGCATGCAGAAGAGTTGCGCGCCCTCTCGGAACAGCTTAAAGGGCTCGTGCAGATGTTTCGCATCAGCTAGATTTTAGACCAAAAGAGGACGCACATATGAAGAAGTTTTTTTTGATTGCGGCACTTGTTCTGGCCATGGCCTGTCCGGGTTTTGCCAAGACCTACAGTGTCTCTGTGAGCCAGTTTGTCGAACACCCGTCACTGGACGCGGTTCTGAAAGGCTTTCAGGACAGTCTGAAGGCGCAGGGAGTGAACGCGACCTACTCAGTGCACAATGCCCAGGCCAACATGGCTACGGCCAACCAGATCGCGGCCCAGATAGCCGGTGAAAATCCCGACCTTGTGCTGGCCATTGCCACTCCGTCAGCTCAGGCGTGCGCCCTGGCCAGCAAAAAATCGCCGATTCTGGCCGGGAGTCCGCTCCTGTTCACGGCCATCACCGACCCCGTGGGCGCGGGTCTGATCGAAGATCTGGAGAAGCCCGGCAAAAACATCACCGGTGTTTCCGACATGCTGCCTGTGGACCAGCATATGGCCATGCTGCGCCGCTTCTATCCCGATCTCAAGAAGCTGGGAATGATCTATAACGCCGGAGAGGCGAATTCCAAGACCACTGTGGCCATGGTCAGGGCTGAAGGCGTCAAGTCCGGTTTTGAAGTGGTGGAGGCAACCGTGGCCAAGACCAGCGATGTCTATCAGGCCGCCAAGGCTCTCGTCGGAAAGGTTGACGCAGTCTATCTGCCGACGGACAATACGGTCATCTCCTCTCTGGAGTCCGTGATCAAGGTTTGCGAGCAGGAAAAAATGCCTCTGTTTTCCGCGGATGTCGATTCGGTGAAACGAGGCACCGTGGCCGCGTTGGCGTTTGATTACTATCAGCACGGATATCAGACCGGGCTCATGGCCAAACGCATCATGGTCGATGGTTCATTTCCATCGGTCACGCCCGTGGAAACTCAGCAGGACCTGATCCTGCACCTCAACCTTGGGGCCGCCAGAAAGATTGGCGTGGCTGTTCCTGAAGAAGTCAAAGAGTCCGCTGACAAGATTTATGAATAGCTCCGCTTTGCGAAGTTTTGAATCGAGGCGGCCTGGCCGCCTCTTTTTTTATGTATCGCTTACGGCTAAAGGTGCATGGGCATGACCGAAGCGTTCCGCGCCGCGCGCATCCTGACCATGAATCCGCAGTGCCCCGAGATTCGGGATGGAGGAATGCTGGTCCGGGAGGGGCGCATCCACGCCGTGGGAGCCTGGCGTGAGGTCGCGGGGGATGGCGTTTGCCGCGATCTTGGGCCGGTAACCATAGTGCCCGGTCTTATCAATGCGCACACGCATCTGGAGTTGTCGCACCTTGCTGGAAAGGTGCCCGCTGGCCTTGGCTTTGAGGCCTGGGCAGACAGACTCTTTGCCGCCATGCGTGAAAGCAGGGCGACTGCGGCGGTGATGGAGCGGGCGGTGGAGGAGGCGCGGGCAAGCGGAACCTGCTATGTGGCCGATGTGGTCGGTCGTGAGTTCCAGATGGTCCGCAGCGCAATGGAAAGTCAGGGGCTTGGCGGCTTCCTGTTCAA
Source organism: Desulfomicrobium sp. (assembly GCA_041690155.1). Lineage (GTDB taxonomy): Bacteria > Desulfobacterota > Desulfovibrionia > Desulfovibrionales > Desulfomicrobiaceae > Desulfomicrobium. Next base: position 11,873 of record JAWLHW010000036.1, on the reverse strand, counting down.
GGAATTTTCGGGTCGCAGTCGCGAATTCAGTCCCGGATCTTTGCCCAGGGACTGGAGCCCCAGTGTGCATGCCTTGTATTCCACGGATCGCACCCTGGCCAGGAATATCAAGCAATGGTGCGTGTCCCGGGGGCTTCCTTTCAGTCTGCATCTGGCCGAAACGCCGGGGGAGAACGCGCTTTTTCAAAGCGGCAGCGGTGAGTTTGCCGATTTTCTACGCACTCGCCGCATCCTGCCCAAAGGCTTTGCCGCGCCAGGCCTCAGCGCCGTCGGGTTCGCGCGCGAACTTGGCCTGCTGGACGAGCGCACCTTGGCGGTGCATTGCGTGCACGTGGATGAAAACGATGTGGAGGTTTTGGCCTCTAGCGGAGCCAGTGTCTGCTTGTGTCCGCGCAGCAACGGCTGGATCGGTGTGGGGGACGCGCCGGTGGCCGCGTTGTACGCGTCGGGAGTTCCGTTATGTTTGGGCACTGACTCCTTTGCATCGGTCCTAAGCCTTGACCTGTGGCAAGAGTTGCGGGCCGTGCGGGCGCTCATGCCCTCGGCGCCCCTTCTGGAGCTTTTGGCCTTGGTGACCCGCAATCCTGCGCGGGTGCTTGGAATCGAAGCAGACTATGGGAGTCTGGCCGTCGGTAAACGCGCAGTCTGGGCCGTTCTTCCAGACGATATCACAGACGGTTGGCGATGATTTTTGCGGATTGGGACAAAAAGAAAAAGCGAAGGACGAGAAAGACGAGGCGAGTGTGGTGAGATCGTTGGCGGAAGCGTATAGGAGTCGAACCTACCGAAGACCTCTCGACCTTCCACCGGTTTTGAAGACCGGGCGCCACACCGGTGACGATACGCTTCCCCTTCGAAGAGGCTCGTATCTATCAATGCCCTCGGCAATGATCAAGTTTTTCCGGAAACCTTTTAAAAAAGCTTTTTTTTGATGAAAATTTTCTTGTCATTCTGCAAACTGACCTTAACAATGATTGCTTGTTCAGCTTCGGGTTCGTTCGTTATGTGAAGCAAAATGGCCAGTGGGAAAAAAGCTTCCCAACTCGGCTTATGGAGGTTTTTTCATTTGAATAGTTTTTCCAAGAATCTGGTTCTCTGGGCCGGGATCTGCATGGTGATGATTGTTCTCTTCAATTTGTTCAATCAGCCGCCGGTATCGCCCAATGACCTCAATTACACGCAATTTCTGACAAAGGTCCGCCAGGGTGAAGTGGCCAGCGTCAAGATTCAGGGATCCCGCATCTCCGGAGTCATGGCCAATGACCAGCGCTTCACGTCCTATGCTCCCGATGATCCGACCCTGGTCGACACGCTGGTCGAGAACAACGTGCAGGTCAAGGCCGAGCCCCAGGAGGATGCACCCTGGTACATGACCGTGCTCATTTCCTGGTTCCCGATGCTGCTCCTGATCGGTGTCTGGATTTTCTTCATGCGCCAGATGCAGGGCGGTGGCGGAAAGGCCATGTCCTTTGGCAGATCGCGTGCCAAGATGGTCACCCAGGAAGAAACCAAGGTCACGTTTGCGGATGTGGCCGGCGTGGACGAAGCCAAGGACGAGCTGCAGGAAATTGTCGATTTCTTGAGCAATCCCAAGAAATTCACCCGGCTCGGCGGCCGCATCCCCAAGGGCGTGCTGCTGGTCGGCGGTCCCGGCACGGGCAAGACCCTGCTGGCCAGGGCCGTAGCCGGCGAGGCCGGAGTGCCCTTTTTCTCCATTTCCGGTTCGGACTTCGTGGAAATGTTCGTCGGTGTCGGTGCCGCCCGGGTGCGCGACCTGTTCATCCAGGGCAAGAAGAACGCCCCGTGCCTCATCTTCATCGATGAAATCGATGCGGTGGGCCGTCAGCGTGGCGCAGGCCTTGGCGGCGGACATGACGAGCGTGAGCAGACGCTGAACGCCATGCTGGTGGAAATGGACGGATTCGAATCAAACGAGGGCGTCATCCTTATAGCGGCCACCAACCGTCCCGACGTGCTTGATCCGGCCCTGCTGCGTCCCGGTCGTTTCGACCGTCAGGTCGTGGTGCCCAATCCGGATCTGAGGGGCCGCAAGCGCATCCTTGAAGTGCACACCCGCAAGACCCCCCTGTCCAAGGAAGTCGACCTGGAAGTGCTGGCTCGGGGAACACCCGGTTTTTCCGGCGCGGATCTCGAGAATCTGGTCAACGAAGCCGCTCTGCATGCGGCCAAGCTGAGTCAGGATCTGGTCACCATGATCGACTTCGAGGAAGCCAAGGACAAGGTCATGATGGGCAAGGAGCGGCGTTCCATGATTTTAAGCGACGAAGAGAAGAAGACCACCGCCTATCATGAGGCCGGTCACACGCTGGTCGCACAGTTCCTGCCCGGCACGGATCCCATTCACAAGGTGTCCATCATCCCTCGCGGCCGCGCCCTGGGCGTGACCATGCAACTGCCGGTGGACGATCGTCACACGTATTCAAAGACCTACCTGCAGAACAATCTGGCCGTGCTCTTTGGTGGCCGGGCTGCAGAGGAACTGGTCTTCAATTCCATCACCACCGGTGCCGGCAACGACATCGAGCGCGCCACTGCCATGGCCAGGCGCATGGTCTGCGAATGGGGCATGAGCGAAGAGTTTGGCCCCATGGCGCTGGGCAAGAAAGACGACGAGGTCTTTCTGGGCCGCGACATGGCCCACATCAAAGACTACAGCGACGAGACAGCCAAACTTATCGACCTGGAGGTCAAAAGGATTCTCGGCGAGGCCTACGATCGCGCCAAGACCATCCTGCAGGACAACCTTGAGTTGCTGCACTCCCTGTCCCTGGCGCTCATCGACCGCGAGACCCTGACTGGCGAGGAAGTCGGCAGGATCATCAAGGGAGAGACCCTGGCACCGGTCCAGAACGGCGTGAAGCCCGCGGCTGCGCAGGCCCCTGCCACCGAAGGCGACACCCCGGAAGAAGGGTTCACTCTGGATGAGGAGAACAGCGGCGACAAGGCAGGAGAATAAACCATGAACCCGGAGAGATTGGATACGGTCTCCTGGGATGTGAGCAGGGGGAGGACCTTGGGTCCTGCCCCCTTTTTTGTTGTGGGCATCCTGAACGTGACGCCCGATTCCTTTTATGATGGCGGGCAGGCCGCCGATGTCGACGCAGCGGTGGCAAAGGGACTTGCGCTTATCGAGGAGGGGGCGGACATCCTCGACATAGGCGGGGAGAGCACCCGTCCTTTTTCCGAGCCTGTATCCGCAGAAATGGAACTGGAGCGGGTGTTGCCGGTGGTACGGGGGATACTCGCGGCCAGGCCGGATGCCGTCCTGTCCGTGGACACGACCAAAGCTTCCGTGGCCAGGGCCTGCCTGGAGGCCGGGGCCCTGATCCTCAATGACGTCTCGGCCCTGGATGTTGACCCGGAGCTTCTGCAGGTTGTGCGGGATTTTCAACCTGGCTATGTCCTCATGCACAGCCTCGGTCGTCCGCAGACCATGCAGATTAAGCCCCGGTATGAGGATGTACTGGCTGAGATCATGCGCTTTTTTGCTGCAAAGCTCGATATTCTGGTGCGTTCCGGGGTGCCCGAATCCCGAGTTGTCCTTGATCCGGGCATCGGATTTGGCAAGACTGTTGAACATAATCTTGAAATATTGAAAAATATCTGTAAATTATTCAAATTCGGCCGACCAGTGTACATGGCGCTTTCCAATAAATCCCTGTGGGGAGAGCTGCTCGGCCGTCAGGGTCCGGGACGCAACGCGGCCACGCTGGCTGCGACCGTTGCACTCTATGAGAAGGGAGTGCGCATCCACCGTGTACACGAGGTGCGCGAAATTCGTGACGGGCTGACCGTTGCCCACATGCTCGGGAAGGGAACTTCGGGAGAACAGGGGTGCTGAGTTTTACCGTTGGCAATCTGCAGATCACCTGGCGGGATATCCTTGATATCCTGCTTGTAGGTTATATTTTTTTCCGGATAATCCTGCTGATCAAAGGCACCCGGGCAGTTTCGGTCATTTACGGGCTTCTTCTCATCATCGTGACATATTTTGCCGCCGGTCAGTTTGGACTGTTCACCCTGAACTGGCTGCTCGGAAATTTCCTGGGCTCCATCTTTCTTGTGGTCATCATCCTTTTCAGGCGAGATATCCGCAAGGCGCTGGCGGTCATGGGCGCGACCACGATCTTTAAGAAGGATTCGGTGCAGACCGCCGTTCTCGACGAACTGATCCTGGCGCTGGTGCACATGGCCAAGAACAAGACCGGTGCGCTTATCGTCATTGAGCGCAACATCCCCATGGGCGACGTGGTTTCGGGAGGCATTGAGCTGCATGCGGCCTTCAGCAAGGATTTGCTGCTGACGATTTTTCATCCCGACACGCCCCTGCATGACGGGGCGGTCATTATCCGAGACAATCGGATCGAGGCGGCGGCCTGCATTCTGCCTTTGGCCGTAGGCCTCAAGCATGAGTCCGCTCTGGGCACCAGGCATCGCGCCGCCATCGGCGTGACCGAGGAGACGGACGCCGTGGCGCTCATCGTGTCCGAGGAGCGGGGCAGCATTTCTCTGGCTGTGGGAGGGCGGATAACCAGCAGCTTGAATGAAGTACGGTTGAAAAAAGTCCTTGCCGCTGCGTTGAGGAAATAATGTGGAATAATTGGCAATACAGAGTTCTGGCCATCCTGTTGGCCCTGGCGTGCTGGTACGTGGTCTCGGGCCAGGAAAAGGTCGAGACATGGCTTGAGGTGCCCCTTGAATTCGTGAATCTGCCCCCTCAGATGGAGATCACCTCAGGTCTGGTCAGCAAGCTGCAGGTGCGCATCAGGGGCACGAGCAACCAGGTACGTTCCCTGAACGTCGGCCGTTTGGCCTACAAACTGGACTTAGGCAAGATCAGCGTCGGTCCGAACGTCATTCCGCTGGTTCCCGAAAGCATGACCATCACCTCGGCCGTGGAAGTTGTGGAAATCAATCCCACACGACTTGAACTTGTGGCGGATGTCGTGATCTCCAAGACCGTGCCGGTGGTGTTGGACTGGACAGGCCTGCCCGGGGATGACGTGCAGTTCAAGAACGCTACGGTTTTTCCGGATCAGGTCACTGTTACGGGGTTCGCAAGTGCGCTTGAGTCGGTGGACAGCATCCCCACGGCCCTGGTTCAGGTTACGCCCGATGAGAGCCTTACCGCTTCAGGGCGGGCGCGCCTGCTTATGCCCAGGGATGTGCGCACTCCGGTGTCCTCGGTCAGCTACGAGTTGCAGTTCGGTCTTACGACCCAGGAACTCTGGGTCAAGATGAACCTGGAACCGGTGCGCTACAATACGTTCAGTTATACCTTCGAACCCAAGTTCGTGCGCGTCAACCTTGAGATTCCGGTGCGGCTTTTGAAGGACAAGGATTGGCGTGAGAGTCTGCACCTGATGATTGACCCGGGTTCGAACCCGGCCATTGGGCAGAGCGTGATCCCGCCTGTCCCCCGTTTTCCCGAAGGGGTGAACATTCTGGAAGCCAAGCCCGAGGAAATCGAGATTATAGTGCAACGCAATGAAGAATTTGTTCCGTAAACGGAGGATGAATGGGCAGACTTTTTGGAACTGATGGAATTCGCGGGCGGGTCAACAGCCATCCTATGCAGCCGGAACTGGTGCTGCGCCTCGGACTTGCTGCCGGACAGTATTTTCGAAACGGGAACAAGCGGCACCGGGTCGTCATCGGCAAGGACACGAGGCTTTCGGGCTATGTCTTCGAATCGGCCCTGACCTCGGGATTTTGCGCGGCCGGAATGGACGTTTTTCTGGTCGGCCCGCTGCCCACGCCAGCCATCAGTTTTCTGACCCGCAACATGCGCGCCGATCTGGGCGTGGTCATTTCGGCCTCGCACAATCCGTACATGGATAACGGCATCAAATTTTTCAACAAGGACGGATTCAAACTGGCCGACAGGGTGGAGGACGAAATAGCCGCCATGGTGACCAGTCCGGATTTTGTCTGGAGATGTCCCGACCATGATCAGGTCGGGCGAGCCAGGAAAATTCAGGACAGCCCCGGGCGCTACATAGTCGAGCTCAAACACAGCTTTCCTGCGGGCATGACCCTGGATGGACTCACGATCGTCCTTGATTGTGCGCATGGCGCGGCCTACCGTGTGGCACCGCTGATTTTTGAAGAGCTGGGTGCGCGGGTCATCACTCTGGGCATCGAGCCGAACGGGCTCAATATCAACAAGGACTGTGGCTCCCTGCATCCCGAGGTGCTTGCCGCCAAGGTTCGCGAACACAGGGCCGATATCGGCCTGGCTCTGGACGGGGATGCGGACCGTCTCATCGTTGTCGACGAATATGGCAAGATCCTTGACGGGGATCAGATCATGGCCGTGTGCGCGGACGAGATGATGGCGCGGGGCACACTTGCAGAAAATACGCTGGTGGCCACGGTCATGAGCAACATGGCCCTTGAAGTATTCATGCAGGAACGCGGTGGGCGGCTGCTCAGAACCAAGGTCGGGGACAGATACGTCGTTGAGGAAATGCGCAAGGGCGGTTATCTTCTGGGCGGAGAACAATCCGGGCATCTGGTTTTTATGAAGCATTCGACCACGGGCGACGGAACTTTGGCGGCCCTTCAGCTGCTGAGCATCATGGTCGGCAGGCAGAAGCCCATCTCTGAGATCGCAGGGCTGCTGACCCCGTACCCGCAAAAGCTCGTGAATTTGAAGGTGAAGAAAAAAGTGCCTTTCGACACGGTTCCGATAATTAAGGATGCGGTCCGGCATGCCGAAGACAGGCTGGGGCGCACCGGGCGCGTGCTGCTGCGCTATTCCGGCACGGAATCCCTGGCCCGGATCATGGTCGAAGCCCAGGACCAGGCCCTTGTGGATGAACTGTGCGCGAGCCTGACCGCAGCCGTTGAATCCGGGCTGACTTGATGATAAGAAATTTTGAGAAGCAAGGGGCTACCTTCTTCTTTGTGGGATAAAACAAGGAGCCATGTATGCAGGTACGTAAAGTTGTCATTCCGGTGGCAGGATGGGGAACCAGATCACTTCCGGCGACCAAAAATGTGCCCAAGGAAATTCTTCCGGTGTTCCGAAAGCCTTCCATTCAATATATAGTGGAAGAAGCAATAGCTTCCGGCCTGTCGGACGTGGTTTTTGTCAACAACCAGAACAAACGCATTATCGAGGATCATTTCGACTACAACCTCGCCCTCGAGCAGCTGCTGGAGCGCAAGGGGCAGACTGATCTGCTGGCCGAGGTGCGCAAGGTGGCCATGATGGCCAACATCATTGTCGTGCGGCAGAAAGAGCAGCTTGGGCTGGGCCATGCGGTGCTGTGCGCGCGCGAGGTCATCAAGGACGAACCCTTTGCCGTCATGGTCGGCGACGATCTCATGTTCAACCGCGATCCCGGCATAAATCAGCTTCTTGAAGTCTGGAAGAACGAGCGCATGCCGGTGGTCGGAGTCATTGAGGTCCCCCGCGACAAGGTCAGCAAATACGGCATCATCGATGCCGAGGAGTTCGCGCCGGGGCTTTACCGGATTCGCGGGGTCAAGGAAAAGCCGGACATCGACAACGCACCGTCCAGACTGGCGCTGGTGGGCAGGTATGTGCTGACCCCGGAAATATTCGACCATCTGGATAACGTGAAGCCCGACAAAACCGGTGAGATTCAGCTCACCGATGCCTTGCAGTCCATGGCCCGCGACAACCGGCTTTTGGCCGTGAAGTTGCGCGGGCAGCGCTTTGATGTCGGTGACTGGGTCGACTACCTGACCGCCAACATCTATTTTGCGCTGCAGGATGAGGATCTGCGCTACGACCTCATTGCCCGCCTGCGCGATCTCATTCCGCCTTCCCGCTAGAGTCCTGACGGCCTTTACCACAAGGGAACGGGGCAACCCGTTCCTTTTTTTTCAGGAGCCCATGCGCGAATTCTGTTCAGTTCTTCTGCTTTCCTCGCCCTACAGCGTGCTGACCTACGCCATGCCCGAAGATCTGCCCCGGCAGATGTGGCATGTCGGAGGCCGTGTCGTCGTGCCGCTCGGCAAGTCGTATCGGGTAGGCATACTGACGCAGGCCGGAGTGTCCGAGCCCGAAGGATGCGTCTGCAAGGACGTGCTCTGGCCCGTGGACCAGACTCCTTTTTTCAGCGACGGATATCTTGATTTTATCCGCGATCTCTCCATTCGCCAGATGGACGCCGCAGGAAAGATCCTCGCGCGAGTGCTGCCTGTGGCGCTCCGTGATCTGCCATTGTTCAAGACTCGCGAGAATCGGGCCATAAGTATTAAAGACCTGACCGCTGGAGATGGGCGTGCCGAGCTGGCCCGGGACTGGCTGGCGGGCCGGTTCGCACCGCATGTCTGCGCGCGCAGGCAGGAACGGCTCTTTTCCCTGACTACGGAACCCCCGTGGCCGGTGCGCCCGCAGGCCACGGCGCAGCTTGACGTGCTGCGCTACCTGGACGTGCATGGCGTCTCGTCCGCCAAGGCTTTGAACACGCATTTCGGAAAGAATGTGTCCGAGCCCCTGCGCGTTCTTCTGCGCAAAGGGTTGATCCGTGAGGTCGAGTCCCATTTTCAGCCTGACGAGGCCTGTGCTCCTGCTGCCGAAGCATTCAGCCTGTCGGAAGAACAGCAGCAGGCCGTGGACGGTTTCTGGGGGTTGCTGACGGACGAGGCCCCGCATTCGGCGCTTCTTTTCGGGGTGACAGGAAGCGGGAAGACGGCGGTCTATCTGGAGTTGGCCAGGCGCTGTCTTTGCCTTGGCAAGCATGTCATGCTCCTGGCCCCGGAGGTGGGCATTGCCCTCAAACTCCATCGGGATGTACGCGAAGCCCTGCCAGAAGCCAGCGTGCGGCTGTTTCACGGCTATCTCAACCCGAGCGAACGGCAAAGAACCTTCATGGAGCTGGCAGGACAGGCTTCCCCCAGCATAGTCGTCGGCACCCGCTCCAGCCTTTTTTTGCCGATAGAGCCCGGTCTTGTCATTCTGGACGAAGAGCATGACGGCTCCTTCAAGCAGGACGAGGGACTCATTTATCAGGCCCGCGAACTGGCGTATGGTCGGATCACCCGCAGCGGAGGGCTTTTGCTCATGGGCTCGGCCACCCCGGATGTGAAGGTCTTTCATGCTGCCAGAAATGGAGGCATCGCCCTCAATCGCCTGCCCAACCGGGTGGGAGAGGCCCGGCTGCCGGAGGTCAAACTGGTTGATCTGCGGGTTGAACCGCCGGAGCACGGTCCTTTCGCCACGTCCGTCCGGGATGCTCTGATTGATGCCGTTCAAGCCGGAGAGCAGGTCATCATCCTGCACAACAGGCGTGGGTATGCACCCGTGCTTTATTGCGAATCCTGCTCCGAACCAGTCAAATGCCCGCATTGCCAGGTTTCCATGACCCTGCACAAGAGGCGTGAGCTTTTGCTCTGTCACTATTGCGGGCATTCTTTGCTTTTCCCGCTGTCCTGCCCCGGGTGCAAGGGCAACGAATTCTTGCCGCTGGGCGCCGGAACAGAGCGGCTCGAAGAGTTTCTGCGCGACGACCTGCCCCGGGACACCAAAATTTTGCGCCTGGACCGGGACACTTCCCGGCGCGCCGGTTCCATGCAGGAGACCCTGGCCGCCTTTGCCAGGCTTGAGGCCCAGATTCTGGTCGGAACCCAGATGCTCAGCAAGGGGCATCATTTTCCCGGCGTGACGTTGGTGGTGGTTGTGGACGGAGATCTGGGCTTGAATCTTCCCGACTACAGGGCTACGGAACGATCGTTCCAGATGCTGGTGCAGGTGGCCGGTCGCGCTGGACGCGGGGAGAAAAACGGACAGGTGCTGATCCAGACCCGCAATCCCGGGCACTACTGCTGGCAGTTCGTGCGCGAGAACGATTACGAAGGGTTTTTCACCCGTGAGATCGCCCTGCGACAGACCATGGGGTACCCGCCTTTTGTCAAACTCGCGCTGGTGCGGATCTCGATGCCTCTGGACCAGCCCGAGGCGGAGCTTCTGTCCGCTTTCGGGAGCCGCATGCGGGCCTTGTGCCCTGCCGCCGGGGTGCGACTGCTGGGGCCCGCGCCCGCGCCGCTTTCTGTGCTGCGCGGCCGCAAGCGCTTTCAGTGCCTGCTTAAGGCTGATACGTGGCCGGCGATCCGGGGCGTATACGCGGAAATGCGGAAAATGCTGGCCAAGGAAAAAAACGTACGCATCTCCGTGGATCTTGATCCCATGGACATGCTTTAGCTGTCGAATATCGTAAGGGGAAGCTATGAAGAACGTGAGAGTGGCCGATGTCTTGTTGTCCGAGGCGGAAGTAAAATCTCTAGTGGTCCAGGGCTGGGTGCGGACCAAGCGGGAAAGCAAGGAGTTCGTGTTTCTGGAAATAAACGACGGGTCATGCCTCAAGAACCTGCAGGCCATCGTTGACGTTGATACTATCGGCTTTGAGCACATGGATCGGGTGGGCACCGGAGCGGCCCTGAGCTTGACCGGAGCGCTGGTGGAGTCTCCCGGACAGGGCCAGAAGTGGGAACTCAAGGTCGGGGAGCTTCAAATTCTCGGTGAGGCCGATGCCACATATCCCTTGCAGAAGAAGCGCCATACCGACGAATACCTGCGCACCATAGCCCACCTGCGCCCCCGCACTAACAAGTACGGCGCCCTCAACCGCATTCGGGCGGAGCTTTCTTATGGCGTGCACCAGTTTTTCCGCGAGCAGGGTTTTTTCCATGTCCACGCACCCATCATCACCGGAGCGGATTGCGAGGGTGCGGGCGAGATGTTCCAGGTGACCACCCTGGACCTTGCCAATGTCCCGAAGAAGAACGGCAAGGCCGACTTTGACCAGGATTTTTTCGGTAAGGAGGCTTCTCTTACCGTTTCAGGGCAGCTTGCGGCCGAGAACCTGGCTTGCGCCCTGGGCCGGGTCTATACATTCGGGCCGACCTTTCGGGCCGAGAATTCCAACACGCCCAAGCATGCCGCCGAGTTCTGGATGATCGAACCGGAGATGGCCTTTGCCGACCTCGCCGACAACATGGATCTGGGCGAGAGTTGCATTAAATGGCTGATCACCCATCTGATGGAAAATTGCCGCGATGATCTGGAGCTTTTCGGGAATTTTGTGGACAAGGGACTGTTTGCGACCCTCGACAACATTCTCGCGAAGCCGTTCATCCGCCTGCCCTACGCGGAAGCGGTGGCCATCCTCAAGAGCGCCCCCCGCACCTTCGAGTTTCCGGTGGATTTCGGCACGGACCTGCAGACCGAGCATGAACGGTATCTGACTGAAGATCATTTCAAGCAGCCGGTCATCGTTTTCGACTACCCCAAGGAGATCAAGGCGTTCTACATGCGCCTCAATGACGACGGCAAAACCGTGGGTGCGATGGATGTGCTCGTGCCGCGCATCGGGGAACTCATCGGGGGCAGCGCCAGGGAAGAGCGGCTGGATGTGCTTGAGCGGCGTATCGAAGAACTCGGCCTGCCCAAGGAAGAATACTGGTGGTATCTGGACCTGCGCCGATTCGGATCAGTGCCCCACGCCGGATTCGGGATGGGCTTTGAAAGACTGCTTATGCTGGTTACGGGCATCGCCAATATCCGCGACGTCATTCCGTTCCCCAGGACGCCCCGGCACCTGGAGTTTTGATTGGCTTAACCAGTTGAAATCAAATAATGAAAAAATAATTTCATATTTTGATTGACAACTGGTTGCCTCCCACATAGAAGCCTCTTTCTGCGCTGCGGAACAGCAACGCACGAGACGAAAGTCACCAGCCTTTGCGGATTAAATTTCGCGGGTTGAATTGAAAAAAGATGAAGAAAGCGCTTGACGGTGGGGAAGTGAGTCGATAGAGACGTTTCCTCTTGCCGGAAGGCTAAAGGATCTTTGACAAATAAATAGCGAGTTGGAGTA
>JAWLHW010000035.1:0-16548 GCA_041690155.1 Desulfomicrobium sp. | reverse complement strand
TTACGAATCAGTTGCTCTACCAACTGAGCTATCCTGGCTAAAACAGCGAAGTCGTAGCTATCCAAGGCGGGAGTCATCGTCAAGGGAAAAATCAAACCCGCCGCTCCGCGCCTTCACTTCAATTGATCTGCATCACCACAGGCACGACCAGAACGGTCCCGCCGCGCTGGAACTCGCCCCAGCCTTTGTAGATGCCGGGCCCGGGGAAAACGACGTTGAAGGCGATCGTAGCGGGATCGCTGACTTCTGCAGGGTGGGCGTGAACGTAGCGCTGCCCGTCGGCGCTCAGGATTACCAGGTGTCCCATGGCACCCAGATAGGGCTGGAGATCCGTGATGGGGGCCTCATTCATATCCTTGAGGCCGAAACTGATCTGGTGCAGCCCCTGGGTCTGGGTGACGCCGACGTCCGCCAGCAGCTCGCTGGTCTGGACCATGCCCGGGACATACGGATCCAGCGCGGGAGCGGGGGAAGCTTCGCCCTCGACGCGCAGCTCGGCCATGAGCGTCACGCCTTGTCCGTCCCTGGGCGTGAAGTCCGCATAGAAATGATAGGTTCCGCCTTCCGGAAAGGTCATCGCTGAAACCATGGTCCCTTCCGGCCCCGGCTCGGGATGGATGTGCGTGAACTTGTCCAGCCCTTCGCGGACGATGATCAGGTGCAGTTTCTTTTCGTGCACGATCTCAAAGTCGGACACAGGCGCGCCATAGGCATCGGTCAACTGCACAGTGACCACGGCCTGCTCGCCTGCCTGGGGCACTTGCGGTTCTGAGCTCAGGGTCAGATGGTATGCGTTAGGATTGAAGCCATGGGCAGAGTGATCCGTTGCTGCGAAAAGCGGCGCGGACCAGCCGCATAAAAGCAGAAGTGCCAGGAGAAAACGCGTTGAAGTGCGCATGAAAACCTCCGTGATGAATATGTGTTCACATTTACTTCTGAAACACCTGTAAGGTTTTCGCAAGGAAAATCGGGTGGCGGCGGCAAGGTTCTGCCCTTTCTTTCGATACCAGGTTGCCAGTCCAGATTCGGGGCCATAATCCGGGCCAAAAAAAACCCACCATAAGGTGGGTGATTTGACGGCTGGTGGAGGGGGGAGGATTTGAACCTCCGAAGTCGTACGACGACAGATTTACAGTCTGTTCCCTTTGGCCACTCGGGAACCCCTCCGAACAGAGGCGGTTACTAGATGACCCGAAGGCGGCGGTCAAGGCTTTTTTTCACGTCCGGCAATTTCAATATCCTGAGTCTGCTGGATAATATCCTCACGCAGGGCCAGAAATTCATCCTTGTGGGCAAACAGCGTATCGATCAGAGCCGGATCGAACATTCGACCGCGCTGATCCTGCAGATACGCCAGGGCATCGGTCACGCTCCAGGCCTCTTTATAGACGCGGGCACTGAGCAGGCTGTCCAAAACATCGACCACCCGCGCAATGCGGCTGAAGATGTGAATACTCTCTCCTGCAAGGCCATTGGGGTATCCGCTGCCGTCCCAGGCCTCCTGGTGTTCGAGGGCGATGCGCGCCGCGGCCTGCATGATGTGGTTGCCGGAACGATTCAGGATGTCGAACCCCAGGCGCGAATGCCGCTCCATGATCTCGCGTTCGATCCCGTCCAGGGGCCCGGCCTTCAGGAGCACGCTGTCTGGGATGGCCACCTTGCCCACGTCGTGCATGGGCATGGCCAGACGCAGAAGATCGCAGTCTTCCACGGGCAGCCCCGCGTATCGCCCCAAAAGCCAGGCCATCTCCGCCACCCGGCGCACGTGCATGCCACCGGCGAGAGCGCGGTTCTCCACCACCTCACCGAGGGTGAAGATGACCTCGCGATGGGTCTGCGCGATCTCCTGATTGAGCTGCAAGTTTTCGAAAGCCACGGTCACGTTGGCGGCAAAAACCTGGATCAGATCCTGTTCCAGGGGCGTGAGTTCGCGCAGGACGCGCAAAAAGAGCACGTGCCGCGCTCCGCTGGTAACTCCGAAGCAGGCCGCATAGCTGGTCCGGCTGAAAAAGCACTGATCAGCATGCACGGCACTGCGGATCAGTGCCATCTCCTGTGCATCGAGCACCTCGCTGGCCAGGCGGGATTCCAGGCTGGAAAAGTCTCCGGTGCCCGCGATAATGACGAAATCGTCGAACCTGCCCCGGGCCGCAAGCCCTGAGGCGTCGCCCAGGTACATGGAGCTGTCTTCCAGATGCAGGAGCGAGGTCATCTGGGTCAGCACCCCACGTGCGAAAAGCTCGATGCTGTCAGTCTGAAACAGATCGGCCGAGGCGGCGATGATGTCCTCGAGCCCCCGACGGCTGGATTCAATGGCACGCAGGTCGCGGTAGGAGCGCAGGCCAGTGGTCACGGCAGTAAAAAGCTTTTGGGCAGTGAGCTCGGATTTGCTCTTGTAGTCGTTGATGTCGTAATTGATGATGACATGGCGTTCCGGGGCCTGCCCGGGCTGGCCCGTGCGCAGGATGATGCGCACCATCTGATTGCCCAGATCCTCACGCACCTGCCGCGCCAGGTCGAGGCCGGCATGGGGGGTCTCCATGACCACATCAAGGAGCACGATCGCAATTTCTGGATTTTCGGCCAGAATCTGTCTGCCTTCATCCGCGCTGTATGCGCTCAGGAATTCGAGTCGCGCCCCCTCGAACTCGAACCCTTCCAGGACCATGCGCGTTATGCTGTGCACGTCCTCTTCGTCATCCACAATCAGAAGTTTCCAGGCCCTGCGCTCCCGGGGGGCCGCACCCGTGCCATCCTCGGCGGCAAACACGATGTCACCCTGCAGCTCGTGATCGGTCATGAAACCTGTCCCCCCATAAAACTATTCTAGTCCGGATACTTGACGCGAATGGCCATAATCTCGTCCAGATTGTCCAAAAAAATATCCACCAAAAAAGGATCGAACTGTTTACCTCTTTTCTCGCGCAAATAATCCAAAACCTCATTCAGCGGCCACGCCTTCTTGTAGACCCGGTCGCAGGAGAGGGCGTCAAAGACATCAGCCAGGGCTGTGATGCGCCCGAAAATATGCGTCTCGTCCTCAAGCAGGCCATGCGGATAACCGCCGCCGTCCCAGTGTTCGTGATGTTGCAGGGCGATGGTCGCAGCGGTGCGCATGATGCGGCGCGGCGAGCCCTTGAGGATGGAATGCCCGATGACCGTATGGGTCTTGATGATGGAGAATTCCTCGTCGGTGAGCTTGCCGGGCTTGAAGAGGATGCTGTCGGGGATGCCGATCTTGCCCACGTCGTGCATGGGCGAGGCCATGCGCAACAGATGCGCCCGCTCTTCCGGCAGCCCGGCTTTTATCCCCAGCACGTAGGAATATTCGGCCACGCGTTTGACATGATGGGCCGTTTCCTTGGAGCGGGTCTCGACCACCTCGCCCAGCGTCAGTACAACCTCGCGCTGCGTGGCCACGATTTCCTCGGTCAGGAAGAGGTTGCTCAGGGCCACGGCGATGTTTCCGCCCAGAATGTGCAAAAGGCCCTGCGCGGTCTCGCTCAAGGGGCGGCCAAAAGACACGTAGAAGAAAAAGTCCTGGTCCGTATGCGAATTGAAAAATCTGGCCGCAAACTCCTGGTCAAGCACCACCAACCGCCCCTCCCTGATCACGCGCTCATAAAGCTCTTGCAGCCGCTCCATGGAAACGCTTTCGGAGCCGGAGGGCAGACCGCGCGATTCCAGAATTTCGAACCCTCCGTCGGTGCTCAGCGCCACCAGGCCGTTCTCATGGCAGCATGGGCCGACACAGCGCCCGGTGCGCAGGATATGCTCCAGGGCCAGCACAAAGAAATCCTGCACCGAGGTGGCCGCGAACAGGGCTGCGGAGGCGCAGATAACCTCCTGCAGCCCAAGACGGCCAAGCTCGATGGTGCGCAGGTCGCGGTAGGAGCGGATGGCCGCGGTGATGGCCGTGAACAGGCGCTGCTCGCTCAGTTCCGCCTTGTGCTTGTAATCGTTGATATCGTATTCGGTGATGATCTTGCGCTCGGGGGCCTGCCCCGGCTGCCCCGTGCGCAGAATGATGCGAACGAACGAGTTGTTCGCCTCCTGGCGTACGTACCGGGCAAACTCGAGCCCGGCGTTTTCCGTCTCCATGACTACATCAAGCAGAATCACAGCCGTGTCCGGATTCTCACGCAGCAGCACCCTCGCCTCGGCTCCGGAATAAGCGTGCAGATAATGCACCGGGGCATTCTGGTAATGATAGTCTCCAAGAGTCAGTTCCGTGACCTTGTGCACGAAGTCATCGTCATCCACGATCATGACCTTCCACACTTCCTCGCTCTCGGATTTCCGGGGAGGAGTCTCGTCGGCAAAATGGACGTCTTCCATCGTATGCTCGCTTTTCATTAAAAAGGCTCCGGTTGGCGGAATCAATCGGGAAATTCCTGACGAATGGCCACAAAGGCATCGAGCTGCCGCATCATCGTATCGACCATGTGCGGGTCGAACATTTCCCCACGTTCCGCGAGGATGAAGTCACGCACCTGGGCGAGGGGCCATGGCTCCTTGTAGACCCTGCGCGAGAGCAGGGAATCGAACACGTCGACCAGGCAGACGATGCGTCCGTATGGATGGATATCCTGCCCGCAAAGGCCCTGAGGGTACCCGTTTCCGTTCCAGCGCTCGTGATGCTCGTGGGCGATGACCGCTGCAGCCTGCATGATGGGACGGCTGGAGCCCTTTAAAATCTTGTAGCCGAGCAGAGGATGGGTTTTCATGATTTCAAACTCATCTACGGTCAGCTTGCCGGGTTTGAGCAGGATGGAGTCGGGGATGCCGATCTTGCCTACGTCGTGCATAGGCGAGGCCAAGCGCACAAGATCCACCTCCTGGGAGTCGAAACCAAGCATCGTGGCCAGCAGGCTGCAACATTCCGAGACACGGCGCACATGTCCCGCCGTCTCCTTGGAACGCGATTCGACGCACTCGCCAAGGGTCAGGATGATCTCCTTCTGGCTGTGCAAAAGTTCCGTGTTCAGCAGCATGTTGTCCAGCGCGATGGCCACATTCCCGGAAAAAACCTCCACCAGCCTGCGTTCGAAGGGATTGAGGGAACGGTCCAGGCGAAAATAGAGCAAGTTCTCGGACCCGCGCCGGGAGCGGAAATACTGCACAAAGGCGTCCTCATCAAAGACGCCCCCCCGTCGCTTGAGAGCCTGCTGCAAAACAAGCGTCACGCTCTCGTCCAGGACGCAGGCCAACTCTTCCGATCCGCAGTGATCAAACTCCCCCGTCCCGGCGAGAACCAGGATGTCCCCATCCCGCACCGTGGCCGCAAATCCCGAGGGGGAATGCAGGAAAAGGCAGTCCTCGTTGACACGCAGCAGGGAACTCATCTGATCAATGACGCCCTGCGCGAAAAGCGCCAGGTTGCGGCGTTCAAAAAGTCCTCTGGTAGAGGTTATGATCAGGTCCAGGCCCTGCCGGCTTTTCTCGATGACGTTCAGATCCCGATACGAGCGGATGGCCGTGGTCACGGTGGAAAAGAGCTTCTGGGCCGTGAGTTCCGTCTTGTGCTTGTAGTCGTTGATGTCGTAGCGGGTAATGACCTCACGCTCCGGGGCCTGGCCTGGCTGCCCCGTGCGCAGGATGATTCGGACGCTGCGGTTGCCAAGCTCCGAACGGATGAATTCAACAAGCTCCAGTCCGGCCTGGCCGGTCTCCATGACCACATCAAGAAGAATGACGGCGATGTCGCCCTGCTCGCGCAAGAGCTCCCGAGCCTCGGCTCCGGAATACGCACTCAGAAAGGTCAGGCCCCTGCCGGAAAAGGTCAATCCCTCAAGCACCATTCTGGTGATGACGTGCACCTCCTCCTCGTCATCGACGATGAGCAGCTTCCAGCCGGGCACGTCCCGGGAAAGGCCCGGTTCCTGCTCGGCGGCAAAAAGCAGCTCGTCTGAAGGAAATTTGGAAATGCCCAGCTTCATGTCATTCATCAAGATTCTCCGCGTTCTTGAAGCCTGTCCGTTCACAACTCTTTGGCAGGATTGCGTTTCATAGCACTGCCACGAACGCCGTAATTTATCAAAACCTTTTTAAAATCATGGCACATGCCGCACATTCGGACGCGGGCGCTCCCGGCCGCCAAAAGTCACGCGACAAGCAGGCCCAAAGCCTGCGTCATAAGATATTCAAGGAACCCGGCGAAACATGCACGGACCGCGCCGAAGAATCCAAGACCGCACGCTGCATGCAAAAAGGCCGCACGCTGCTGATTTGCAGCGCGCGGCCAAGCGATCCCAGGCAAAATAAATCCGATTAAAGCAGACGCATTTTACGCTCAAGCTCAAGACCCTGGGAGGCGGCCCTGGTCAGGGAATCCTCACCTCCGAGCACGCAGATCAGTCCCCCGGGCGCGGCTTCGCGCAGCAGCGCGCCGAATTCACGGAAATGGCGCTCGTCCGTGGCCAATACCTCGTCCCGGATGCGCTGACGGGTGTTTGTGGTCACCCCGGCCAGGTGCTGGCTCAAGGCGGTGAAGCCCTTGGAGTCGGGCAGCTGATATGGGTCGAGATCGCCGGAGGTGCCAATGATGGCCTTTAAAAGCTCGCCCCGGTCCAGACTGACCGTCTCCAGGAATTTGCCGCACCCGTCGAAGGCGGCCAGCGTGGAGGTGACGTTGGGGTCCCGGTAAGAACCGAAGCTCATGAGCCCCGAGAGACGGCCGAAGTTGCAAAACCCGCCATACGCTCCGCCCAGAACCCGGACCTGCTCCCACAGCCAGGTCGTGCGCAGGTATTTGACCGCCACCAGGCTCGATCCGTGAAAGGAGTAGCCGGCCCTGTGCAGGTCGCAGATCTTGCCGACATAATTGACCTGAGCCGGGATGACGAGCCCTTCGTGCCCGTTCGCATCCGGTTTCTGCCAGACTGCATCCGCCACCCCCCCGCCCGGCAGGCCCGCCACGAATTCCCGAAAGCGCTCGCCATGGGCGGCGAGCATGCCCTCGTCCATGGTCAGGTTCAGCACTGCGCCGTCCTTGCGCACCAGCGCGCGGCGCAATTCCTCCAGGTCGGACAGCACGCCGCCGAAATCATTGTCCATCCTGTCGGCCAGCTCGCGCAGAAAGAAAAGATTCTCAAGACCGCCCATGCGCTCCTGCAGGCTGTCCG
Source organism: Desulfomicrobium sp. (assembly GCA_041690155.1). Lineage (GTDB taxonomy): Bacteria > Desulfobacterota > Desulfovibrionia > Desulfovibrionales > Desulfomicrobiaceae > Desulfomicrobium. Next base: position 9,424 of record JAWLHW010000035.1, on the reverse strand, counting down.
CCAGGTTGAAACGCGAGCGCAGGCGCAGGCCTACAAAATGATGGCCGGAGGGCACCAGGGCATGCTCAAGGCCCGCCTTCTCCTCCAGCACCATCTGCCGGAAGCGCTCGCGGTCGTCGAAGCGGGGCTGGGTCAGGGCGTCGCGCACGATATCGATCATGTCGCCGACCCGCTCGCCCACGGCCTTGGCGCGAACCACCAGCCGGGCCACGGGGCCGGGGCCGTCCTCGCGCTGGGACAGCAGGCTCCTGGCGTAGATTCCGCCGGTCTTGCTGTTAATACGCTTGGAGAAGGACACGTAGTCCTCCTTCATGGTGCCCATCTCGGTCAGGGCGCGGCCAAAGAGAGGGACCAGGGGAATGAGCCGATCCGGCACCGCGCCAAGGTCCAGGGCCAGGTCCATGTAGCAGATGTTGTTGGTCGGCAGGTCGTGCATGAGCGCCGTGGCTTCGTCCCAGTCACGCACCTCCGTGGGCACGACCCGCACTGCGGGATCGATGTCCTCACGGGACAGGCTGGGCAGCAGGGCCAGGGCCTCGGGCGAATCCGGGGCCTCTTGCATGCGTCGCAGCTGCTCCGTGCGCCGCACCAGCTCCTCGTCGGACAGCGCGGCCTGATCCGCGCGCAACCTGGCTATCAGCTTCTGTTCCTCTTCCTCGACCCGCGCCGCATGGCCTTCCTCGGGCTCGAGAATAACCACGCTTGCGTGGGGATTTTTGAGGATATGACGTTCAATGAGGTCCTCGAAAACCCTCTCGCCCCGGGCCAGACGCTCCTTCAGGGCGGCCATGGGTGCCTCGAAGGCCACCAGTTCCAGAGGATCGAGATCGTACAGCCAGGACCCCAGCGAGCGCAGCATGACGATGAGGCCGCGCGGGTAGGAGCCGGTGTTGTTCTCGCGCAGATCGAACTCGGCGGAATTGACCCCGGCTTCGATCAGGTCGGCCTCAAAGCCTTGCGCCACGATGTCTTCAAGAGTTTTTACGATGAGATCGCGTACCGCCTGATAATTTTCCGGCAACACGCCCTTCATGCCCACGGAATAGTACATCTGAGCCATCTCGTGCTCAACGCCCGCCCCGGTCAGATCCTCGCCCAGACCCGACTCGATGAGCGCCTTGCGCAGGGGTGAGGCGTTCATGCCGGTCAAAAGGCCATCCAGGATCTTGCAGGCCAGCACGGTGCCGGGGTCTTCCTTGCCTGGCAGCAGCCAGTTCATGGTCAGCATGCCCAGGGCGTCGTCATCCTCGCCCATGGCCTCGAACCCGCGCCGTATTTCGCGCGGTGCGTCGAAAGGCTCCTGCCGGGCGATGGTCGAGTTCACCTCCAGGGCGGAAAACTGGTCCAGATACTCACCAAGAAGTTCGAGCCTGGCGTCCGGGTCGTCGTCGCCATAAAAAAAGATCCAGGCGTTGGAAGGATGGTACAGCGTGCGGTGAAAATCCAGAAAACCCTCGTAGGTCAGTTCCGTGATGGCGCGCGGATTGCCGCCGGAGTCCAGACCATAGGTCGTGTCCGGGAAGAGGGACTGCTGGGAATGCTCGGCGAGCTGCGAATCCGGCGAAGAGTACACGCCCTTCATTTCATTATAAACGACGCCCTTGATGGACAGTTCCCCGCCCTTTTCCGGCAGGTCCAGATGCCAGCCCTCCTGCTCGAAAATCTCGGGGGTGATGCGCGGGAAGAAAACCGCGTCCAGATAGACGTCGACCAGATTATAGAAATCCTTGAGATTCTGACTGGCCACGGGATAGCAGGTCTTGTCCGGATAGGTCATGGCGTTCAGGAAAGTTTGCAACGAACCCTTCAGGAGGTCCACAAAAGGCTCCTTGACCGGGTACTTGCGCGACCCGCACAGCACCGAATGCTCCAGGATATGCGCCACGCCGGTCGAATCGGACGGCGGGGTTCGAAAGCTGATTCCGAAGACCTTGTTCTCGTCATCGTTGACCACGGACAGAATGCGCGCGCCTGTCTTGTCGTGCACGAATATATCGGCCCGTGATGAAATTTCCTGGACAAACGTGGTTGAAACGCGGGTGAATCCGGTGGTCATGATCGGCTTATCTCCTTGGATGCGGTTTTTTTGTGCCTGTCTTGCAGGATTGGACTGAGCACTTTCGCAAAGCAGTCCCTTTGCAAGCCCGAAGGACTTCTGTAAAGAGTGGGAGTTCGAAGTCAATGCTTAAAGAGGAGAATTCCATGTCCAAGATTCTTGTCACCGGCGGTGCCGGGTATATCGGTTCCCACACGACGCTGGCTCTACTTGAGGCCGGTTACGAGGTCGTGGTCTACGACAACCTGTCCACGGGCAAGGCCGAAGCCGTGTTGCCCCCGGCCCGTCTCGTGGTCGGCGATCTGGCGCAGACCGATGTGCTGGACCGCCTCATGGCCGAAGAAAAATTTTCTGCGGTGCTGCATTTCGCGGGCTCCATCGTCGTGCCCGAATCGGTGGAAAATCCGCTCAAGTATTATATGAATAACACCAATAACACCACCGAACTGATCCGCCTGGCGGTCAAGAACGCCATCCCGCGTTTCGTCTTCTCCTCCACCGCCGCTGTCTACGGCATGCCGGACACCGCCGCCGTGACCGAGGAAAGCCCCACCAGGCCAATCAACCCCTACGGGCGCACCAAGCTCATGAGCGAATGGGTCATAGAAGACACGGCCGCCGCGCATCCGGGCTTCTCCTTTGTCATCCTGCGCTATTTCAACGTGGCCGGGGCCGATCCAAAGGGACGCATCGGCCAGTCCACGCCCGACGCCACGCACCTGATCAAGGTCGCCTCCCAGGCCGCGCTGGGCCGCAGGGATGCCCTGCACATCTTCGGCACGGACTACGACACCCCGGACGGAACCTGCATCCGCGACTACATCCACGTGACCGACCTGGCCGGAGCACATGTGCTGGCGCTTGGCCATCTGGAAGCCGGCAATCCTTCGGGCGTCTTCAACTGCGGCTACGGTCACGGTTACTCCGTGCGCGACATCGTGAGTGCGGTGAAAGAGGCCAGCAAAGTCGATTTCCCCGTGATCGAAAGCCCGCGCCGGGCAGGGGATCCGCCCGCGCTCATCTCCGATCCGACGCGTATCCGCGCAATCATGAACTGGAAACCCGCCCACGATGACATCCACGCCATCGCCCTCTCGGCCTACCGGTGGGAAATGGGACTCTAGCCCCTGTCAAACTTGACTTCGGGTGCGGGATATTCCACTGTTCTGCCCTTCATTGCAATGCAAATAACGAAAATTTGTGCCCGCCGCGCTGGCCCGCGGTCTGTCGGCACAGCAGATAACCCGGAGGAACGTCGTCCCATGAGCGATTACAAGAAAACCCTGAACCTTCCCGCCACCACCTTTCCCATGAAGGGCAGCCTGACCCAGAACGAGCCCAAGATTCTGGACGGCTGGTACCAGGCTGACGCCTATGGGGCCATGATCGGCGCCAATGAAGGCCGCAAGCCCTACGTCCTCCACGACGGCCCTCCGTATGCCAATGGCCACATCCATATTGGCCACGCCATGAACAAGATTTTAAAGGACGTCATCGTCAAGCACCGCAACCTGACCGGCCGCCAGGCCCAGTACGTGCCCGGCTGGGACTGTCACGGCCTGCCCATCGAACTGAAAGTCGAGCAGGAACTGGGCGGAAAGAACAAGTTCTCCAACCTGGAAATCCGCAAAAAATGCCGCGAGTACGCCCTCAAGTATCTGGACATCCAGCGCGAGGAATTCAAGCGCCTGGGCGTGCTCGGGACCTGGGACAAGCCCTACCTGACCATGACCCCGGACTACGAGACGGCCACGGCCCGGGAGCTTGCCAATTTCTATAAAAAGGGTTCCGTGCAGCGCAACAAGAAGCCCATCTATTGGTGCGGCTCCTGCGAGACGGCCCTGGCCGAGGCCGAGGTCGAGTACGACGACCACTCCTCGCCATCCATCTACGTGCGTTTTCCCCTGCAGGCCGAAGAACTGGCCAAGGTCTTCCCGCAAGCCCCGGCGGACAACAGCTTCATCGTCATCTGGACGACCACGCCCTGGACCATTCCGGACAACCTGGCCGTGGCCGTGCATCCGGACTTCGAATACGATCTTGTCGAGGTCGGCGGCGCCTTTTACATCCTGGCCAAGGAACTGGTGGCCGGATGCGCCGAGCGCTTCGGCTGGGACGAATGGTCCGTACAGGCCACGGTTCCGGGCAGCGCGCTGGAAGGGCTCGTCGCCCGCCATCCCTTCTATGATCGCCCCTCTCCCGTGGTCACCGCCGACTATGTGACTCTCGAAGCTGGCACGGGCTGCGTCCACACCGCCCCGGGCCACGGCCGCGAAGACTACGAGACCGGCCTGCGCCACGGCCTGGAGATTCTCTCTCCCCTGGACGACCAGGCCCGTTTCCTGCCGAGTGTTGAATTCTTCGGCGGCAAGAACGTCTTCGAAGCCAATCCCCTGGTCATCGCCAAACTGACCGAGGTCGGACACCTCCTGGGCAGCGAAAAGATCAGGCACTCCTATCCGCACTGCTGGCGCTGCAAGAAACCCGTCATCTTCCGGGCCACGACCCAGTGGTTCATCGCCATGGAGCACGACAACCTGCGCGGCAAGACGCTGGACGCCATCGACAACAGCGTGCGCTGGATTCCGTCCTGGGGCAAGGAGCGCATCCACAGCATGATCAAGTTCCGCCCCGACTGGTGCATCTCGCGCCAGCGCATGTGGGGCGTGCCCATCATCGCCCTGCTGTGCAAGGACTGCGGGGACGCCTATTTCGACGGCGACTGGGCCCACGGCATCGTGGACCGCTTCGCCACGCATCCCACCGGTGCGGACTACTGGTTCGAGGCCCCGCTGTCCGAGGTCGTGCCCAACGGGCTGACCTGCCCCAAATGCGGCGGCACGCACTGGGAAAAAGAGGACGACATCCTCGACGTCTGGTTCGACTCCGGCACCAGCTTCGCCGCCGTGGTCGAAGGCCGGCCCGAGTGCACCTTCCCGGCGGACCTGTACCTCGAAGGCACCGACCAGCATCGCGGCTGGTTCCACTCCTCGCTTTTGGCCTCCGTCGGAACGCGCGGCGTGCCCCCCTACCGCACCGTGCTGACCCACGGCTTCGTGCTCGACGGGCAGGGCCGCAAGATGTCCAAGTCCATCGGCAACGTGGTCGCCCCGCAGGAGATCATCGAAAAGCACGGTGCCGAAGTGCTGCGCCTGTGGGTGGCCTCGGAAAACTATCAGGAAGACCTGCGCATCTCCGACGAAATCCTGCGCCGCCTGGTCGACGCCTACCGCAAGATCCGCAATACCTGCCGCTTCATCCTCGGCAACCTGAGCGATTTCAACCCGGCCACGGACCTCGTCGCCACGGCCGACATGCTGGCTCTCGACCGCTACGCCCTGAACATGGTGCGCTCCAAGCACCTGGCCATCCAGGCGGCCTACGAAAACTTCGAGTTCCACAAGGTCTACCATACCCTGCACAACCTGTGCACCACGGACCTGAGCTCCTACTATCTCGACATCATAAAAGACCGCGTCTACGTCAACGGCGCGACCAGCCTCGAACGCCGCTCGGCCCAGACCGCCCTGTACCACATTCTGCTCATGATCGTCGGCGACATGGCGCCGATCCTGAGTTTCACCTCCGAGGAGATCTTCCAGCACCTGCCCGAGGCCATGCGCCCGGCGGGCAGCACGGTCTTTGCCATGCGCGTGCCCGAGATTGAAGGCGCGCTCCTGACCGAAGAGGAAGAGGCCACCTGGGACCTGGTCTTTGCCGTGCGCGGCGATGTGACCCGGGCCATCGAGCCCCTGCGCCAGTCCAAGGCGCTCGGGCACTCACTGGACGCGAAAGTGACCATCCACGCTACGGGCGAGGCTTTTGCAGCGCTTGAGGGCGTCAAAGCCGAGCTGCGCGACGTATTTATCGTCAGCCAGGCGCAGCTTACGGACGAGCCTGCTCCGGCCGAGGCCATCCGGGGCGAGGTTGAGAGCGTGGCTGTAGTCATTGCCAAGGCTTTGGGCGAAAAATGCGCCCGCTGCTGGATCTACGACGAAAACCTGGGCACGGACCCCGAGCACCCCTCCGCCTGCCCGCGCTGCACTCAGGTGCTCAAGGAATACCATGCCTAAACCCCGCCGAGTTCCCTGCAAACCTGACATGGGGTGGCGCTACCGGACCATCGGTCTGGTAGCGGCCGTGATTTTTGTTCTGGACCAGTTGAGCAAGCTCTGGATCCAACAGGTCATCCCGGTCTGGGAAAAGGGCTTCACGGTCATTCCGGGCTTCTTCGACATTGTGCATATCCTGAACCGGGGCGCGGCCTTCGGCTTTCTGAACCGCCACGACATAGATTGGCAGCGCCCCTTCTTCATCGTGGTCTCCATCGTGGCCGTGGGGCTCATCTGGTTCCTGGCCAGGAGCCAGGACGATGACGGTCCGTTCTATGTTTACGGGCTGGGGCTGATCCTTGGCGGCGCCCTGGGCAACCTGCTGGACCGGGTGCGGCTCGGGGTGGTGGTCGATTTCCTTGATTTCTACGTAGGCGACATGCACTGGCCGGCCTTCAACGTGGCCGACATGGGCATCTGCGTTGGCGCAGCCTCGCTTCTCGTGTCCTTTTATCAGCAAAGGCGTCGCTGTGTTCCCGACAATAATTGAGATTGCGCCCTTCACCCTTTTCGGCGTCAACTTTGGCCCCTTCGCGCTGCACGCCTACGGCCTCTTTGTCGCGGCGGGATTCCTGCTGGGCATTGCCTGGTCCATGCGCGAGGCCCGGGCGCGAGGCCTGAATCCCGACACCGTCTCCGACCTCGGATTTTACATCATCCTCGGGGCCATCATTGGCGCGCGCGTCCTGTACGTGCTCATCAATCCGGTCTATTTCTGGAACAACCCACTTGAAATACTGATGTTCTGGAAAGGAGGCCTGGTCTTTTCCGGCGGAGCCATCGTGGCCACCCTTTTTGCCCTGGGCTTCATGCGGATCAAAAAAGAGGACCCCTGGCTATGGATGGATGTCCTGGCTCCGGGCATCGGCCTGGGCGAAGCCGTGGGCCGCATCGGCTGCCTGGCGGCGGGATGCTGCTACGGAGCGGTCTGCGATCTGCCCTGGGCCATCACCTTCTTTGATCCCGAGTCCCTGGCCCCTCTGCATGTGCCGCTGCATCCCACCCAGCTCTATCACAGTCTGGCGGGGCTGATCTGTTTCGCCGCGACCCTGGCCCTCAAACCCTGGACACAAAATACCGGCCAGCTCATGGGCATTTTTCTGGCTCTTTTCGGATCGTTCAGGTTCGTCATCGAACTCTTTCGCGCAGACTACCGCGGAGATTTCGGACCCATCAGCGTGACCCAGGTCATTGCCCTCGGGGCAGTGGGCCTTGGACTTTTCATCATCCAGCACAGGAGACGCAATGTTCTTTAGCATTCCCCCTGACAAACTCGTTTATGCCATACCGCTTCTGATTTTGCCCATCCTGCCCAATTTCTGGTCCATCTGGCATCTGTACACGAACGAATTTCCGACGCATCAGGAACGGGCGGCCTGGATTGTGGCCCAAGTAGTCTTGCCGGTCGTTGGCGGAGTGGGTTATATTCTCTTCGGCAGAAAACGGGCCATCAAAAAACAATGACATCCCGGCCTCTTCCGCTCGCGGTTGAAGCCGGTCAGACGAAAACAGCACCCATAGAGAGGTTCGCATGTCTTCTTTTCCCCTTGGCAGGAAAATTCTGCTCGCCGGAGCCCTGGCCGCTCTGCTGGGCACAATTCCGGCCTGTGTCACCACCTCGGATTTCGACCGTCTGCGCAGTCAGGTCTATTCGCAGGAACAGGAGCGCATCAAACAGCAGGATCGCATTGCCCAACTGGAGGCCGAATTGGCGCGCAGTCAGCCTGCCCAAGCCAACAACTGGGCGGAAGTGAGCGCAATGCGCAGCCAGATTGCCGAACTGACCGGACAGATCGACGACCTGCGCAGAACTCAGGACATGCAGCAGCAGGCCGCAGGCGGGCTTGTGACTGTGGATTCGCTCAATACCAGAGTCGTCGATCTTGAACGCAAGACCCTCTTCATGGCCACCCAGCTTGGCGTCGTCTTTGACGAGATGCCGCCGCTGCCTCCGGCTCAGACCACGCAGACAGGCAGTTTTCCAGGAACATTCCCCGCCCGGATTCCGGACGCGCCCGAAGTGCCCGCCAACGCTTCCCAGCCCGAAGCACAGCCCGAAGCACAACCCGAAGCACAGCCCGCGCCCCCGGCCGTGAGCACCCCCGAGACCCAGCCTGAGACTGCGGCTCAGGGTCAGGAAGAACTCCCGGGACAGGAACTCTACCAGCAGGCCCTGGAGAGTTTTTACGCCATGAAATACAAAGAGGCCCAGACCACATGGGCGGAGTTCGTCAAGGGCTTCCCCAAGGACCCCCTCGTGCCCAACGCCATCTTCTGGCAGGGTGAGTGCTATTTCCAGATGCAGGACTACGCCAACGCGGTCCTGACCTACCAGAGGGTCATCGAGGAGCACAAAACGTCCAACAAGTACACTGCGGCCCTCCTCAAGCAGGGCATCTCCTTCTTCAAGCTCAAAAAGGACCAGGCCGGCAAACTGGTGCTTGAAGATCTGATCAGCAAACACCCGGAGTCCGCCGAGGCCAAACGCGCCCAGGCATATCTGAAGGGCGGCAACTAGCCGTACGCAAGGAAACCCATGTCCACCCAAGAATACAGCCGCATTGTCAGCCTGCGCTTCCCCCCTCAGGCCTCGGGTCAACCGATGATGCACAATCTGGCCAGGCACTTCGACCTGACCTTCAACATCCTGCAGGCGAACATCAATCCACGCCACGAAGGGCACATGATCCTGGAATTGTCGGGCACCCGGGAGCACTACCGCCAGGGCGTGACCTATCTGCAGGAGCAGGGCATCAAGGTCACGCCGGTGGCCCACGAAATCTCCCGCAACGAGGAGTCGTGCATGCACTGTGGCATGTGTACGGCCCTGTGCCCTTCAAAGGCGCTGCATCTCAACCTTGAGACCCGGCTGGTTGATTTCGACCAGGAAAAATGCACCGCCTGCAACATGTGCGTCACCGTGTGTCCGGTTCGGGCCATGATCATGGAGGTCGACCCGAACACGTGGTAAAGGAGGAATCATGAACGATCCAGAGCGCACGTACGCCCGTATCGACACGGCCCTGAAAGGATATCTGCGCATCCTGCCCGCAGGCCGGTTCACCTCCCTTTTTGCCTGCACCCAGAGTGGTTCCTCGCCGCAGCTCTCCGAGACTGCGCAGTCCGCCTTGCCCGACGGGCTGGCGCAGTATCTGCGCGCCATGGACGAAAAACTGAGCTCGATCCTCTCGATCCTGACCCAGCAGACCCTGCAGGAAGACTTCCCCGTGCCCGTGCTCATCCATGACATCAGCGG
>JAWLHW010000034.1:0-17013 GCA_041690155.1 Desulfomicrobium sp. | reverse complement strand
TGACAACAAGTAATCGTGCTTGATGTGTTTTGCTAAAAATCCCAGTTTATTAATTTAAATACAATCGGCGCAGCAATGCGCCGATTGTATTTTTTGTACCTTTGTCTTGAATTTAAGCTGAAAAAATGCATTGGTATAGATCAATTCTGATGTCCGACTCAACAAAAACAGGCATGATCTTGCTGCCGGAATATTTTGCTCCGATTCGGGAAAAACGTGCTCAGTGCCAAACCATCTCAAGCTCGATTTGGTGTACACGCAGTTCGTGAACCATCCACGACGACTCCTCGACGACGGAAGTCTCTTGGTATTCCGTCGTTTGCTTCCCCGCTTCAACATGTGCGCCTTGTATAGGAATCATTCCGACGGCCCCTGAACGATGATTGTATCCATGAGTTCACCCAGGTTGGCGGCGTCTTCAATGCGGTGTGAGCCTATAGGGTTGAGACCCGAGTCGGTCCAGGTGATCACAGTGCCTTCGCAATCATAGCGAATTTCACCGGTTCGGGCCTGCGGACATGAGAGAACGTTGACCTGGGAAAGCAGGTAGCCTCTGTCCAGGATTTCATCCAGCGAGCCCTTTAAGCCCTCGAAGTGCGGGGCCACAATCAGGAAGGACAACTGGCGCTTCTCGCTACGCGATACGTCGAAACGCTCTATGTTTTCGAGGATTTGATCCAATAGGTTGGTTTCCGTCCCACCGTATGTCTGGTCTTTGTTACTTACATGCGCCAGATAGGCGAACTCACCGGGCGGGACGGCGAGAATACCCGTACAGGTGGAGATGCCGAAGGTCCGAAGGCCCTGGCTGCACTCGGCTCGATAGAATTCGTCCATGTCCACCCGAACGGCCGTTTTTTTTGCCCCTTCCGCCGGTGGACTCATCGGCGGGCAGGTTTTCTCGGCCATCGCCAGGAGCAGACGTTGGGTATAGAACCGCTTATGCAAGGCAAATTCCCTGGTGACTACCTCGTCCTTGTCCACCTTGGCCACCACCAGCCATCGCGCCCCCTTAAAGTTCACTACCTGAAAAGCCGTTAGACATTCCTGGCCCCGGTAGTCTGTTACCTCCATTCGTCCTTGGCCTTGGGAAAACTTTGACGGCACATTGGAAAGGTTCAGATGTGCCTGGAGCACACTGGAGACGCTGAAGAACTGGGAGTCCGTTAGCATAATTCCCTTTTCGTTAACGAGAAGGGTTTCCATGGTCTCGTACTCTTCGCCGGTCGGGGCGAACAGAGCGTTGATCTTGTTGACCGAGCACTGCAAGGCGATCCATCCCAACAATCGGCCCTGTTTTCGAACTGGCTCCACCAGGAAGGCGGCCGGTTCGGACGAAGGCGTATAGTCATGGTAGTCGATGAACACCTCACTGTTAGGACGCTGGGCTATACAGGCTCCCAGAGGCGAGGAGGCCGCCTCTCCGGCGGTCAGGGTTGTGTGGAGGTCGCTTTCTCCCCGCACGCTGTGGACCACGGATCCGGTGGTGTCGATGAAAAGAATGTCGTAGAAAAGGTAATAATTCTCCATGTAATATCGGCGAAAACTTTTCTTCAACTCGGAAACCTTTGCTTCAAAATCAACATCTGTTGCCCCCTGGCGTAGCGCCTGGGCGTGGAATGCGGAGAGTTCAAGCACCGACACGATTACCTTGTCCGAGGCCGCCTCACGGGCTTTCTCCTCAAATCGGCTGAGGATGTTTTCCAGTTGGGCCACCCGTTGGGTTCGCAACACTTGCAGGTCCGCATGGGGCCACGCGTAAGGCCCGTTCATGGAGTATACTGGACCGCTGAAGAACAGCGAACCGAGAATGAACGACAACGACATGCCAGCCAACCAGAACAACTTGTTCATCCGCAAATCTCCTCTCTACCTCGCCACCATTCAGGTTATGTCGGCGCAGGGTTTTTGGTCGGTATCAGCCAGGCCGGGTCATGGGTATGTGATGATAATCTCGACTTTCGGGGTTGATGACCCATTCAAATAAGCATGAATCTATTTAAGCGGAGGTCTGGGACTTTTAATGGCTATTGCCTGCAGAAATGGGATGGTCGAATATCTCAACTAGTTGGTATCGTAAGCAAGGCGGACCATGCTGTAAAGCTTCCTGTTCCAGGGCCAGCTAAGAGTAGAGAATCTGGTTTGAAGGCTCAAGGGCCTTTGTCAAATTCTATGATGCGCGGGAAATTCTGCGCATTTCCCGGTTGTGCCTGGTGGCGCAGCGGGCTGTCCTCACTGAGTCGGCCTCCCATGTTGTAACTGAACGCCGTAACAGGTTCGTGTCGCAGCCAGTAGCCGCTATAGACGGCTCCGCTTTGATCATAAGCGGAGTGGAAGTGCAGGTACTCCTCCTGCGGGGTGGGCCTTTGTTGCAGCCAATCCGACGGGGCGTCGGCAAAAAACAGGGGGGTAATCCGCTGCTCGCTGCGTGGTAGCGGGCGGACTCTCGCCAGGGTGGAGAGCACCGCCTCGCCTCTGTAGAGCAGGGTGTCTTCCGGCAATTGATCGGTATAGAACTGCCCCTCATTGTAACATACAAACGTCAGCCTGCTTAAATCATCCCCCTGCAGCGGCTTGAAGTAGTAGCCGACAAAAGGACCGAACGACAGGCTCTGTCCCTGATGAATGAATTCCAGCCGCGCATAGTAGCCGCGCGGCGGAATCAGATCCGCAGCCAGGATCTGGCTGGAAACTGAAAGCATCAGCAGCAGGCAGGCGCTTATGGTGATGCTACGCATCCTGTTGTCTCCACAGTCGTCCGATCAGCCAGACGCCGACGCCGAAAAAGATGATCAGGAAACCGAGGGCTGCTGCCGGATGCCCGAACCAGTCTGCGAGTGTCATCTGTCCCATGTTGGTCGGCATGTAGAGGATCGGAATGAGGGTTTCGTGCAGGTGGGCAAAAGCAGCGGCGCCAGCCAGTCCACCGAGTAGGGTGAAGATGGCATCCATGCGCCCTTCGCCCACAGCTGCCCAACAGGTGCCGGGGCAGTACCCGGATATTCCCCAGCCGATACCGAAGATGATGCCCCCAAGGCCAGTGCCTACCAGACTGATCGGCAAGACACGGGTGACGGCGTCACCGGCTGCATCGAGGAAAAACAGCCCGGTGGCGGAAAAGATTACCACCAGGAGCATGAACTGGGGGATTTGCGGTTCCTGCATCAGGTGCGCCACCGCCATCTTCTGGGGGTTGGTCGCCCCAACGCGCTGGATGACAAAGCCGAACGCCGTGCCGGCGAAGAGTCCGAGCCATATGTCCATCATGATGTGGTCCTCCTACGTTTGTAGACCAGCCGTGCGGTCAGCATGGCGACAGCGAAGATGACCGCGCCGAAATAGAGGCCGCTCAGAGAGAGCTGGGTCGACCCGGAAAGAAAGAGCCCAAGGGTGCAGCCGCCCGCCAGGCGTGCCCCGAAAAGGATCAGGAATCCGCCAAGAAAGGCGCTGCCGAATCGCTTGAGTCGCCCGGCTCCGAAGCGGTCCCGCCAGATTTGCGGTACGTCTTCGATTTCACGACTGAAGGTGCGACCGCCGATAAATCCGCCGAGCGCCATGCCCAGAACAAAGGCCATCAGCCACGAGCCGGGGCCTGGCATCATCCGGTAATGCGCTTTGCCTGCGGCATACTCAGGCGCGAACTGCACAAAAAATCCTTTGAGGGTGGTTACAAATCCGCTGGAAGAAGCTGGCGGGCCAAAACTGGCGAAGATGAACAGCATGATGCCAGCCAGGGCAATGGCGCTGGGCAGGATAGGCCAGTAAGGAGCGTTGCTCTGTTTCTTGGGTTCCATGGCTTAACCTCCACAGGAAATATATTTTTTGCCGCCAGTGGAGTCGGCGTCGGGCGAATCCTCTTGTGAGGTTTGACCGGTCGCAGCCGCAGGCTCCGTCTTTGGTCCTGCTGAATCTGCCGGATTCCTTTTGCCGGGCGTTGGCAATTCTTGTCCGGACATCTGCTGGGGGGTGGTTTCCGTGGGATAATAGAGCTCCGGCCGTCCCCAGCCATACCAGGAATTGTCGTACAGCAGCACATCTTCAAAGCCCATCAGGCGCAGGACAAAGTAACTAAAAGAGCCACGACGACCGGAATGGCAATACACGATCACTGCTTTGTCCGGATCAAGACCGCGGTATAGCTCGGCCAGTTCGGCGTAGCTTTTGACCGCCTTGCCTTGCTTGTCGACCCAGTTGCTTTCGTAGTTGATATTGTAGGCTCCGGGAATATGCCCGGATTTCAGCGGCGTCCCGTCGAGCCCGGTATTGAGGGCCTTACCCAGGTATTCTTCTTCTGAGCGAACATCGATCAACTGGTAGTAGGGATCGCCCAGTCGCGGGGAAATGAAGGCCTCATCAGCGATCTTTCGCGTATCTATCTCTTTGGCCGGAGCCTGGTAGAGCAGTGCCTCGCGCTGCTCTGGACTGTTGACGACCTCGCCACCGGCGTCCAGCCAGCCATCGATACCACGTTCGAGGATGGCCATGTTTTTATGGCCCAGAAGGTCGAGAATCCAGAACAGATAGGACGCTGTGGCCCCGCCATCACGGGCTACAGAGTCATACAGCACGATTTGGTCATTGCGGAATATTCCATGCTGCCCGAGGATTTTCTGCGCTTCCGCGGTGCCACTGAAGGTGCCGCCGATATTGGTCGCCGAATAATCCTGGCGGAACAATGACCATGGCAAACGGATCGCCCCTGGTATCATCTTGCCGTCGAAGTGTTCGTCGTTGCGGACGTCTACAATCACCACCGGTTCGTCCTGGCTGCGTTGCCGCAACTGCTCTGCGGTGATCAGGTACGAGCTGTTGGGATAGGCCGGCGCCTTGGTGGTCTCCACCGCGGCAAATGCCCAGCTCACGCCGAGCAGCAAGGCTACGGCGATCAGTAGATAACGGATTGAATGTGGGTTCTGCATGATATCCTCCTCGGAGCCAGAAGATTTTCTTTCGCATACCATGTAGGCAGAGTTGGTTCGAATTTAAATTATTGCCCTAGCCGGATGGTGCGATATAATTTAGCTTGAATCATTGCACATGATCCAGGAAATGGCAAACAACCGAAGGAATAATTTCTGCTACTCAACAGATTTTACGTATGAAAATCATTTTTTTGGGTTATCCATAGCAGCTACCATTCGTTTTAATTGAAAAATTTATGTTTTGTGCCGGAAATGGCTCATTATAAGAGATTTTTCAATAATTCAGGAGTCCCTCTCCCTGTCCTCGGCGCGACATGCGCTCTTGCCTTGAAAAAATCCGCGATATTCCACGTAACCATTAGATATCGAGGATTTCGTTGACGGCTATCTCCCCTCGCCGTCGCTTTCTCTCACGCATTTTCATCATGGAGTCGGTCTGTTGCATACAGAAATGCTCACCTTTCCCATTCGGCACGCGCCTTGCGATGTGAATTTCTGGCAAAGAGAAAGATCAGGATCGCTGGGGTGATTCACGTCAAGACCGCATCGTGTTCATGATGATCGCGGAGACTCTGCTGAAAACGTTGAGTTATCGCATGGTTTCCCGTGGACTGAAGCAACAGAGAACAATGGAGATAGCCATGAGTATGTTGACAACCAAAGACGGAACAGAACTCTACTATAAAGAATGGGGTGCCGGACAGCCTGTGGTGTTCAGCCATGGTTGGCCCCTCAATTCCGATAGTTGGGAAGCGCAGATGTTGTTTCTGGCCACCCACGGTTTCAGGTGCATTGCCCACGACCGGCGCGGGCATGGGCGCTCGAGCCAGCCCTGGGGTGGAAATGACATGAATACCTATGCCGACGACCTTGCGGAACTGATGGATTCGCTTGATCTGAAGTCAGCCGCCCTCATCGGCTTTTCGGCCGGCGGGGGGGAGATTACCCGTTACATTGGCCGTCATGGCACCCGGCGTGTGTCCAAGGCCGCTTTGATTGCCGCTGTCCCGCCTCTCATGCTGAAAACTTCGACCAATCCGGAAGGTCTCCCGATGGAGACGTTCGACGAAATCCGCAAAGGATCCATCGTCGACCGCTCGCAGTTTTACAAGGAACTTGCCGGCGGTCCGTTTTTTGGAGCCAACAGGCCTGGTGCCAGCGTCTCGCAAGGCATGATCGACTCGTTCTGGCTGCAGGGAATGCTGGCGGGACACAAGAATACTTTAGACTGCATCAAGGCGTTCTCCGAAACTGACTTCACGGAAGATCTCAAAAAATTTGATGTGCCGACGCTCATCGTGCATGGTGACGATGACCAGATCGTGCCAATCGGCGCAGCAGCCATCCACGCTTCGACCCTGGTCAAGGATTCTGTCCTGAAAATATACGAGGGCGCTCCCCATGGTCTCGCCTACACGCACAAAGACCGACTCAACGCCGACCTGCTGGCTTTTTTGAAGGAGTGATGCCGACCAGGTAAGTGGCAGGATCGTGGGGCTTTTATTGCCGCGACACAGGCGCGGCTTTGGGACCGGGAAAAATCCGTTCGACCTATGCATGAGGCGAGGCGGATTGATGAACTGATACGGGGCGTTCGCATGCATGAATCTGACGCCATCGACAACACCAAGGGAGAAATAATTATGAGCAGTGACATTTTGAATCGTGAAACCCCGCAGGTTTTACCCTTTTTGCCCTATGCGGAAAACGCGTTGGAGCCTGTGATCTCTGCGAAGACGATCGGTTTTCATTACGACAAGCATCACAAGGGTTATGTCGACAACCTGAAAAAGCTGGTGGCCGAAACGCGGTTTGCGGACATGCCCCTTGAGAAGATCATAAGCGAGACAGAAGGCAAAAGCGACAAAACCGCCATCTTCAATAACGCGGCCCAAGCATGGAACCACGCCTTCTACTGGCAAAGCCTGAGGCCGAAGGGTGGTGGTGAGCCTGCCAGTGCGTTGCAGAAGAAGATCGAGGTATCTTTCGGTTCTCTTGACGCCTGCAAGAAAGAACTGGCGACCGCGGCCATGGCGCAGTTTGGCAGCGGGTGGGTATGGCTAGTGTTGGACAGCGACATGCTCAAGGTTGTCAAGACCGCAAACGCGCAGGTACCCATGACCATGAGCATGAAGCCGCTGCTGACCATCGACGTGTGGGAGCACGCCTACTATCTGGATTACCAGAACCGGCGCGCGGATTATGTCAAGGCTGTGCTGGACACGCTGATCAATTGGGATTTTGCGGCGGAAAATCTCGGCTGCTGACCGACGAAATGGTTGCGCGTTGATCTCGATAATGGAGGACAGGCATTTGCTGTCAGGAACTCCTGAGCGTCAAACTGCCTGTCTTTCAAGTTTTCGACGCAGGCTGAATCTTTAAATTACTCGAATTCAGCGTAAATCATAGTTGGCGAGCGATGTGCCCGCTGCAAATGTTTTAAGTGGAGGTATCAATGAAAGCAGTAGATGAACTCAGAAATGAACACCAAGGTATAGAGCTCATGCTAAGGATTCTACAGTCCATTGCAGGAAAGCTTGGAAAGGGTGAAGAGATTGCTGACGGACAGCTTGATGATATCATGGAATTCTTGTCGGTTTTTGTCGACAAGTGCCATCATGCCAAGGAAGAGGAATTCCTGTTCCCGGCATTGGAAGCTGCAGGAGTACCGCGTGAAGGTGGCCCGATAGACTCTTTATTGGATGAGCACAACCAAGGTCGCAGACTCGTTGCAAGACTTGAAAAATCTGTGAAAAAATACACATCAGCAGACATGAAATCAGCAGAAGACATTCCTGTAATTATTGATGAATATGTAGGGCTTATGATTCAGCATATTGAGAAAGAAAACAAAGGGCTATTTTTAATGGCAGAATCAAAACTGGATGCTGCTAAAGATAATGAAATTTTTGAAGCTTTCGAGAAACTTGAAAAGGAACGTATAGGCTTAGGTAAGCATGATGAATTTCATGTACTTTTGAATCAACTGGATATTGAGTACTTGAAATAGATTTGAATAAAACACCTGTGAAGCCATGCATGAGCGTTTTGCGAGGTTGATCAAAGCGAAGGCTCACAACGATCAACACCGCGTAACAAACTGAACTCAGAAACCAAAAATTTAAGTGAAAGTGTGCAGCCATGTTGGAATTAAAAAACATTACGTACAGAGTCCCGCAATCAGATGCCGAAGCCCAAAGCCCGGCCGACCGGACCATTATCCATGATTTGAGTTTTACGTTTGAAGCTGGCGGATTCTACGCCATTACCGGACCCAACGGGTCGGGCAAAACCACCCTGGCCAAGCTGATCATGGGCATCAATGAACTCACGTCCGGAAAGATTATTTTCAACGGGTCCGACATCAGCAAGCTTCCCATCCACGAACGATCCAACGCTGGCATTGTTTATGGATTTCAGCATCCGGCCCGATTCAAGGGAACGACTTTTCGGGACCTGTTATCGATTGCCGCCGGATCTGATGACGAAGAAAAACTCATTGAAATCATTTCCCGGGTTGGCGTCTGCTCTCTTGAGTTTCTGGACAAGCGTGTGGACAGCAAGCTGTCTGGCGGGGAAATCAAAAAAATCGAACTGGCTACGGTAATTGCAAAAAATCCTAAAGTGGCAATCTATGACGAGCCGGACACCGGCATTGATCTCTGGACCATCGGTCCAATGGTGGATTTGCTCAAACGTGAACAGAAAGAAAACAAAACCACCACTATTGTGGTGAGTCACAACAAAGCATTTCTTGAAGCCGCGGATACGCTTTTGCTGATCAAAGATGGCAAAATCGGTTATTCCGGGGATCTTTCCGGCGCTGTGTCGATACTTGAGGATTCAAGTGTCTGTACGTTCAATGAATTATGTCAAGGAGAAGACAATGCTCAATGCTATCGATAAACGGGTATTAAAGGAAGTCGCGGAACTCGAAGGAATTCCCAAAGGCGCTTATAATATCCGGAAAAACGGTAAGCTTCTGGGGCGCGAGGTCTCCGCCAATATCAATATCGAAACAAACGAAAAAGGCGATGGAATCATCATTGATATAAAGCCTGGAACGGTGAATGAGTCCGTTCATATTCCGGTTATATTATCCCAGGCAGGGCTTCATGATACGGTCTACAACACCTTTATTGTCGGGGAAGGATCGGATGTGACCATTATTGCCGGATGCGGCATTCACTGCGGGGGCAAAGAATCCGAAGGACATTCCGGCATCCATGAATTTCAGATCAAGGCGGGTGCAAAAGTCAAATATGTGGAAAAGCATATCGCCCTTGGTGACGGTACGGGCCGGCGTATTTTAAATCCCACCACAAAAGTTTTCATGGCGGAAAACGCCCAGGTGGAAATGGAACTGACCCAGCTGGGCGGGGTGGATGAAGCCAAACGCTACAATGAAGCCAAAATCGGTGCGGGCAGCGTGCTGCTCATCACCGAACGGGTGATGACCGACGGCGACCAGGTGGCCGAATCCAGAAATGAAATTGAACTGGTCGGGACTGACAGCAAGACGAATATCGTTTCCCGTTCCGTTATAAAAGGCAATTCCAGCCAGGATTTTTACGTCAACCTGACAGCATTCGCCAAATGCTATGGTCATATTGAATGCGATGCCATCATCATGGACAATGGCAGTAACCAGACAATCCCGGCCCTGCGCGCACTGCACCCGGATGCCGAGATGACGCACGAAGCGTCTATCGGCAAAATCGCCAATGACCAGCTGATGAAGCTCATGAGTCTTGGACTTGATTATGATGCGGCGGTTAACCGGATTATACAGGGGTTCTTGAGATAAAACGGAATCCAAAGTCAGGGGCAAAGCCACGCTCGATTGATTTCAATGTGTTCGTTGGCGCGGCTTTGTTCGTTCAGGTATGAGCGGGATGTATAGGGGAAATACTTGGCAAATTCACCGCCGTAACATTCAACGGAACGCAGATTGTTAGTCGTGAAAACAGTCTTTTTCGGTGTGACCTTTACACTCATGATCCCCGTCAAAGCTCTATAAGGAGTCCGAAATGGCTGCTTTCCGATCTATTAGTCTGTGGTATTGGTGCATACCCCCGCTTGCTTTGCTTGCTACGATATGGGCCGTATCAGGCCGCGAAAAGGTTGTTGAACACTCGATACCCCGTCTTTACGGGGCGGAAGATTCGCAATTTTCTCGCACGATGGGGACATTGCTTGGCACGGGCATTCTGGATGGCAATCGAGTTGAGGTGCTTTTAAATGGAGAAGAGATCTTTCCCGCGATGTTGCAAGCAATCCGCAGTGCCAAATCAACCATCACGCTTGAAACCTTCATCTATTGGTCCGGGTCGATCGGAAGCGAATTCACGAACGCCCTTGCCGAACGCGCTCGTGCTGGCGTCAAGGTTCATGTCCTGCTCGACTGGATCGGCAGCAACAAGATGGACGCATCTCAGCTCGAACTCATGGAGCAGGCCGGTGTGGAGGTGTGGAAATATCGTGAGCTACGCTGGTATCAGTTAGGCCGATTGAATAATCGCACGCACCGCAAGCTGTTGGTTGTCGACGGACAGACCGGTTTTACGGGCGGTGTTGGTATCGCAGATCAATGGACTGGCAATGCCCAGGATCCCGAGCATTGGCGCGATTCGCACTATCGTGTCCAAGGTCCTGTGGTGGCGCAGATGCAATCTGTTTTTATGGACAACTGGATCAAAGTCAGCGGTGATGTGCTCCACGGGTCCGAGTATTTCCCTCCGCTACAGCCGGTCGGCAGCGGCAAAGCGCACGTTTTCAGCAGCTCTGCGTCAGGGGGAAGCGAAAGCATGCGCCTGATGTATTTGCTCGCGATCACTGCCGCCAGTCGCGCCATTCACCTCTCCACTCCGTACTTCATTCCCGATACATTGACGATCAAGGCGCTAACCGATGCCGCAAAAAGGGGCGTAACCGTCCAGATCATAACAGTCGGCAGCCACGCAGACAGCGAGACGGTAAAGCGTGCATCGCGCGCTCGTTGGGGTGCCTTACTCGAAGCTGGCGTCGAAATATATGAATATCTGCCGACCATGTACCACTGCAAGGTGATGATAGTAGATGGGCTCTGGACAACGGTGGGCTCGACGAATTTCGACCCCCGTTCCTTCAGCCTGAATGACGAGGCTAATGTGAACTATTTCGACCGCGATTTTGCCTTGCGTCAGACCGAAATTTTTCAAGAAGACCTGACGCGTTCGCGACAGGTTTCATTCCAGGAGTGGAAGAACCGGCCGCTTGTCGAAAAATTCTGGGAGCATGCTGCATCGCTTTTCGGTTCGCAGTTATAACCCACGAAACGTTTGAGTCTCCATTTTCGGTTCCGTGACGGCGACACTCTCCACAACGTGTTCCGTTATATATGGCTGCTACGTTAAATATGTCGGATGCCGCTGACGACTTTCTTAATTTCCTGCCCACTATCATTTTATTATCTCATTATAATCAATATCTTACGCTGCGCTGTCCGCTGGCCTGGGATGGCACGCTAGTTGCCTCACTTCTGGTTCGTTGAAGCATGCACTAAAATTCTCGCGCTTTTTGCGAAATTGACAACGGTCTTTTTCCAGCCATCGGGCAGGGGAAAGATCAGCCATCATCATTGGAGGAATTCATGAAATCCAGCATCTGGGACAAATCGGAAGAAACGCAGCACGAAGTAGGGGGCAAGGTTGATGAAGTGACCGCAAAGATCACCGATCACGAGCTTAAGGCCAAGGACAACGCCGAAATATCAGCATGCAGTTGGCAAGCGCCATCAGAGAGAAAGATGATCACTATGCGTCGCTCGGAAGAAGGGAAGGTTGGGTGGGTTTTACTTTGGGCCCTGGGAATCCCGATCCCGATCCTCGTGGCGCTGTATTTACTGCGCGGGTGCACTTGAGGAGGCATTGTTGCGGAAAATATCCGCTGACGACAATGCCAGACAGTCAAGCGTAACTCAAAATGGAGATAAATCATGAGTAAAGAAATGACGAAGGAATACTCGGAAAAAAACACTCGGGAAAAGGGTTTGGCTCCCAGCGGAGAGGCATTGTTGGCTGCTGGTGGCGATTCGCACCAGATCGCTGGCGGTGACCATCCCGCGCTCACCACAAACCAGGGCGTGGAAATTTCAGATAATCAAAACTCGCTCAAAGCCAATCCGCTCGGCCCGACGCTTCTGGAGGATTTCATCCTCCGTGAAAAAATCACCCATTTCGATCACGAACGGATTCCCGAGCGTATCGTTCACGCGAGAGCGACGGGTGCGCATGGATTTTTCGAACTGACCACCTCATTGAAACAGTACACCACCGCCAGGATACTCACCGAAGTCGGTGAAAAGACCCCCCTGTTTACCCGCATATCGACCGTAGCGGGTGGCGCGGGTTCGGTAGACACCCCGCGTGACGTGCGCGGTTTTGCCGTCAAATTCTATACCAAGGAAGGCAACTGGGACCTGGTCGGCAACAACATACCGGTCTTCTTCATCCAGGATGCCATCAAGTTTCCCGACCTCATTCATGCCGTTAAAATGGAACCCGACCGCGGCTTTCCTCAATCGGCGACCGCGCATGATACCTTCTGGGATTACATTTCGCTCACACCCGAATCCATGCATATGGTGATGTGGATCATGTCCGATCGCACCCTGCCGCGTTCGCTGCGGATGATCGAAGGCTTCGGGATCCACAGTTTCCGACTCATTAACGATGCAGGCGAATCAACTTTCGTCAAATTTCACTGGCGTCCCAAGCTCGGTTTGCAGTCCACCATATGGGACGAGACCGTCAAGATTTCCGGCGCTGATCAGGACTTTCACCGCCGCGACATGTTCGAGGCCATCGCGGCAGGCAGTTTCCCAGAGTGGGAATTTGCGGTCCAGCTTTTCACGCAGGACGAAGCGGACAAGTTTCCGTTCGATCATCTGGACCCGACCAAGCTGATCCCCGAAGAACTGGTGCCTCTGAAAGTGATCGGGCGCATGGTGCTGGATCGCTGGCCGGACAACTTCTTCGCTGAAACCGAACAGATTGCTTACTGCCCAGGCAATATCGTGCCAGGCATCGACTTCTCCAACGATCCGCTGCTGCAAGGCCGTTTGTTTTCCTATATCGACACGCAGCTGTCACGCCTGGGTTCACCCAATTTCCACCAGATCCCGATCAACGCGCCCAAGTGCCCGTTCGGCAATCTCCAACGCGACGGACACATGCAGATGTCGCCACAGAAGGGCCGTGTTGCGTATGAACCCAATTCCCTGTCTTCAAACTCGCCGCGCGAAACGCCGAAGGGCTTTCACAGCGCAAAAGTCTCTGAAAAGGGCGAGAAGGGCCGCATCCGTGCCGAGAGCTTCGCAGATCACTACAGCCAGGCGCGGCAGTTCTATCTCAGCCAAACCGGGTATGAGCAGGCGCATATCGCTTCGGCGCTCGTGTTCGAGCTTTCCAAGGTCGATCATGTTCACGTGCGTGAAGCGATGGTCGGGCACCTGCGAAATATCGATGAAGATCTTGCCGGGCGGGTTGCCAAGGGACTTGCGCTGGAAAAGATGCCGGATGCGCCTGAGACTGCAGCCCCTGTTCAGGATTTGAAACCTTCTCCCGCATTGCAGCTCATCGGTAAAATGAAAGACACGCTCATGGGGCGCACGATCGGCATACTGATCGCGGATGGTTCTGACGGCGCTGTCATCAATACTATTAAAAAGGCCGCAACCGACGCGGGTGCCGCCGTGAAGATCGTCGCTCCCAAGGTGGGGGGGGCGAAGCTTGCCGATGGCTCGATGCTGGCGGCTGACGGTCAACTGGCCGGTAACCCTTCCGTGCTGTTCGACGCAGTCGCCGTGATTCTCTCTGACGAAGGCGCACAGGCATTGTCGAAGGAAAGCGCCGCGATCGATTTCGTGCGCGATGCTTTCGGGCATCTCAAGGGAATCGCCGTCGACAAGGGCGCTCGCGCGTTATTGAAAACAGCGAATATCGGGCAAGACGCGGGCGTCGTGGATGCTGGCGACAAGGACGCGTTCATCACCGTGGCCAAGACTCGCCAATGGGACCGGGAAAAGTCTGTACGTACATTGGCCTGACCATCATGCGGAACCAAGTCGAAACTGAAGTCTGGGAGAAGGGAAGATGAGCTCATTTTTCCGGAAGCTCAAAAAAACCACTCATAAGAACAGGAATCCTTATGTCACTCATATTTGAACGCATTCATACCGATGGTATTGCCGAGCTTTCCTATCTGATCGGCGATGATTCCGAAGGCGTAGCGGCAGTGTTCGATCCTCGTCCGGATGTTGACTGCTACCTGCAGCTCGCACGCGAGAAGCAGGTAGCGATTACGCACATTTTTGAAACGCACATCCATGTCGATTTCGTCAGCGGAGCGCGTGAACTTTGTGCGCGACTCGAGTCAGCGAAAATATACCTCAGCCACGAAGGAGGTGCGCGCTACGGCTTCGACCACGAGGGAGTTGCAGATGGAGATGTCTTCGAACTTGGTTCCGCTGTCATTACTGCTCGGCATACGCCCGGCCATTCGCCAGAGCACATGGCTTATCTGCTGTCGGAAAAGGAGCATCCGGACGCCCCGTGGGGGGTGCTCACGGGGGACTCGCTCTTTGTCAATTCCGCCGGACGTCCCGACCTCCTCGGCAATGGCCGGGAAAAAGAGCTGGCCGAAAAACTGTACCATACGCTGTACGATTTTTATCTGAAGCTCAATGATGGCGTCATTATCTATCCGACGCATGGTAAAGGCTCGCCATGCGGGGAGAACATCGGCGACCGGCTCAGCAGTACCATTGGATATGAACGGCGCTTCAATCGTGTCCTCCAGTTTGAAAATGCCACGAGTTTCACCAAGGACACACTCACCGACGCGGCGCCCATCCCTACCTATTATCCGTTGATGAACACTCTGAACACCATGGGGCCCGAGGTGCTCGGCAACCTGCCGCCAGTGCGCGGGCTTCCTCCCGAATTCTTTCAGGAAGCCATTGAGGACAAAGGCAACGTTCTCATCGATACCCGCATGATGCTGGGATTTGGTGGAGGGCATATCAAGGGCGCGCTCAGCATCGGCGGCTTGCCTGTACTCTCCATCTGGGCCGGCTGGTTGCTGGACCCCGACCAACCCCTCCTGCTCGTCCTCGATTCCGATGAAATGCTCGAAACAATCGTCCGATATTTTGTCCGTACAGGCTATACGAAATTCGCCGGCTACCTCGTCGGCGGCATGGCTGCATGGAACAACGCCGGACTTCCCCTGGAATCGGTCGGGCAAATGACCGTCCACGAAATCAAACACGAAGGGGAAAAACTGCAGGTGCTCGACGTACGCGCGCCCGACGAATGGAAAGATGGCCACATCCCCAATGCCCGCCATATTTTCCTGGGCGAATTGCGTGAGCAACTCGGCACGTTGGACAAGGACAAGCCGACGGCCGTCTATTGCGACAGCGGCTATCGTGCGACCATTGCGACGAGCATTCTGCAGCAGCAAGGGTTCAGCCGCGTCTGCAACATTCCCGGAAGCTGGCAAGCATGGGAAAATGCGGGATACCCGGTCGAAAAAGAGACCGAGAAGGAGAAGACATAACCGTGGACACGAACATGCATTCTTCCGGTCAATTGATTTCAAGGCGCGCTGCCTGTTTCACAGGTAGTCTTGCACTCCTGTTCATATGCGCCGCAGGCGATGCGGGGGCGAGCGTGAATGCGCTTGATTATCCGGGCTCGGCCTGGTCACCCTATCTTGTCGGTGCGGCCATTGGAGTGCTTTCCTGGCTGACATTTTTCGTTTCCAACGAGACCATCGGGGCCTCCTCATTTTACGCGAAACTCGCGGGCTTTCTCGGTAAACGCATCGCGCCCCGTCACACGGCCTCACTCACCTATTTCAAAGACAACCCGCCGCGCGTGGGTTGGGGGTTTGTCTTCGTGGCCGCAGCCATCGTGGGCGGGGCCATTGCCGCCCTGACGGGCGGTGAGTTCGCCAATGAATGGTTGCCGCCCATATGGGAGGCACGCTTTGGCGACAGCGTTGCATTGCGTGCGGCCATCGCCTTTCCCGGCGGCATGCTGATGGCCTTTGGGGCGCGCCTGGCCGGCGGTTGTACCAGCGGCCACGGCATCAGCGGAACCCTTCAGCTCAACCTGGCCTCGTGGATTACAGTGATTTGCATTTTCATTGGTGGTGTCGTTGTGGCCCTGCCACTTTTCAAACTGTGAGGTGCGTATGATTGATCCCGGCAAAGCCGCAAAGCAATCGACGGAAAAGCCCGCGCCACATGTGACCGCGGCTTCCACACTGATTGCCGGCGCGATGTTCGGTCTGGTGTTTGGCTTCCTTCTGCAGAAAGGGGGCGTTGGAAAATATAACGTGCTCATCGGTCAACTGCTTCTTCAGGACTGGACCGTCGCGAAGGTCATGCTTTCCGCAATTGTCGTCGGCATGATCGGCATATTCCCGTTGCACCACTTCGCCAAAGTGAACCTGCATATCAAGCCGACCAGGATCGGTGCCAACATCATTGGTGGGCTTGTGTTCGGCGCTGGTTTTGCGTTGGTGGGCTATTGCCCTGGAACTGCCGCCGCTGCACTGGGCCAGGGAAGTTGGGACGCGCTCTTTGGCATGGCCGGGCTTATCGTCGGTTCGTGGATTTTTGCCGAACTTTCTGGATGGACCAAACGAACGATTGAGAAGCGGGGCGACCTCGGCAAAGTGTTGCTCTCCGATCTGCTGTCAGTGCAACGCGGTGTGTTTGTGGTCGGATTTGTATTGGTACTCACCGCAATGCTTGTGGTTTTGCAGCAATTCACAGCCAGATGACGCCAAAAAAGCGCTCAGTGCAAATAAATTCATTTGGCGTGTGCTGTAATTAAGCACACATAAGATATAATAGTTAAAACGTCGTGGGATATATCTATGAATCCATACAGAAATTTTATTTTGATGATCACTGTGTCTGCAACACTGATGTTTTTCTTGATGTACATGAACAATTACCAGTTTAGCCATGTGTGGTTTAGCCAAACTCGCTTGTTCATGACCTTCATCATGGCTGGATCCATGGCGATGGTTATGC
>JAWLHW010000033.1:0-17023 GCA_041690155.1 Desulfomicrobium sp. | reverse complement strand
GTAGCGCGCATCGATCTGGGAAACCGGACAGAAAGCGCGATGCTTCAATATTTCCACATGAAAGCCGCCCTTGATCTGCTCGCGCACTTTGCCTTCCACGGGCACGCCGCTGTTATAGGCGTCTTCGAGCATATTGAGGCCGCCGATGCCGGTCAGGGCCTTGGACAAACGCACACTGTCGTCAGTCACGCCCACTACGTAAAGTTCCAGCGTATCGCCTTCGGCGACACTCAGCTCTCCGTCGTCGTTCAGCAATTCCTCGCGGTCTACGATGCCGTCCACGGACGCGCCGCAATCGACAAAAACCGCCTTCTGACCAATGGAAATCACTGTACCTGAAATCTTGTCCCCTGCCTTGAGGGCTGTCTTACGCTGGGATTCATAGGATGCGAACAGCTCGGCAAAATCTTCACTCATGATTGACTACCTTACTTCACCGTAAACCGTCATTCAAAACGGGTAATGGAGTTAATGGACACCTGATCGGCGGGTGCGTGTTCGTGATCGCCCTGGGGTTTGACCCGGACTTTTTCAATTTTCTTGACCACATCCATCCCGTCAATAACCTGACCGAAAACGCAATAGCCGAACTCGTCCTCTCCCTTGTGGTCAAGGTCCGGGTTGTCGACCGTGTTGACAAAAAACTGGGCGCAGGCGCTGTGCGGATCGGCGGTGCGAGCCATGGCCACGGTGCCTTCGAGATTTTCAAGGCCATTTGCAGCCTCGTTGGCGACAGGCGGCCGGGTGGGCTTTTCGCGCATCATGTTGTCGAGTCCGCCACCCTGGATCATGAAGCCCTTCACGACCCGGTGAAACAGGGTGCCCACATAGAAATCATCGTCCACATAACCCAAAAAATTGGCTACAGTCAGCGGCGCCTTGTCCGCAAACAGTTCAACCAGAAATTCTCCTTTGGTCGTTTCCACCAGGACCACCGGATTGCTCATTCTTCCCTCCAGAAAATGGTCTCCAATAAAGGAGCATAAAAATATACGGCTCTCCCCAATTTGGCAAACTCTTTGCCGTGTCCCGGCCAAATGAATACCAGGGCGAAACCGGCCTCAACCCGAGGCGCATATCACAAGACGTGCACCATATTCGCAAATGAAATCAACACGCTTAAATCATTCGTTAAAAATGGCGGAACAGCCAGACATTCAGACCTTGCGCACGTTGCTTCGGCCAGAAACTGACGCACGCCACAAAGCGTCTATTCGCTCCTGCCTTTGCGGTATCCGTCCTTGAAATCATCCGCCGCGTTCTCCACACCCTTGACCGTTTTGCCGGTCACTTCACCCACGGTCGAACAACCAGCCCCTAAAAAGGCCGCCAGGCAGACCAGCGCCGCCCATTTTCTCCACATAAAAACCTCCTGAGCAGACACGCGTCGAGCATGCAAATTCTCGCCACGCGCTTCGTTCAACTCTGACTGCCCTTTTGGCAGGCGGATCTGTCACAGAGCCCCCCAACTTTCCACCCGTCAAAGGAGGCATGGTCTTCGCGGGGCTCCACATGAATGGTAGTCTGGCTCCCAGGCAATTCGCCCTTGATGGCCTCCTCGATTTCGCAGCACAGATCGTGTGACTCCTGTACCGTCATGGAACCGGGCACGAGCAGGTGAAAATCCACGAACCTGACCGTTCCGGATTTGCGTGTGCGCAGGGCGTGAAAGCCCGCCTCCTTCCCTCCGATGCGCTTGATGGCATCCGCGATCAGGGAAATCTCATCGGCTGGCAGACCCACGTCCATAAGTCCCGCGGCGGAGCGACGCACCAGGCTTATTCCGGTCCAGGCAATATTGACGGACATGATCAGACCTATGATCGGATCGAGTATCTGCCAGGAAGGCGGGGCGAAATGCATGACTATCAACGCAAGCACCAGCCCG
Organism: Desulfomicrobium sp.; assembly: GCA_041690155.1. GTDB lineage: Bacteria > Desulfobacterota > Desulfovibrionia > Desulfovibrionales > Desulfomicrobiaceae > Desulfomicrobium. The sequence continues at coordinate 15,135 of JAWLHW010000033.1, read as the reverse complement.
GCCGAGGTCCATACGTCGGTCAGAAGATGACTGGCGTCGGCCTCAAGCACGATGCTGTCATACTCACGGGCGGCCCGAAGCATTATTCTGGCCACTGCGAAATTGACGGCTCCCGCCAACGTGGCCACGACAATTCCGGTTCCCAAAAAATGCAACTCCTGCGGATGCAAAAAGCGCTGCACCGAAGCGTAGGCGATACCCAGAGCCGCGATGCAGATCAAGATGCCTTCCATTCCGCTGGAAAAATATTCGACCTTGCCGTGGCCGTAGGCATGACTTTTGTCGGCAGGACGGTACGCGAGAATAATGGCCATGAGCGCGATGAGCCCGGCGGTCAGGTTGACCACGGACTCCACGGCGTCGGAAAAAAGCCCCACCGACCCGGTCAGGAAAAACGCCCCGAATTTGAGGGCCATGGTCAAAAGAGAAGCGCCTATGGAGAGATAGGCATATTTCCGGGCATGGGCCAACATCGCGGACCTCTTATATTTCAGGAGCTCCGGCAGGTACCAGACAAATGAATGTCAGCGCTGAATCTCCGGCGTTGCGGATTTGATGCTCCTCGTCGCCGGGAACAAAAACCGCGTCTCCCGCAGCGACACGTATCCATTCGCCGGACCGAAAAACCTCGCCTTCGCCTGCGTGGAAAAAAATCTCGTGTTCCCAGGGATGAGCATGGCGCGGCGTATGTCCGCCCGGCGCAAGATCAAAGCGGCGCATGCAAAAATTGTTTGCACCGTCGATGCGGCCGATCACAACCCTGCCCGTCACGCCACGAGCGACGTCGGAATCAAAATGCACGGCTTCTGCGGCCGCTGTAGCTATGATTTTCATTATATTTCTCCTTTCCGGCACGTTGAAATACCGGGTCAATAATTCCAGACATCAAAGAAATTGAACCCGATAAGCACATGCACATCCTTGCGTACGGACAAAAAAACGCTTCCGCGCACCGGACTGTAAGAAAATTTCCCATTATCGAGCATCCAGAAATCGTCTGCAACATCCTGAACAATGGCGAAGGAATGCCTTCTGCCCGCGAACTCGACCGAGACCACGCCCAGGGAGTCGTCGGGAAACCCTGCGTCTCGCAATCTGTGCATGATGGCTATGGACTGATCCAGGCTGATCCCACGCCCCTCGTTCATGGTCACCGACGAAGGACGCCAGAGATCTCCCAGTTCGTGCCTGATCTCAAGCAGGGTGCGCCGGTGGATGCGGCGCATGAGCGACAGATCCACCTTGCCCTTGATCTCCTTGGTCGGGCGGTCATTTTCAAATGTCATGGACTCCATCTGCGTCTTTTGCCAGACACAGACATCATCGTAGAGGGGGCTGTTGCGAACCCGGTCATTCTTGACCAAGGCCCTCCTGCCCGGCCGCAGCCCGTAAAGATGGGCGCGCAGGGTTGAAAGCATATATCCGGACCAGTATTTCAAGGCATTCATTCATTGCTCCTTACCGACAGTGGACGTTTCTTATTCAAGATCAGAGCGTTGTTTGTCAATTTATGCCAAATCCCGCGCCGCGTTGACAAAAACCGAGACATTGCATATTGATTGGGTATTCAATTTAAAGAGTTAGCTTATTTTTTCGCATTCTCCTGTCCGCCGGGCGGACTTTTTTTTGAATCTTCGGAACACCCTTTTTCGTTACCTACCAACAGACGCACGAGAAAAACCATCATGGCCACGGGACCGACAAAAAAAGAACTGCTGCTCAAGGCTGCCAAAGAACTGTTCAGCGAACACGGTTATTCGGAAACGACGTTCAAGAAAATTTCAGAGCGGGCTGGCGTGGCACTCGGGCTTCTGACCCACCACTTCGGGAACAAGGAAAAGCTCTTCCTCACAGCCGGCCTCGATGTCGTGCACGAACTCGTGCAGACCATGCGCACCAACCTTCAAGGCGTTCCCAATGGCCTTGAAGCGGTCCGGATCTTCGCCAAAACCTATTTCGATTTCGCCCGCAATCCACGTCAGGACTTCATGGTTCTGGTGCGCTGCTCACCCTTCAGCGACCTGAAAACCGTCGAAGACAAGGATGTCATGATCCGCAACTTCTCGGAACTATACGACATCCTGGAAGAATGCGTGGAGCGCGGGGTGCAGGACGGCAGCATCCGCAGCCTCGACCCTCACAAAACCTCGGTTGTCGTTTTCTGCAACCTGGTCGGCGGCATCAGGCACGGCCTGTTGACTCCATACGGGGATGAAGGCCTGTTTGACGATATCGTTGAGTTTGTCATTTACGGACTCAAAGCCCGATAAACGCAGCTCATGCGGATCTTTTTCTGATTTTTTCCAATTGGCCTTTTGCTCTGGTAAGGTTTAACAGGAATGAGTCTTGGCGACTCTTTCCCAAGGCCCGCACGGGCCGTGCAGGAGCAGACAATGTGTGAAAAAAGAAAATGGCCGCGATTCCCCTGTCTGGAATGCTGCGAGATGCAGCCCGGCACTGACAGCGCCCAGAAGCAATCTCCTCGCGTACTCAACTACAGCTACAACGGACTTCTGCTCGAAACGGACATGCCGCTTGAAAGGGGGCAATACGTCAAGATCGACGTACAGGGAAAGGCCATGGACAACGCGCTGACCGGACTGGGACGACGCGTAGGAAGGGTGCAGTGGTGCTCGACCCGAAGTGAGCGGCTTTCCGGGTGTTTCGCGATGGGCATTCAGATGCTCGGCGGCGTAAGCAATGATGTCATCCACCGCAACACGCCTTAGTTAGGACGCCTGGCCGAGGCAGCCCGAACACTTCTTTGGGCTGCGCACAGAGACTTATTACAACAAACCCGCGATCATCCGGCCGGAACATCGGCAAATCCACGAGGGCCTGTCCCCGTGGGAAACAAGTGCTTGAGCTTAAGGTCTTACGCAGCTATGAGGGCACCATCAATTCAACGCAAAGCCCGGGCGTGACCATACACAGCCGATCAAAGCATCATCCGGGCCTCAGCTAAAAGAGCTTACGGACGTATGACAAAAAAGAACCGACATAAAATTCACCGGCCGGATAGCCTGACCCTGAAGCGCAAGGCCGCGTCTTCCCGACTGACCGTGCCCTTCTTCGCTCTCTTGGGGGCGACACTCATCGGCGGCGCCATTTTCTTCAACTTCCTCGCGCCAAATGAAACCCAGTCCAGCATCGACTGGAGCGCTCAAGGCGTAACCACCCGGCACGAATACCAAAACGAAGATATCAACGACAACGGGGAATTTGCAGACGCGCAGCACGAAGACCAGGAACTGCCCGAAGCGTGCGCTCCCCGGGAACCAGAAATCACCCGCATGAGCGACACCGTAAAGAGCGGAGATACGCCTTCGACGCTCCTGGAAGGCCACCTTGGACTTTCCCAGATCTACTCCCTGTGCAACGAAAGCAAGGACGTCTATCCCCTGGATAATCTCAGGGCCGGCCAGCCCTGGACCATGATCTATTCCGACAATGCCCTTGTCGGGCTGGAATATGAGATTGATTCAAACGAACGACTGGTCGTCTCCCTGACCGATTCCGGCTATGAATTCCGGCGCGAAGCCATCCCCTACGAAACGGAAGTCAAAACCGTATCCGGAGTGATCGAGAGCAGCCTGTTCGGCGCGGTGACCACCGCCGGTGAAAGTGAAGAACTGGCCCTGCATTTGGGCAATGTCTTTGCCTATGACGTCGACTTCACGCGGGACCTGCGCACTGGAGACACGTTCACGGTCATCATCGAGAAAAAATCCAGGGAAGGTAAGTTCGTTGGGTACGGACAGCTCGCGGCAGCCAGTTTCACCAACCAGGGGCAGACCTACTACGCCTACCAATACACGGACAAAAAAGGCAACACAGCCTATTACGACGAAAAAGGACGCCCGTTGCGCAAGGCGTTTCTCAAATCACCGCTGCCCTTCACGCGCATTTCCTCAGGCTACTCCATGAGCCGCATGCATCCCATTCTGAAATACCGACGCCCGCACCAGGGCATCGATTATGCCGCGCCCACCGGAACCCCGATCAGCACGGTCGCCGACGGCATCATTGCGCAGGTTGGCTCCAACAAATCTCAGGGCCGATTCGTACGCGTGATCCACAGCAACGGCTATGAGACCATCTACAATCATATGAGCAAATTCGCCAAGGTTTCCAAAAAAGGGGCAAAAGTGAAGCAGGGCGCGACCATCGGCTATGTTGGCAGCACTGGATACTCCACCGGCCCGCATCTTGACTTCCGCATGAGACACAACGGCAAGCTCATCAACCCCTTGAAGCTCAAGACGATGCCGGCCGAGCCCATTGCCAGCAAGGAACTGCCAGCCTTCAAGGCCGCAGTGGCCGCATACAGAGCACAGCTCGAAGAGCCCGTTCGGTCTGCAAAGCTGGAGCAGACCTCCGCATCCACCCCATAGTGCGGCGGGCCTGGCGAATGATCCGAAGCGCCTCGGCAGTCCTGTAAAAACCTGCCGCCATCATCGCGGGCCATATTTTGGCCCGCACGACCATTTCTCCGCAGCTTATCTTGGCGCCCCCAAATCCAGACGCGCCAGACACACCTCCTTTGCATTATCAAGACGGCGCATCTGCAAAAGCACTGCGCCCTCGCCTGTCACGACGTGCCGCAGTTCGACCTTATCCCCGCTCCTGACCTCCCGTGCGTGACGAATGCGCATGCAGCAGAAAGGCGTTTTCATGCCGAAAAGGGCCAGGTGGTCCGCAATCCAATCAAGATAGCGCAAATTGTTCATGTGCCCAAGAGCGTCCATGTCACTTGCGCGAACTGTACGGATATCAGCGAGGCAATCATCCTGCGGGGCCTGCAATGACGGAAGCGGATGGTCAAAAACCGGCTCCGGCATAAGCTCGGCCGATAGATGAAAAAAGGAATCGGCCTTGCGCGGATGCCTCGATCCAAGGTCCAACCCGAGCCAGGCGCTCGTGCCCCGCGCAACCAGCTGCCCTTTTTCATCACAGATGCGGTAATCGCGATGGCAGAGAATCCTTTCGGCCTTTGTCGGCCACGTCGAAATCCGCAGCACTTCGCCAAGATCGGGATACCGCGATACATGCATGGCTTGTTCGCGCAGCACCCACGCCGTGTTCTGGGCAGCCAATTGCTCCATGCCGAACCCGAGCCGCTCGGCGTGCCATCCTGCGCTCTCCTGAGCAAATCGACACAGGGCCGCAAGGGTTATCCTGCCGGTTGCGTCCGTGTGGAAGAGTTGTATTTTCCTGGTTTGTTCAAAAATCATCGCTCCATCTGTATCCATCTGGCATCCTTTTTTAAAAACAGCTTTTAGTCAGGGTTGATGGCACTGAAAAAAAGTCGTCATCCCCTTGAAGAAAGGGCTCTGAACCTTTTTAACTACCTGAAAAATTGGAATCTCGAACTATCCCCAGCATACCTCACCTTCGATTGAATGGCGCCCAGACGCTCTCTGACGACTTTTGCAGTGAGCCTTTAAGGTTCATGTCTGAGCAATTTAAAAGCCTGCAGGCCCCGGCCTGAGGTGTGCCGTCCATGTTTTTTTTCGCATCAACATGGCTCTTGGTTGCATGATTGACTGAAGATGCTTAGAAATCAGTCTAGATCAAAATAACGTCCTCGAAGCTCATCAACGTTGACATTCGCAATCCCGGAGGAGCCTGTATCTTGCCCCCTTTTCCGAGCAAAAACACCATATTGATCGTTGATGACGAACCCGTCAACATCAAGGCTTTGGAACTCGTCCTGGGCGACGAGCACAACCTGACCTACGCAACCACGGGAGAAATGGCCCTGAAAATGGCTCTCGAAGAACCACAGCCGGACCTTATCCTCATGGACATCGTCATGCCCGGCCTGGATGGCTTTGAAGTTTGTGACGAGCTCAAAAAGAACGACAAGACCCGCAACATCCCTGTCGTTTTTCTCACCGCCAAATGGGAAACAAGTGAAGAGGCCAAGGGACTTGAGCTTGGAGCCGTGGACTATATTCGCAAGCCTTTCAGCCCGCCAATCATTCGCGCCCGGATACGCAACCATCTGGAACTCAAGCGCAATCGTGACCTGCTCGAAAACCTTTCCACCCTCGATGGGCTGACCAACATTCCCAACCGGCGCAGGTTCGACGAAATTTACATCCAGGAGTGGAACAGGGCGCTGCGTACAAAATCCCCGCTGTCCCTGCTTTTTATCGATATTGACCACTTCAAGAACTACAATGATCTCTACGGACACATGGCCGGCGACGACTGTCTAAAAGCAGTGGCCCGGATTCTCCACTCTTCCCTGGGGCGCCCGGCCGACTTTTTGGCCCGCTTCGGAGGGGAGGAATTCATCATCCTGCTCCCGGACACAAGAGAACGGGGCTGTCTCCACCTGGCAGAGAACATCCGTCAGGCTCTGAAAGAACTGCACATCGAACACCGGGATTCTTCGGTCGCCGATTACCTCACGGTGTCCATCGGGGCGGTGACCTGCAACGATGTCACCCAGTGCGACCGCACCAGCCTTCTGGAACAGGCGGACAAATTACTCTATCAGGCAAAACACGAAGGCCGCAATTGCGTGCGGGCCAAAAGCGTACCCTGAGGCAGGCTGACTCAAGATTTCCACCTCTTTCTGCCCTGAAGATGGCAGGAGCAAAGGTTGGTTATCAACACTTCACGGAGGGCATAATGGAACTGAAAGGAAAGAAATTCGTACTTCTGGTTGAAACGCAATTCAACGACCATGAATTCTGGTATCCCTATTTCAGACTCAAGGAAGCCGGAGCCCAGGTTGTAGTGGTTTCGGCCAAGGCAGGCCAGAGCTATGAGGGCAAATACGGAACCCCGGCCAAATCGGATAAGGCTCCGGCAGACATCAATGTGGCAGAATTCGCGGGGATCATCGTTCCTGGCGGATACGCCCCCGACCACATGCGCCGTGACCAGAACACGGTCAGCCTGGTCAAGGCCTTTGATCAGCAGGGCAAGATCGTAGCGGCCATCTGTCATGCAGGCTGGGTGCTTGTCTCGGCGGGCATCCTCAAGGGGCGGACCGTGACCTCCTTCTCCGCCATCAAGGATGACCTGGTCAACGCCGGGGCCAAATGGCAGGATCACGAGGTTGTCATCGACAAGAACATGATCACCAGTCGCACGCCCGATGACCTTCCCGCTTTCATGCGAGCCATCATCGCCGCCTGCAAATCCTGACCAGCGGACCTGACGGGATGGCGGGCTATGGGCGCTGCAAGACCAGGCGGGAAATTTCGTGAAACAGCTCCTGCTCGCGAACGACGCCCACAATCCTGCCGTCCCGCTCGACGGCCACGCGACGACGGTTCTCTTCAGACAAAAGATCGGCCACCTGCATCAGATTGGCTTCGCAATCCACCACCGGGGGCCTTGGGTTCATGATGTCGCGCACGCAGTTGGACTCAAGGTCGCGGACCCGCGTATTGAAAAGCCCCTGCCAGAACATTCCTGAATATCTCACGGCGTGGTTCGATGCGGCGTGCGCCGCTGCGACATAGCCCGGCCGGAGCGCCTCGATGAGGTTGCGCATGTTCAGCACGCCCACCAGTTCTTCCCCCTCAAAAACCAACACCGCCCGATGACCGCATTCCATGACCAGACCGGTGGAGATAAAATTCTCCGCCGCGATTTTCAGACGCTCTATACCCTCCCTGACAGTGCTTGAAGCCTGCACGCAAGTGTATTCGTCGATGGGTATCATCAGTTCGGCGATCGTCCGCTCCCGCTCCTTGATTTCAGGCACCGGTCGGGCGGCGTCATGTATGCGGGCCACAAGGACATCCACATCACAGGGCATGCACAGATAATCGAACGCTCCGGCCTCGAAAGCCCTTCGCGCGGCCCTGGCTTCGCCATGTCCGGCAAGGACAAGGACCTTGACACCGGGCTTCATGGCCAGGATACGCGGCAAAACCTCATCCGCCGCCATCCCGTCGGCCTCTCCGAGCAGGACAACCGCGGGGTCGACTGCATGCAACAGCTCAAAAAGCTGCTCTGCACTCAGCGCCATCCTTACCAAAAAACCCTGACCTTCAAGAATTGTCGCCAGCGCACCCTGCGATGGAATCTCTTCAGCGCTCATCAAAATAATCGTCTTGCTCATCGTGGTCTCCCTTGAGTCGGACTTGCAATGCCCGAAATTTTTCCCGGCGGGAAATCATCCATGCCATCACGGCCCGAAAGACGGGCAGAAAAAGTCCGTTGCAGACCCATGTTTTCTACGTCCTCGGCAAAGAACTTGGCAAGGATTTGAAGTATGGAAAACAAGATATGATTACTGTATTTCCACCACGCTGAACACAAGGCCAGGACAGCCCCAAGAACAGCTACAAAATAGAATTATCATCCTGATTTCAATGCCATTTCCCAGAATCCTTGCGGCTTAATCCAGGCTCTGTTTCAGACGCGAAAACGTGTTGTTCTTGCAGGCAGCGCCTGTAAAAAAAACTTGTCGAACGATCCGACAAAGTTGCCGAGGCATATGGTCGCGGCGCAAGCTCGGGAAAATGCAGGCACAGAGCAGTTGCCTGGCCCTGCGTGTCTGTGTCAGAAGAAATATTGAACGCATTCGCGTTAAAAGCGCGAAACTGACCGTACGAAGCCATCGCGGAGCATGCATGACCCTGATCCAACGTTTCAAGAATTTCTTCTCCGCTCCCCCTCAAATCGAGCACAATAGCGAACAGGAAGACCTTTTCCGGGCCAGATATCAGGCTTTCCGCAGACTTCTGTCCGCGAACAACGGGGCTCTGGACTTCATGACCGAACTTGAGGAAGCGGCCCAGGGCCATCGTCATTTCGGCATGCATTTTGTCCGCTCGCGGGCCACGGGTGCCACGACCAAGGTTTTCAACATCGTGGAGAACCTGCTTTTTCTCGCGCCGGGAAAGTATCTTGGCTTGCGCGATTCCCTGCGCACCATTCAGGATCAGATCCAAAAGGAGCTTGAACTCAGGGAGGTCACCCACCGCCGGGAGCTTGTCCTTGATATGGACCAGATCAGCGCCTCGGACGTAAACGACGTAGGCGGCAAGATGGCCAACCTCGGCGAGCTCCGGAACAATCTTGAGGTTCCCGTCCCTGCCGGATTCGCCATCACGGCCCAAGCCTACATGGCATTCATGCGACAAAGCGGCCTCTGGGACGAGATCAACTGCCTCGTACTGGGGCATCCCTCGGCCTCTCAATTCGGGTCATGCACCCTCCCCGGCCATGAGCCCGAAGATGATGACGAACAGGACCCGAGCGGCGTCAATCAGCCGATCGCGCTGCTGGAGCTGTGTGCCAAGATCCGTGGCATGATCCTCGCGGCCGAGATCCCCAAAGAACTGGAGGAGGCCATCCTCTCCGCCTACGATCGCCTCTGCGAGCGCGAAGGCAGGCAGGTTCATGTCGCGCTACGCTCAAGCGCCCTGGGCGAGGACAGCGCAGGCGCGTCGTTTGCAGGGCAGCATCGCTCACTTTTGAACCTGGACCGGGACAGCCTCCTGGAAGGCTACAAGGAGGTTGTGGCCAGCAAATACTCGGCTCACGCCATGACCTACCGCTATATGCTCGGCATCAGGGACGACGATGTACGCATGTGCGTCGGATGCCTGAGCATGGTCACCTCGAAAGCGGGCGGGGTCATGTACACGTCCAATCCGCTCAACGCCGCGGACAATCGCCTTCAGATCACTTCCGCCTGGGGAATGGCCAAGGGCGTGGTCGACGGCACAGCCGCATCCGACCTTTTCCTGGTCGAAAAAGGCCCGTCGCCACGCATCCTTGAACGGACCGTGCCGCGCAAGGAATCCGCCCTTGCCTGCTCCAGCACTGAAGGAGTCTGCAGAGTGTCGGTGGATGCTGCGCTGGTGGAAAAGCCAACGCTGGATGACTGGCAAATCCTTGAACTCGCGGCCATGGCAGCGCGCATTGAAGGCCATTACGGCCTCCCCCAGGATATCGAGTGGGCCTACACCCCGGAAGACCGTCTCTTCCTGCTCCAGACGCGCCCACTGGACATTCGCCAGACCCAGGCCGCTCCGGAATTGCTGCCTGGCAGCGCACCCCTGATCCAGGACGGACAGACGGCCAGTTCGGGCACAGCCCACGGAGTTGTGCATATTGTCAAAAAGGACGTGGATATCCTCATGCTTCCGGACAAGGCCATCCTGGTCTGCGTGGAAGCGACGCCCAAATGGGCAGCCGTCCTGAACAGATGCCAGGGAGTCATTGCCGAACAGGGCAGCGCGGCCGGCCATCTGGCCAACGTGGCCCGCGAATTCAATGTGCCCGCGCTGTTCGGTGTTCATTCCGCAGCAGGCATCCTTGAAGCCGGTCAGGAGATCACTCTCGATGCCGACAACAGGGCCGTTTATGCCGGGCTGCAGGAAGCATTGCTGGACCGGGCCCCGACGCGCCCGAACATGATGGAGGGCAGCCCGGTTTTCCAGACTCTGCTGAATGTTAACCGCTTCATCACACCGCTGGGTCTTCTCGACCCCGACGGACTCGACTTCACTCCTGCCAACTGCAAGACGCTGCACGACATAACCCGCTTCTGCCACGAAAAATCGGTGCAGGAGATGTTCAGCTTCGGCCGCGATCACAATTTTTCTCCCAGATCGAGCAAGCAGCTCAAGACCATTGTCCCCATGCAATGGTGGATCATCAACCTTGAGGACGGATTTCTAAACGATACCGGCGACAAAATGATTCCCCTGGACAAGATCACTTCCGTCCCCATGCTTGCACTCTGGAGGGGCATAGTGGCCTACCCCTGGGACGGTCCTCCCTGCATCGACTGCAAAGGCTTCATGTCGGTGCTTTTCCAGTCCGCGACCAACCGGAACCTGGAGCCGGCCATGGCCTCCCAGTTTTCGGAAAAAAATTATTTCATGATCTCAAAGCACTTCTGTAATCTGCAGTCCAGGTTCGGGTATCACTTCACGTCCGTGGAGGCCCTGGCGGGGCCAAGACCGCGAGAGAATTACATCCGCTTTCAGTTCAAGGGTGGTGCCGCAGATCACCAGCGTAAAGTCCGCAGAGCACGATTCGTCGGTGAAATACTTGACGAGTTCAACTTCCAGACAAGGGTCCGGGAAGATGCGCTTTTCGCCCGACTGGACGACTGCGACCAGGAATTCATCGAAAATCATTTGGAGATCCTGGGGCACATACTCATCCACACCAGGCAGCTGGACATGATCATGAACAAGGAAGACGTGGTCCAGCTCTACAAAAAACGCATCCTGAATCAGCTTCACGCCATGATGGATGCAAAAAACAAGGCCTGAATCAGGTCCGCATACGAGGAAAAATGAGCGACAGATCAAATGAAAACACTCCAAGCCATGCCGTCATGCGTGGGGTCATCATCGGCGGCTCCATCGGCATGATCGCCAGCTGGTTCGGCTATGAGCCGGTCAAGGCTTTTTTCATGGGCATCGTCTGCGGCATCTTCGCCGCAGCCACCAAAATCATGGCCGACAGGATGCGCAAAAAATAGACCTTGACTTTTGTTGGCTTTGCAGTACTAGCTGAGATCAAGAACCAACCGCATGCGGTCATAAATGGTTCCAATGTCTCAAGGTGGCGTTCACTGGAAACTGACAACCAAATCTGTACCGCAGAGGCGCGTTGAAAGAAACTCAGAAAAAAACCTCTAAGCAGGCGTGTCGGCTGTAAACATCCCTAGGGAACATCTTTCAATTCCAAGAAAGAGGCGCGTTGGTCAGAAACCAAAAACAAATCGTTGGTTGAAAGGCGCGTTGGAAGGAAACTCCCAAGGTAACACAGGTAACAGACTGTAGAGGCGTTTATTCCAGTCACACGACAACATGGATACCAACCGCCGGTCCCGAACTGGCCAGGCGAACAGACCGGAATCACATCGCATTTGGTATTTAGTCATCTCGGTTTTATGCGAGGCGGGAAACAAAAGTCTCCCGCCTCCTTCTTTTTTGAAGCCGTCACGACCACTCCGCGTCCAAAACCGTTACACAAACCCGGTACAGAACGACCGCCCTCCATGCGTGACCCAAAAGACGCTTTTTCATTTTTCATCAATGCCCAGGCAGCTTGCATAAGAGAAGCATTTCAGTGTACGTGGGTACGCGTAAACATAAACCAACGCCAATTCAGGACACCCCATGTACTGTAAAAAATGTAAATTCCATTCCTTCGATCATGTCAGCGCATGTCCCAAGTGCGGAGCAGACTGGGAAGAATCCCGCAAGGCTCTCTACCTGAACTGGATCCTTGCCTCGGGGACCAACTGGCTGGCACATGACGCAGTTGCGCCACAAGCAGCGCCTGAATCTTCGGCAAAGCCCGAAAAAGTTGAGGTTCATGCCCATTCAAACAGCATGAGCGGTTCCACTACGGACTATTTGTCAGCGCCCCCGGCGCACTCTGCGGCAGCCGCAAGCCAAAATACCGACATCGACGTCTCGAATTTTCCGGATCTGGATTTTACCATGGCCGAAGCCCCGCCCCAGGAGCCAGCTCCCGCGCAAAAAAAACCGGCACCCAAACCGGACGATGACCTGTTTCTGGAAACACTCCCTGCCGAAGACATGGTTGAGCTTGACTTCAGCGCCTCCTTCGACACTCCGCCTCCCCCGCAAGCGCCAGCTCCGACCAAACCGAAACGCGAAGACCTGTTCATTCCGGAACTGGAAGAAATGCTCGCCCCCTTGGATGACGAGCCTCGATCCAAATCCGCTTCGGCCAAAAAACCCTCATCCTCCCAAGAGACAGAAATCCTCCTTGATTTCGGAACCGATTCTCCGGAAAATTCCTCAGGAAAATCAAGCGACGATGACTTGTCCTTTTTAAGCCTCGAAGATCCCAAGAAGCCCTCATAGGTTCATCAGGCCAAAATTATCACGCAAAGAAACCAGGGCCTCATGCAGGCTCTGGTTTCTTTGTGCGAGGATCCGGATACTCGTTAGTCGCGCCGCCTGTGGAGGAAACGCCGGGAAAGCCCCGAACATGCCGGAAAAGGCGCTTGAAATCCTGGACGGGAAAGGAGGCGCCCCTCCCGGCAAAGGAAAAAAAGGCTTGACTTTTATGTTTGATTCGAAAAATAAAGCGAGTTTCCGGTGATCAGCGTGAAGCCGTTATTTTCACCGGCCGAAGACGCGGCAGCATTTCAGGACAAAATTATGGAGGAGCCTCATGGCAGTAGATTTCAGTAATGCCGTTAAGACCGACGAAGGCGTTCAGGTCAACGGCGTTGTTATGCACCCGATTGTGGAACAGTGTGAAGGCTGCGAGCGGATCAAGGAATTCGAAGGCGCCAAGTTCTGCGGCACCTATCCCCAGCCCGCCGCCAAGTGGAGACTGGGAACGTGCAATTTCTCGACCCACACCAAGGCCGCCGGCAAAGGCAAGGCCAAGGTCAACCCGCTCAAGGCTTCCAAGCGCGCAGCCAAGGGCCGTTAAGCCTTTCATCACGGACTTCGTACAAGGCAGGTTTTTCCTGCCTTTTTTTTCTTCAAAATTCCGGGCACAAGAGACTCTTCACGTCATCCACATCCCCGAAGGACGCCACCATGCTCAGTTCTGTACTTGAACTCCTGAAAAACAGTCGCGACGAATTGCTGCGACTGCAGACGGACCTTGTGGCCATCCCCGCCCTCGGACCGACCAATGCGGGACAGGGCGAAAAGGCCAAGGCAGAATACCTGGCCGAGTATGCAAGCCGGTTCACAGGCGTCCAGACGGAAATGATCAAGGCCCCGGACGACAGGGTCGAATGCGGCTACCGGCCCAGCCTGATCATCAAGCGGCCGGGCAAAAGCCGGCGCACGCTGTGGCTCATCGCCCACACCGACGTCGTGCCCACCGGAGATCTGTCCCTGTGGGAAGGCGATCCATTCGTGCTGCGCCAGGAAGGCGACCTCATTTATGGCCGGGGCGTGGAAGACAATCATCAAGGCATGGTCAGCGCCCTGCTTTTGCTGCGCGCCCTTGAAAAATCGGGGGCGCGGACCGACCTCTCCCTGGGCATCCTGCTCGCGGCCGACGAAGAGACCGGCAACACGCATGGCATCGAATACATCATGAACCATCACCCGCAGGTCTTTGACCCGGACGATCTCATCGTCATCCCTGATTTTGGGACCCCGGAGGGAAATGCCATCGAGGTCGCGGAGAAAAGCGTGCTCTGGCTCAGGTTCACTGTGCGGGGCAAACAATGCCACGCCTCCACCCCGGAAGCCGGAGTCAATTCCCTGGTCGGCGCCGCGGCGCTGGTTCTGGCCCTGGACAGCCTGCACACTGTCTTCGATGCTTGCGATCCGCTTTTCGATCCGCCCGGGTCCACCTTTGCGCCGACGAAGATGGAAGCCAACGTTCCCAACGTGAACACCATCCCCGGCCAGGATGTCTTTCATCTCGACTGCCGCGTGCTGCCCGTCTACCCATTGGAAGAGATCGAGCAGGAGGTACGCCTCATTTGCGACAAGGTGGAGGCCGAACGGGGCTTGAGTATCGCCTTCGCACCCGTGGTCAGGGAGCAGGCCGCCCCGGCCACTCCTGCAGATTGCGAAGCTGCAAAGCGCCTGACCGCCGCCCTTGAAAAGACCCGCGGAATTGAAGCACGCGTCATTGGAATCGGCGGCGGCACCGTGGCGGCCGCGTTCCGCAAGCGGGGACTTCCCGCCGTGTGCTGGTCGACCCTCATGCATACGGCGCACCAGCCCAACGAGCATTCATCCGTGACGGCCACCATCGCCGACGCCCGGGTATTTGCGCATCTGCTCTTCGAAGACCAGGCATAAGCTCATGACCATCCCGACCGTGCCCGATACTTTTGACATCATTGTCGTGGGCGCCGGCCATGCCGGGTGCGAAGCAGCCATGGCGGCCGCGCACATGGGCATGCAGACACTCCTTTTGACCATCAACGCCGACCGCATCGGACACCTGTCCTGCAATCCGGCCATCGGCGGCCTGGCCAAGGGGCACATGGTCAAGGAGATCGACGCCTTGGGCGGAATGATGGGCAAATGGGCCGATCAGGCCGGAATCCAGTTCCGCATCCTGAATACCCGCAAGGGACCTGCCGTGCGCTCCAGCCGCGCGCAGATCGACCGCAGCGAATACGTGCGGGTCGTGCAGCAGGACATCTTCACCTGCCCGAACCTCTTCGTCCGCCAG
>JAWLHW010000032.1:0-17041 GCA_041690155.1 Desulfomicrobium sp. | reverse complement strand
GTTCCCGCATACGTCGAGGCACTGTCCAGAGATGCTGAAAAAGGAGCCGACTCAAAGGCCAGCCTGAAGGCATTGGTGCCATCGACCAGCGTATGCCCGGCCTTGGTGGTGATCGTCACATTACCGAGGCCGTTATCGATGTAATTGATGTCAATCTTCTCGGCCAGATCGCGGACCAGGGTCGCACGCTGATCGCGCAGGCCGTTGGCGTTATTCTTGCCAGTCTCCTCGGTCACGGTGATCTGACTGTTCAGCTCGGCGATGCTCATCAGGAGCGTGTTTATCTCCTTGACTTCCGCCGCGATGGTGTCGTCCGTCTGTCCCTGCAACCGCTGCAGGTCACCCTGCACGACCCCGATGGCCTGCTCCAGATTGGATGCGTGCCCGAGCAGGGCCGCACGCACGCTCGTGTCCTCGGGATTGGTGGAAAGGGTCTGCCAATCGGCCCAGAACGCGGACAGAGCCGAGTTGACTCCTTGCGCGTTGGACTCGTTGAAGATCATTTCAACGTTCTGCAGATTCTCATAAAGCTTCTGCCAGCGCTGCTGCTCAGAACTCTTGGTATTGTAGAGGACCTCGGTGAATTCATCGAAATAACGGATGACTTCGGCCGCGTTGACGCCTGTTCCGAGCTGACCCGGAGTGTAGTTGATGTAATAGCCATCCTCGAAGCGTACGGCCTGACGGCTGTAGCCCTCGGTATTGGCGTTCGAAATGTTGTTGCCGACGACCTCGATGGCCGCCTGGTTGGCAAAAAGGGATTGCTTCCCGATGTTGAAAAGGGACGCGATGCCGGGCATCAGAGCCTCCCGCGCACCAGAGTCGCCGTGGCCGTGCGATCCTGCCACGTCCCCTTGGACGAGTAGGTATTGCGTTCCCTCGGTGCGACCTGATTCTGAAAATGGCTGAGCAGCACCCCGCTCTGCTTCCACAGGGCCATGGCCAGATCGGCGTTGATGGATGCGAGATGCCCGCTGTCCTGCTCATGCGTGATGATCTTGGCCCGCCATGTTTCAAAGATCCGCCTGTCCGCGGCAGACAAACTCTCCAGGAAAACCGCCAGATTAATCATGCCCGCCGATTGCAGGCGAGTGGTCAGGGCCTCACGTTCACGTACAAGCTGCCTGATCAGGTCCTGAATGCACATCTCAAGCCCCGTCACCTTGTCCGGCTCGCCTGCCCGCAGCAGGGAATATTCCTCTCGCAAAAGCTGGCAGAGGAGCTCTGTGCCTTTGCCCTGACGGATGAGACTGCCGAGAATGATCTGTTGCATATGATGCTTCCTTACACGTGAAAGGTAGTGGGGCTTATGGCCGAAACAGGAAATCCCTGCTTGGCGCACCCTTCTTTTTTCTGATCATTGCAAAATCCCGACCAGCACGCATCAGGCCATCCAAAGGCTGCGCCAGAGAGCCTTCCCGCCCATATGCGGACCCGGAAAGCCCCGGCCCCGCCCGGCAAGAATTTCCCCGTGGCCTTGCGCACTACGGGCCTTCCTCGCCGTCCATGCGCACAACGCGCAGGGCATCTTCCAGGTCCGTGGGCACGGCCTGCGCCTTTTCCGCTCCGGACAGATCCGACCGCTGTTCAATGCGCCGGGCCAGCATTTCGGCCTCGTGCTGAGCCGTAAGCGCCGCCAGTGTTCGCGGCTGCACGGCCGCAGCCTGATTCCGGGTCTGACTTGGATTTGATGCCGGATGATCCAGGGGATGCAATGGCGCCGTCGAGGTCGTGTCGCGGCTGGCGTTGACCAGGCGTTCTGAAAGATTCGCATAGAGCATGTCGGACAGGCCGATGCCGCCGCTTTGCGACATCTTGACCGACAACTCCTGGTCAAACATGGACAGGTAACTCTCCTCTTCCTTGGAATGGAGCATTCCTTCCTTGGGCACGGAAGCGCGCATCTGTTTCCAGATCTGGCCAATGAACACGGCCTCGAAGTCCTGGCAGGCTTTCTTGAGCTTGGCCTCGTCCATCCCCTTTTCGGGCTGCACCCTGGAGCGCAGGTCCCGCAGGCGCTCCTGCAGACTTTGCGTCGGATCAGGTTCGGGCAGGCCTGTGGTGATAATATCGTTCATGCCGCCTCCGCTGGCTAGATGACTTCAAGATCGGCATGCAGGGCGCCCGCCGATTTCATGGTCCGCAGAATGGAAATGAGGTCCCGGGGCGTGGCGCCGATGGCATTCAAACCATCAACCAGTTCCTGGATGGAAGCCCCGTCCATGAGAATGAGTCGACGCTGCTCTTCGCGCACGCCGATCTCGGTGGCCGGGGTAATGGCCGTCTGGCCCGGGGAGAATGCTCCGGGCTGGGAAACCTGGGGCTGCTCGGACACGACCACGTTCAGGTTGCCGTGGGAAACGGCAACCCGGGACAGGCTGACATTGGCCCCCAGCACGACGGTGCCGGTCTTTTCATCGACAACCACCTTGGCCCGGCTGTCGGGCCGGACTTCCAGATTCTCCAGAGAGGCCATGAGCGCGACGATATTGCCCTGATACTGGGGAGGAACCCCGAGCCTGATGGATGAGGCGTCCTGGGCATGGGCGTACTGGCCGCCGATGGCCTTGTTCAGGCTGTCCGCGACCTGTTTGGCCGTGGAAAAATCCTCCACGCTCAGCTGAATGGTGATGTCTTTTTGCTCGTTGAAACTGAAAGGCACGCTGCGCTCGACCACCGCGCCGCCGGGGATGCGGCCCACGGTGGTGATGTTCTTGGTCGCCGTGGCCGCGTCACCGCCGGCTGAAAACCCGCCCACTGCCAGGGAGCCCTGACTCAGGGCGTAAATGCTGCCGTCTATGCCTTTGAGCGGGGTCATGAGCAGCACGCCGCCCAGCAGCGAAGACGCATCCCCCACGGAGGAAACTGTCGCGTCAAGCCTGGACCCCGGCCTGGCCGAGGCCGGCATCTTGACCGTGACCATGACTGCAGCGACGTTTTTTGGCTTGAGCGCTGCCCGGTCGACCTTGACCCCCATGTTTTCAAGCATGTTGGCCATGGACTGGATAGTGAACTGCGAGCTGCTCTTGTCCCCGGTTCCCGACAGGCCGACCACCAGTCCGTAGCCGACCAGGTCGTTGGAGCGCACCCCGCCGAAGCTGGCGATATCCTTGAGGCGCACGGCTCCGGCAGGCATAGCCAGACCGATGGACAGGCCAAGAGCAAGAAGCAGGAACGCGAAGCGTCTGGTTTTAGAATGGCCACACATTGTCAAGTATCCTCGCAAGCCACCCGGGGCGTTGTTTGTCGGCCAGGACCCCCTCGCCGTAAAGTTCGATGCGCGCTTCGGCCAGGCTGGTGGACATGATGGTGTTGTCGGCGTCGATATCCCGATCCCTGGCCACACCCTGCACCAGCACGATCTGGGTCTCGCCGTTGACTCGCGTCTCACGGGCCCCGACCACTTCCATGAGCCCGCCGCCCAGAACCCGGGTCACCCTCGCCGCCACGGTGGTGGTGAGGGAACTTTCACGCTTGGTTTCGCCGTCACCTTCAAATCCGCTGGTGGAGGAGGCGCTGACCAGCGAATCCGGCCCTACGGTCGCACCGGGAATCAGCGGCAGCTTGTCCTTGCCCAGATAGGCACTCACACCCAGATTCATGGAACTATCCCTGTCGGCCGTGGTTGAAGCCGTGCTCTTGGACAGCGTGGTCTCGACCACCTTGATGAGCAGGATATCCCCGACCCGTTTGGCTCTGGCATCGGTAAAGAGCATGGTCGCTCCGTCCGGATCAAAGAGCGAGCCCGGATTTTTGGCCTCAGATACCCGCTCCTGCGGAGGAGGGGTGACCACGGCCGTGGGCATGGGCGGACGGCTCGTGGTCCGGCATCCGGTCAGGGCCAGCACGGCCAGCGTGATCATCACAAATCTTTTCTGCATATTTCCTCCCGGCCTACGGCACACGCACTGTTTCGGCGTCAACAACCTGCGCGGCCACCACTCTGCGGCTCTGCATGTTCCGGACCCGGATGGTGTTACCGATACTGCCGTCTTCAAGACTTTCGACCGGCACGGTCAATTTGAGTGTCTGCCCGGCATAAACCAGGGTTAAAATCTGTCCCTTGGCCACCACGGGGATGAGTTCCACCGCGTCGGCGCTGATAACCTGTCCCTCGCCCACCGCCGCAGTCATGCGCAGGGGCAGGTTGCGGCCGTCCCATGGCTCCCGCGCCATATAAGCCAGATTCTTGCGCGCAAAACCCACCAGCCCCGGCTCCAGCACATCACCCCTGTTCAGGACGCGGGCGGCGCAGGGCACGGTTTTCCATACATCGGCGAAGACCGTGCCGGTAAAACTTTGCACCTGGCGGCCATCTTCGGTTACAGCCTCCAGGCGCAGGCTGATCCGCCCTGGCGCTGGCGTACCCACGGGAACGACACGAATCTGAACCGGCTCCTTTTCGGAGATGAAGAGATAATCCGCCATGCGATGCTCCCGGATTTCCACTTCGCCTCCATGATGGGCCAGGGCGTTCGTCAAAATTTTGTCGATGGCTGGCCGCATGGACAGGGTGCTGAGCACCTGCCCGCCGCGCTGGACCTGAACCTGATCAGGAACGTCCATAGGAGGCAGGGCCGTCCCAAAGCGCTGCACGATCAGTTCGCGCAACCTGGGACCATTCAGGTTGGCTCTGGCTCCATCGAATTTGGGTGAGGCCAGGAGGGGCACCGCGCCAATGCCGGCCAGCAGGGCCTTGGCGTCCTCGCCTTCGGCGCGGGCCAGGTCGCTTAAAGTGATGGCCGGCCCGTCCACGCACACGGCCCCGGCCACGATCAGGCGGCCCTGGGCCACAGCCAGACAGGGACAGAGCAGAAGGATGAGCAGGGCCACAAAAACACGCATGGGCTACCTCTTCAACTGATTGGCGGTCTGAAGCATCGTGTCGGCCGTGGTGATGGACTTGGAGTTGGCCTCGTAGGCGCGCTGGCCCACGATCATGTTGACCATTTCCTCCACGATCTCCACGTTCGACATTTCGAGAAATCCCTGGGCCAGGGTGCCTGCATTGTTCTCGCCGGGCACGCTCTCCACAGCCTCGCCGGAACCGTCGGTCTGCACATAGAGATTGCGCCCCATGGCTTTCAGGCCAGCCGGGTTGACAAAGGTGTAGACCGGAATGTCCGTACCGGCGATCTCCTCTCCGGCCTTGTCCACACAGGTCAGACGACCGTCCTCGGTCACGACGATGTTCTGGGTCTCGGGCGGAACAATGAACTCCGGCTGCAGGGGATGCCCGTTGTCGGTCACGATGCGCCCGTCGCTGTCGAGCTTGAAGGCTCCGCTCCTGGTGTAGGATTCCTCGCCGTTGCGATCGACGCGGAAAAATCCGTCGCCTTCGATGACCAGGTCGAGCTGGTTGCCCGTATTCTGAAAGTCACCCTGCGAAAAGATCTTGTGCACGGACACGGGCCGCACGCCCATGCCGACCTGCATGCCCGTGGGCAGCCGATCGCCTTCCTGGTTGGAAGAGCCCGCGATCTTCATGTTCTGGTACATGAGGTCCTCGAACTCGGCCCTGTTCTTCTTGAACCCGGTGGTGTTCACGTTGGCCAGGTTGTTGGCCGTTACGTCGAGATTGAGCTGCTGGGCGATCATGCCCGAGGCGCTGGTCCATAAAGCGCGAATCATATCTTTTTCTCCTTGCGGGATCACCCGCTCCCCTCTTGCTGCCCGCGATCAAGCCGCGAGCCCGTGGATATTTATCTGGGGGCACCGACTTCTGCGATAGCCTTCTTGTCCTGCTCAAACGAGCCGCTGATCATTTTCTGGTAGGCTTCGAAAGCGCGCATGGCCTCGATCATGTTGACCATCTCCGAGACCACGTTCACGTTGGCCGCCTCCAGAAAACCCTGCTCCACGGTGGAATCCTCGGCCGGAAGGGCCTGCGCGTCAGAGTCGGGTCGGATGCGCAGCAGGGAATTGCCTACCTTCTCCAGAACGCGAGGGTCCTCGACGCGGACCAGGTCGATGATGTCGACAATCTCGCCGTCAACGGCAAACCCGCCATCGGCATCGACCAGCACGGTGCCCGCCTCCGGTATCTGCAGGGGGCCACCCTGGCCCAAAAGCTGATTGCCATGGGCGTCCACGACAAAACCTTCGGCCGAACGATGGTACACGCCCTGACGGGTCAGAAATTCCCCATCGGGAGTCTGGACCCGGAAAAAACCGTCCCCGGCGATGGCCAGATCGAGCGGATTGCCCGTGCTCTTCATGGGTCCCTGAGACATGTCGATGACCGCCTCGGAGATCCTGGGCTGGGCCAGAAGATTGGGCTGCGGCCAGGGCACCTTGTCGTTCAGGGTGGTGTTGGGGTCGATCATGTCGTGGGCATAGCGGCGAAAGGTATCCCGGAAGGCCAGTTTTTCGCTCTTGAAACCCGTCGTGTTCACGTTCGCCAAATTATTGGCGATGCTGTCCAGCCGATGCTGCTGTGTAAGAGCCCCGAATACGGCGCTATAACTGCTGTCTTGCATGTGGGGTCCTCCTTGGTAACGCTCATTGAGCAAATACCAGGCCACTTGAGATGCATAATCGCAGGGTTCACAAGGGCTCCAGGAAAAAAACACTTGACTGCCATCCCCCCCCTCATGCAAGGGAAACGGTTGCAGAGCGGGTGTAGCTCAATGGCAGAGTACAAGCTTCCCAAGCTTGGAGTCGCGAGTTCGACCCTCGTCACCCGCTCCACTCCTGTGTGTGGTCATACTGATATTCGGTAGCTGATGGGGGTGGGCCTTTTTGTGGTCCACCTTTTTTTTTCCGGCAGGCTTAAAATGGACAAAAACGAAATACACAAAAGACTCATGGAAATGGTGACTCCCCTTTGCCAGGCCCGGGACCTCGACGTCTGGGGCATCGAGCTGCTTTTTGCGGCCGGGGGAAGGCACAGGATCGTACGCGTTTACCTGGACTCGGAGCAGGGCGTCGGCATTGACGAGTGCTCGGAAGTCAGCAAGCATCTGAGCCTGGCCCTGGACGTGGAGGACATCATTCCCGGCGCATTCAACCTCGAAGTGTCTTCGCCGGGCCTTGAGCGGCCCTTCTTCTCGGTGGAGCAGATGCAGCCCTATGTCGGTCAGACAGTGCGCATCCGGCTGGAAAATCCGCTCGAGGGCAGAAAAAATTTCAAGGGCCGCCTGCTTTCCACGGAACCGCCCATGTTTACGCTATCGGACGACAGCGCTACATTTGAATTGAACTGGAACGATGTGGGCAAAGCCAACCTCGTCTACGAGCCCTTTGATCAGGGCAAGAAACGATAAATTTCGGAATACGGCGGTTTGTTTCCGCACGGAGAACGGAGGACGTTCATGAATTTGGAACTCAAAAAAGCCATCGACCAGATCAGCAAGGACAAGGGCATCGACCGCGAGATGCTGATCGACACATTGGAAGAAGCCATTCGGGCCTCCGTGACCAAAAAATTCGGCGACAAAATGGATATCGAGGTCACTTTCAACGAAGAGACCGGCGAAATCGAAGTCTACCAATTTAAGATCGTGGTCGAGGAGGTCGAGGATACCGACACGGAGATCCTCATGGCCGACGCCGTCAAGCACGACCCCAACGTCGAGTTGGATGACGCCATCGGATTCCGCCTGCAGGTCGAGGACCTCGGACGCATCGCGGCCCAGAGCGCCAAGCAGGTCATCATCCAGCGCATGCGTGATGCCGAGCAGGAAATCATTTTCGAGGAATACAAGAACCGCAAGGGCGAGATCGTCAGCGGCATCATCCAGCGCCGCGACCGTTCCGGCTGGATCATCAACCTCGGACGGACCGAAGCCCTCCTGCCCAAGGACAAGCAGATTCCGCGCGAACGCTTCCGTCAGGGCGACCGGGTCGAGGGACTCATCATCGAGGTGCGCAAGGAAGGACGCGGACCGCAGATCATCATCACCCGTTCCGATCCCGAGTACATGACCGCACTCTTCCGCCGCGAAGTGCCGGAAGTGGCCGACGGCACCGTGAACATCATGGGTGTGGCCCGCGATCCGGGTCTGCGCGCCAAGGTCACGGTCCTTTCCCAGGATTCCAACGTCGATCCGGTCGGAGCCTGCGTCGGCATCCGCGGTTCGCGCATCCACAGCATCGTGCAGGAGTTGCGCGGCGAGCGCATCGACATCGTGCTCTGGAGCCCTGACATCGCCACCTACGCGGCCAATGCCCTGTCTCCGGCGCGCATCTCCAAGATCGCCATCGACGACGAGGAAAAATCCCTGGAAGTCGTGGTGCCCGAGGATCAGCTGACCCCGGCCATCGGCAAGAAGGGCCAGAACGTCAAGCTCGCGGCCAAGCTTCTGGGCTGGAAAATCGACATTTTCACCAACAGCCGCTTCAACAAGCTGCACAAGGACCGCCACCTGCTGGAACAGCTGGCCAGCGCGGCCCAGGTCTCCGTTGCGGACTTCACTGAAGCCGGCTTCGACTCACTGGAAGCCATGGCCGCCTGCACCAACGAACAGCTGCTCGACATCCAGGGCGTAAGTGAAGAAAATATCAGCGCCCTGCGCGGAGCGTTGAACCTCCTCATCAGCCAGAACCGGGAAGAAACCCCGGAAGAATCCGAACCATCGGAAGTAAAAGGCTTGGTCGAAGGGGAAGATGCGGATTACGCAGACGGAGACGAAGCATAGATGATTTCAGCGGATGACAAGACTGCCTGCCCACAAGGACCGATACGCATGTGCGTGATTTGCAGGCAGCGCTTTTCCAAAGACGAACTATATAGATTTACCTGCCCTGTTCACGGAGAGCTCACTCTGACCGCTGACAGCACCGGAAAAACACCGGGACGGGGTTTTTATCTTTGCCGCGATGCGGCGTGCCGGAACAGATTCGAGCGATTCAAGGGCTGGCAGAAGAAATGTAAGGGGGTTGGGCATGTCCACTAGATTGCGGGTGAGAGACCTTGCCACGGAGCTTGATATCTCCAGCAAGGATTTGATGACGTTATTGCGGGAACTCAAAATCCCGGCCAAGAGCCATATGAGCAGCCTGACCGACGAAGAAGTCGGACAGGTCCGCAATCACCACCAGAACCGGCCTGCAGCGCCCCAGGTCGTGGACACGCGTGCCACCTCGGGCGTCATTGTGCGCAAGCGGCACAAGGTCACGGCCACCGAGGCCCCGGCAGAAGAACCCGCCGAGATCGCCGCGGAAACACCCGAAGAAGTGGTGGAGAAACCCAAGACACGCAAACCTTCACGAGCGGTCATCGTCACCCCGGCGCGCATCATCGAGGAAGTCCCGAGCAGTGCGGCCGAGGCAGACAAGACTGCGGTGGAAGAGGCGCCTGCGGCCGAAGCTCCGGTCACTGAACCCCCGGTCACCGAACCCCCGGCCACTGAAGCTCCCGCTGCCATTGAAGAGGCCCCGGAGCAGCCTGCTGCTGCGGAACCAACCGATGCCGCCAACGCCGCTGCGGAAGAAGCCGTCACGGCACCCGCAGAGACTCCCGGCGAGCCTGCAGCAGAAACCGCCGCGGGAACCGAAGGCGAATCAGAGGAAGCTGGGCGCGCACGCAAGAAGACCAAAAAAGCCAAGCCCGCCCCTCCCTCCGTTCAGGTCAAGATCATCTCCAGGCCAACCATTGTCGAATTTCCCGATACCCGTGTCGACGGCCAGCCAGTCCGCCCCATGGGACCGGCAGCTCGCCCCATGGGACCGGCAGGTTATACCCCGCGTCCCTCCGGACCCGGTGCACGCCCCTCTGGCCCCGGCGGCCCCGGTGGCCAGCGTCCGAGCGCTCCGCAGCGCCCCTCCGGTCCGCCCAGCCCTGGCGCTCCGCCCCGCCCCGCTCCCGAAAATGAAGGAGCCAAGGACAGCCGCGGCAAGAAGAAGAAGGGCCGTCGTACGGTGGAGGCCGCCGACCTGTACCGCAAGGAAGAATTCTCCATGGGCAAGGGCAAGAAGGCTCAGCGCGCCGAGGCACGCAGAGCCGGCGGAGCCCGGGCCCAGGCCCAGAACACGCAGCCGCTCAAGGCGTCCAAGCGCAAGATTCGCATCGACGACACCATCAGGCTGACGGATCTGGCCCATCAGATGGGCATCAAGGCCCAGGACCTGATCAAAAAACTCTTTTCCATGGGCGTGATGGCCACCATCAACCAGTCCCTGGATTTTGACACGGCGCTGCTCCTGGCCGCCGAATTCAAGTACGAAGTGGAAAGAGCAGGTTTCTTCGAAGACGAATTCCTGATGCCCAAGGAAGCGGACAAGGCCGAGGACTTGAAGCCCCGTCCCCCTGTCGTGACCATCATGGGTCATGTCGACCACGGCAAGACCTCCCTGCTGGACGCGGTCCGGTCAACGAGCGTCGCGGACGGCGAAGCCGGCGGCATCACCCAGCATATCGGCGCCTACCATGTGACCACGTCACGGGGCGAGATTGTCTTCCTGGACACCCCCGGCCATGAGGCGTTCACGACCATGCGCGCCCGCGGTGCCAAGGTCACGGACATTGTTGTCCTGGTCGTGGCAGCCGATGACGGCGTCATGGAACAGACCAAGGAAGCCGTCAGCCACTCCAAGGCGGCAGGCGTTCCCATCGTCGTGGCCGTGAACAAGATGGACAAGGAAGGGGCCGACCCGGACCGTGTCAAGCGCGAGCTGTCCGAACTGGGACTGATGCCCGAGGACTGGGGCGGAGACACCATTTTCGCCCACGTATCCGCCAAGAAGCGCGAAGGCCTGGACGAATTGCTCGAACTCATCCTCTTGCAGGCCGAAGTGCTCGACCTCAAGGCCAATCCGGACAAACCCGGTCGCGGCCACGTGGTCGAGGCCAAGCTGGACAAGGGTCGCGGTCCGGTGGGCACGATTCTCATCCAGGAAGGCCAGATCAGCCAGGGCGACGCCTTTGTGTGCGGCCTGATCAGCGGCAAGGTCCGCGCCATGTTCAATGACCAGGGCCGGCAGATCAAGACCGCCGGACCGGCCATTCCTACGGAAATCCAGGGTTTTGAGGGCATTCCCGAAGCAGGCGACGAGTTCGTCATCGTCAAGGACGAGAAGGTTGCCCGCAAGATCGCCGAGGATCGCCGCGTCAAGCACCGCGACAAGGAGCTTGCCAAGGAATCCAAGGTCACCCTCGAAAGCTTCCTGGCCACCAAGGCGGGCGAAGAGGCCCAGAACCTGAACCTGCTTTTGAAGGCCGACGTTCAGGGCTCCCTTGAGGCCATCTCCGAGGCCTTGCGCAAGCTGTCCACGGACGAGATCAAGATTGACCTCCTCCATGGCGGCGCCGGAGCCATCACCGAGTCCGACATTCTGCTGGCATCGGCCTCCAATGCCATCATCATCGGGTTCAACATCCGCCCCACGGCCAAGATCAAGGAAGTGGCGGAGCAGGAAAAGGTCGACATCCGCTTCTACGACATCATCTACAAGCTGGTGGATGACATCAAGGCGGCCATGTCCGGCATGCTCTCCCCCGACATCAAGGAAGTGTACCTTGGCCAGGCCGATGTGCAGCAGGTGTTCAGCGTGCCCAAGATCGGCAATATCGCAGGCTGCATGGTCAGCGATGGAAAGCTCAAGCGCAACGCCCACGTCCGCCTGCTTCGCGACGGCGTGGTCATCTACACCGGCAAGCTCAGTTCGCTGAAGCGATTCAAGGATGACGCCAAGGAAGTGACCAAGGGCTACGATTGCGGTGCTGGCCTTGAGAACTTCAACGATATCAAAATGGGTGATATCATCGAAGCCTTCGAACTGGTCGAGGAAGCCCGAACCATCTAGGTTCGGGCTGGCCATGAGGATCGACTGCGGTCCTCACGACTTGAGAACAATGGCATGGATTTCACGCGTTGCCTGACTTTCCCCGCCTGCGCGGGAATGACACCAAAGCGACGCGAGCGGCCCGTGCGTCATCCCCGCGCAGGCGGGGATCCATGCCTTTCATTTTTACAGCACGTTGGATTCACGAACGGTACAAGGCCATGATCATCGGCACCCTACGCCTTGAATTCAGGCTGCACGGCGTTTTTTCCTTGAAGGAAAAGCGAAAAAGCGCCAACAGCTTGAAGCAGAAGCTGCGCAACACCTTCAACGTGGCCGTGGCCGAAACCGAAGCCCAGGACTCCCATCAGGTACTGGTTCTTAGTGTGGTCACGGTTTCCAACGATACGGCACACGTGCACAGCCGTCTGTCCAAAGTCCTGGCCATGGTGGAAGCTTCCACCGCCGACGAGCTTGTTCATGCCGACATGGACGTATTTGGAGCCTGATTTTTTATGCAAAGAAGTAATTCGAGACGCGCCATTCAGATGGGCGATCAAATCATGCAGGTCCTGGCCTCGCTCCTGATTCAGGAAGTCGAGGACCCGACCCTGGCCCTTGTCACCATCACGGGAGTGCGTTTGAACCGGGATTTCAGCATCGCTGAAGTCCTCTACACCCACATACGCGGACGCGCGGCAGAGCCGGAGATCACCAAGGCACTCTACCATGCCAAGGGTTTTCTGCGTTCCAGGCTGAGCAAGGAGCTCAACCTGCGCGGCATCCCGGACTTGCGCTTCCAGTGGGACACCTTTCTCGAGGACATGGTGTACGATGCCCCTCCTGAAACAGATAGCTGAGCAGCTTCGGGACGCGGACAACTTCCTGGTCCTCGCCCATGTTTCCCCGGACGGCGACGCTCTGGGCTCCATGCTGGCCATGGGAGAACTCCTCGACGCCCTGGGCAAGAAGGTCGTCCTGTTCAACGAATCCGGCATCCCTCGCCGCTTTGAATGGCTTGCGCCCAAACGCGAGATCCTGACTCAGCTGCCAAAGGACGAGCCGGACAATCTCATCGTTCTGGACTGCGGCAGCGCCGAGCGTGCCGGAGAACTCATCGAGCCGTGGCTTAAGACCAAGAAGGTGTTCAACATCGATCACCACTTGGGAAATCCCATGTTCGGCACAGTGAACTGGGTCGAGCAGCGCGCGTCATCGGTGGGCGAGATGGTCGGCATGCTGGCCCGAAAACTCGGCATTCCGCTGGTGGGCCTCTTGGGTGAGTATGTTTACCTGGCGCTCATTTCCGACACCGGAGACTTCTGTTTCAACAACACCCGTCCCGAAACACTGGAAATGGCTGCCGAAATCCTGCGCCTGGGTCTTTTGCCCGGTCCCTTCCATGAGCAGAAACAATCCACCGGGACGCTGAACCAGCTGCAGATGCGCGGCACAGTCCTGCAACGGGCACGCCTGCATGCGGACGGACAGATCTGCCTCATCTCCTTCACGCGCGAATTATTCGAGCAGACAGGAACAGGCCCCGAGGATACCGAAGGGCTGGTCAACACCGTCCTCTACGTGAGCGGGGTGCAGGTGGCCATCAGTTTGCGCGAGGAAGAACAGGGCATCAAATTTTCGTTGCGCTCCAAAGGCAGCACCAACGTTCAGGCCGTGGCCTTCCGCTTTGGCGGCGGCGGTCATCGCAATGCTGCCGGCGGGACCCTGCTTATGGATATGGATGAGGCCAAGGCTGTCATGATCCAGGCCGTGACCGAGGAACTGGCCAACTCATGAGTGTCCCGGCGCTGAAACAGCTTGACGGGGTGCTGGTTTTGCATAAACCGGGAGGCCCCACCTCTGCGGATTGCCTGAATCAGATCAAGCGCCGCCTGGGGCAGAAAAAAATCGGCCACGCCGGCACCCTCGATCCCATGGCCACGGGCGTCCTGGTAGTCCTGCTCGGACAGGGAACCAAGCTGGCCGGGTATTTGAGCGATGACCGCAAAACATACCGGGGCAGCCTGATCCTGGGGCAGACCACGGACAGCTACGATGTCCAGGGCAAGGTTCTCTCCGAGGCACCCTGGGATCACCTGGACCCGCAGACGGTGCGGGACGAAATTCTCGGCTGGAAAGGGACCATGAGCCAGGAAGTGCCGCCGGTATCTGCGGCCAAGCATCAGGGCAAGCCCCTGTATGCCTTGCACAGGGCCGGAAAAGAGGTACCGGTCAAGGTCAAGGATGTCACAATTTTCGACTCGCAGGTCCTGTCCCTGGATCTGCCGGTCACAAGCTTTCGAGTCACCTGTTCCGCAGGAACCTACATCCGCTCCCTGGCCCACAGCCTGGGGATGCGACTTGGGTGCGGAGCGGTGCTCAGCGAACTGGAGCGGGAGGCAAGCCACCCGTTCACCCTCGCCCAGGCGCATAGTCTGGAAAAAGTGCTGGAAAGCGGGGATCAACTCCATGAGCTGGTCCTGCCCATGACAAATGCCCTGCCCCACTGGCCCAAGCTCGTGCTCGATCGTGAGCAGACCGCGCTGGTACAGAACGGGGCATGGCTGCCAACCAGCCTCTTTCCCGATTATCCGGCCCAGGAAGGGGACCGGGCGCTCATGCTCTCCGCCGACAGGGCCCCTTTGGCCCTGATGGAGGCGAGCATGCGCACGGGTGTCCTGTCCTGGGTCATCCTGCGCGGGCTTTGGCAGGCCTGAAGGCTCTGGTTCGCAACGTGGATATGGTCAGGTGGAAGAAACATGATAACCGGAGGATATGGCTGTGGTCTTAACCCCTGAACTCAAGGCTGAAGTTGTAAAGGAATATGGCAAAACCGAAACTGATACCGGGTCTCCTGAAGTACAGGTAGCCCTGTTAACACAACGGATTACGTACCTCACTGACCACTTCAAAGGTCACAAGAAGGACTTCCATTCCCGCACAGGTCTCCTGAAACTCGTCGGCAAACGCAGACAGCTTCTGAAGTACCTGAAAAACAAGGACGTTCAGCGCTACCGCGATCTGATCGCGAAACTCGGTCTGCGCAAGTAGACATCTTAAAGGCGGGACCAGCGGGTCCCGCCTGCCCTTTTTTTGAACCGCACTCCCGGCAGCGCTTCACGCCTGCGGTTTTGTGTTTAGTGCATGGCTCAACCCTGGTTGAACCATGCACTAAACACCAAACCCGCCGCCGCTGCCCTTGACGGAGTGCCCAAACCATCACGAGGCATATTATGGCAGCTTTTCAGACTACCAGACGCACCATCCCCATGGGCGACAGTGAAATCATCATCGAACACGGCAAGCTCGCGCTGCAGGCCAGCGGCGCCGTGACCGTGCAGTGGGGCGACACCGTCGTTCTGGTCACGGCCACCCACCAGGCCCTGGACCGGGTCGTGGATTTTCTGCCCCTGACCTGCAACTATCAGGAGATGCTCTATTCCGCCGGCCGCGTACCAGGCAATTACTTCCGCCGTGAAGTGGGCCGCCCCAGCGAGCACGAGACCCTGACCTCCCGGCTCATGGACCGCCCCATCCGCCCGCTCTTCCCCAAGGGCTGCACCAACGAGATCCAGGTCATCGCCACGGTCATTTCTTCGGACAAGGAGCGCTCCGCCGACATCCTGGCCATGCTCGGTGCATCCACGGCCCTGCACATCTCCGAGATTCCCTTCGCCGGCCCCATTGCAGCCATCCGCGTGGGCTATCGCGACGGAAAATTCCTCCTCAATCCCACGGCCACGGAACTTGCCGCCAGCCAGTTGAACATGATTCTGGCCGGTTCGCGTGACGCGGTGGTCATGGTCGAAGGCGGGGCCCAGTTCCTGTCCGAAGACATCATGACCGAAGCCATCGCCTGGGGACACGCCCAGCTTGGGCCGCTGCTCGATGCCCAGGAAGAACTGCGCAAGGAACTTGGCTGCCCGAAATTCACGGTCACTCCCCCGGCCGAGGACACGGAACTGATTGAAACCGTGGCCGAACTTGCCACCGCGCCCCTGACCGAAGCCCTGGCAGTGCCCGGCAAGATGGATCGCCGCGATGCCAAGAAGAAGGTCAAGCAGAATCTGATGGAAGCCCTGGTGGCCAAATTCGCCGAGACTCCCGAACGAATCAGGGGCATTGGCGAGATCATGGAAAAGCTGGAGAAGAAGATCGTCCGCCAGCGCATCATGACCGACAAGATCCGCATCGACGGCCGCGACCTGACCACGGTCCGTCCCCTGATCATGGAAGTGGGCTTTCTGCCCCGCACCCACGGCTCTGCCATCTTCACGCGCGGCGAGACCAAGGCGCTGTGCACATGCACCCTCGGCAGCACCCGCGACGAGCAGCGCATTGAGACTCTGGCCGGTGACACCTCCAGACGTTTCCTGATGCACTACAATTTCCCGCCTTACAGCGTGGGTGAAGCCCGCATGCTGCGTGCTCCCGGACGCCGCGAAATCGGCCATGGTGCCCTTTCAGAGCGGGCCCTCAATCCTGTTCTTCCCGAACCGGACGCCTTCCCGTTCACCATCCGTGTCGTCTCCGACATCATGGAATCCAACGGATCATCCTCCATGGCTTCCGTCTGCGGCGGCACCCTGGCGCTCATGGACGCGGGCGTGCCCATCAAGACTCCCATCGCGGGCATCGCCATGGGACTCATCAAGGAAGGCGACGAATACCTGGTCCTGACCGACATCCTCGGTGACGAAGATCACCTTGGCGACATGGACTTCAAGGTCGCGGGTTCCCGCGACGGCGTGACGTCCATCCAGATGGACATCAAGATCGCGGGCATCCCGGCCGAGGTCATGCAGAAAGCCCTGCATCAGGCCAAGGACGCTCGCGTGAACATCCTTGACCAGATGGAAGCGCTCATCGCCGCGCCCAGAGGCGAACTGTCGGTATTCGCTCCGCAGATGGACATCGTCCACATTTCGCAGGACAAGATCCGCGAAGTCATCGGACCCGGCGGCAAGAACATCAAGGCCATCTGCGAAGCAACCAAGGCCGATATCGACATCGACGACTCCGGCAAGATATCCATCTTCGCTCCGGATTCCGTCTCCCTGGCCAAGGCCCGGGAAATGGTCCTTTACTACGACCAGAAGGCCGAGCTGAACAAGGACTACGACGGCATCGTCAAGAAGATCATGGATTTCGGAGCGTTCATCGAAATCCTGCCCGGTCTTGAAGGCCTGTGCCACATCTCCCAGCTGGCCCGCGACCGCGTCAACGTGGTGACGGACGTGGTCCAGGAAGGCGACGCCATCCGCGTCAGGGTCATCGACATCGAGCCTTCCGGACGCATCAAGCTCAGCCGCAAGGC
>JAWLHW010000031.1:0-17099 GCA_041690155.1 Desulfomicrobium sp. | reverse complement strand
CAGACCGCGCTGAGCCGGGCCTGCCCTTCCTCGCGCGTCATCTTCCTGTCCCCGAAACCCTCGATGAGGCCATCCGTGTACATGAAAAGCCGGTCGCCGGGTTGGACCGCAATCTCAAGGACCTCGAACCAGACGGAGTCGAAGACGCCCAGAATGTCCCCGGATGGTTGCGGAATTTCAACGCCCCCTCCGGCGCGAACCAGCACGGGCGAGGGGTGTCCGGCATTGGCGTAGCGCAGGATCCGCTGTTCGCGGTTCAGGCGTGCGAAACCGGCCGTGATGTGGGTGCCGCCGGTCAGGATGCGGCAGAGGACGCTGTTGATCATGGTCAGGCTCTCCGTCGGGGAGGTGACCAGATTGCAGTTCTGGCTGAGCAGGGCTTTCAGGGCCGAGGTGATGTAGGATGTGCCGAGGTCGTGTCCGCTGACATCGGCCACGACGTAGTCGAAGGTCGTTCCGCCGACATGGAGCACGTCATAGAAATCTCCGCCCGCCTCGAGGACCGGCTCGAAACGGACCGCAAATCCCGCCTCGGGCAGCTCGGACGGCAGGACCAGGAGGGCCTGCTGCGCGTCCTGCACCTGGGCCAGCCTTTGGGCCTGGGCCTCGATGAGGGCGCGGTAGGTGAAGCGCAGCTTCAGGTGCACCTTGACTCTGGCCAAAACCTCGGCTTTTTCGAAAGGCTTGGAGATGAAATCGACCCCGCCCACTTCCAGTCCCCGGACCTTGCTCGACGTATCCGTCAGGGCGGAAATGAAGATGATCGGGATTTCGGAGGTCAGCGATTGCTGCTTCAGGAGTTCGCATGTGGCGTATCCGTCTTCGCCGGGCATCAGCACGTCGAGCAGGATGAGGTCAGGGGAGTGCTCGGCGGCCAGGGCCCGGGCCTCGGGGCCGCTGGTGCAGGACAGGGTGCGGTATCCGTTTTTTTTGAGGACGATATCAAGGAGCCTGATGTTCAGTGGCTCGTCATCGACGATGAGAATGCAGGGTGTGGTGTCTTTCACTGTGCGCGCCGTGTTGGAGAGGTGGTGGATATCATGGGCGATAGCTGAAATCGGGGGGAATGCAAAGGCTAGCCCCCTGCTTTGCCCGGTCGCCCCGGCGGGGTCTGAATGTTGAGCATTATATATGTTATGGAAAGGTGCGGGCCGGTCTTTGCCGACGCGGGCGCGAGGTGATGGCCGCAGCGCGGAGGAGCGGGGTTTGGGGAGAAGTTTCAAAAAAATTGCACAACATGCAAAAGAGATATTGACAGGAGTCGAAAAGCGAAGATATATGCGGCTCTCCATTTAGGTGCGTAGCTCAGTGGGAGAGCACTTGCTTGACGTGCAAGGGGTCAGGAGTTCGACCCTCCTCGCGCCTACCAAAAAAGAACTCATAGGGAGGCACAGCCTCCCTATCGTGTTTGTGAGGCAGGGCATTATGGTTCAGATACAAGGTCAGGACGTAGAGGTTCAGGCTGGGCAGACCTGCGCGGATGTATTGCGCGCGGTCCTCTCCGGCAAGAAGATGAAGGCAGCGGTAGCCTGCGCTTGCGACGGCGCGCTGCTCGATCTGACTCGCCCGGTGCCTGCCGGAACCACCGTCATGGAGCCCGTGTTTCTGGATTCCGCCCAGGGTCTGACCGTGCTGCGCCACAGTGCGGCCCATGTCATGGCCGAAGCCGTCAAGGAGCTGTTCCCCTCCGCCAAGGTGACCATTGGTCCCGACGTCGAGAACGGTTTCTACTACGATTTCGATTTCGAGCGTCCCTTCACTCCCGAGGATCTGGAAAAGATCGAGGAGCGCATGGCCGCATCCGTGGCCGCGAACCAGCCCTTCACCCGCGAGGAGATGAGCGCTGCCGAGGCCCGGGAACTTTTTGCCTCCATGGGCGAAACATACAAGCTCGAAATCATCGATGACCTTGGCGCAGACCAGGTTTCCCTCTATCGCCACGGCAATTTCGTGGACCTCTGCCGCGGACCGCACCTGCCGTCCACCGGTTTTCTGCAGGCCGTGAAGTTGACCTCCGTGGCCGGCGCTTACTGGCGCGGGGATTCAAACCGCCCCATGCTGCAGCGCATCTACGGAACGGCCTTCGCCACGCCCAAGGAATTAAAAGCCCATCTGGCCATGATCGAAGAGGCCAAGAAGCGCGACCACCGCAAGCTCGGACCCCAGCTCGACCTGTTCAGCTTCCACGAACGCGGCGGCGCGGGCATGGCCTACTGGCATCCCAAGGGCGGCCTGTTGCGGACCATTCTCGAAGATTTCGTGAACAAGGAAATGATCCGCCGCGGCTACGGCATCGTACGCACACCCCAGATTTTGAAGCGCGACCTGTGGGAGACCTCCGGCCACTACGCCAACTACCGTGAAAACATGTATTTCACGGAGATCGACGAGGTGCCTTACGGGGTCAAGCCCATGAACTGCGTGGCGCACATGCTCATCTACAATACCAGCCAGCGCAGTTACCGCGATCTGCCTGTCCGCCTGTTCGAGTTCGGCGTGGTGCATCGCCACGAGCTGTCCGGCGTCCTGCATGGCCTGATGCGCGTCCGCCAGTTCACTCAGGACGACGCGCACATCATCTGCCGCCCGGACCAGCTTCTGGACGAGATCAAGGGCGTCATGACCTGGATTCAGGATCTCATGGGCGTCTTTGGCTTCGAATATTCCATGGAGATCAGCACCCGTCCCGAGAAGTCCATCGGCTCCGACGAGGACTGGGAGCGGGCCACTGCCGCACTCATGGACGCCATGGGCCAGATGGAACTGCCGTATACAATCAACGAGGGCGACGGCGCCTTCTACGGTCCCAAGATCGATGTGAAATTGCGTGACTGCCTCGGCAGACAGTGGCAGTGTTCGACCATCCAGGTCGATTTCACCTTGCCGGATCGTTTTGACTTGTTATACGTGGGCGAGGATGGCGAGCGGCACAGGCCTGTCATGGTGCATCGCGCCATCATGGGTTCTGTTGAGCGTTTTATCGGTATCCTGACCGAACATTTCGCCGGAGCTTTTCCGGCATGGCTTGCACCTGTCCAGGCCCGCATTTTGACAGTGACCGACAACCACAACGAATTCGCCCGCAATTGCCAGGACGCGTTGCAGCGGGCGGGAGTGCGTGTGGAGGTCGATCTGCGCAACGAGAAGCTGGGATACAAGGTGCGCGAGGCGCAGATGGAAAAGATTCCATACGCGCTGGTCATCGGGGATCAGGAAGTCGAGCAGGCCTGCGTCAACGTGCGCATGCTGGGCGGCAACAATCTGGGCGCCATGCCCATTGATGCATTTGTCGACCTATTGCGGCAGGAATGCGAAAAACCATTTAAACATGGAGGAATGAGATATTCTTTCAGCTGCTAAGGCCCGCCGGAACAAGCAAATCAGGGCCAAGGAAATCCGGGTTGTTGGAGATGATGGGAATCAGCTGGGGATCATGACCGTGCCCGAGGCCTTGGAACAGGCCGAAGGAAAGGGACTTGATCTGGTTGAAGTGGCGCCCAACGCCAAGCCGCCGGTCTGTAAAATTATGGACTACGGCAAGTACCTCTACGAGGAAAAGAAAAAGTCACAGGAAGCCAAGAAGCGTCAGACCCAGATCCAGGTCAAGGAAATCAAATTCCGTCCGCACACCGACGATCATGACTTGATGACCAAGATCAAGCATATCCGCAGGTTCATCGAGGACGGAGATCGCTGCAAGGTGACAGTGTTTTTCCGTGGCCGAGAAATGGCGCACAAGGATCGAGGGCAGGTCATTCTGGACCGGATCGTGGAAATGGTTTCCGACGTCGCCAAGGTTGAGCAGACCTCCCGAGTCGAAGGCCGGACCATGTTTCTCCTGCTGGCAGGGCTTCCCAAGAAATAAGCTCCCTCTGCCGCCTATTTATGAAAAATTTCCCGCCACATTGGCGGGAGGGAGCAGTATTGCCGGTCGCTCACGCGGCCATTCAAGTCTGTTTGAGGAGGAATTATGTCAAAGGTGAAAACCAACAGAAGTGCGGCCAAGCGTTTTCAGGTCACGGGCACGGGCAAGGTTAAAAGAAGCCGCGCCAACATGCGCCACATCCTGACCAAGAAATCCGCGAAGCGCAAAAGACACCTGCGTCAGTCCACCATGACTGCCCAGTCCTGTGTCGGCGCGATTCGCCGTCTGGTACCGTACATTTTCTAGTTCCGGTATTGTGCCGGGACGGAACGACTCAGCGTATAGTCATTTCCCACTATACCTGATTGCGAAAGGAGAAGATCATGAGAGTAAAAAGAGGAAAGACAGCCCACAGAAGGCACAAGAAGTACTTGGCCCTGGCCAAGGGCTATCGCGGCTCACGCAGCAAGCTGTACCGCACCGCCCGAGAAACCGTTGAACGCGCCTTGTGCTTCGCTTACCGCGACAGAAAGCAGAAGAAGCGTGCCTTTCGGAGACTGTGGATCGTGCGCATCAACGCCGGCGTGCGTGAATACGGCTTGACCTACAACCGTTTCATGCATGGTTTGAAGCTCGCCGAAATCAATCTTAACCGGAAGGCCCTGGCCGACATGGCTGTCTATGAAAAAGACGCCTTTGCCGCGCTGTGCCAAATGGTAAAATCCAAGGCGAACTAGTGGCTAACGATATTATTCGCAAGCTTGAAAGCCTGGTCCCGGAGCTCAATGAAGCCCTGGGCCAGGCTTCTTCATTGGAAGAGTTGGAGGAGCTGCGTGTCCGTTTTCTCGGGCGCAAGGGCCTCCTGGCCGATCTGATGTCCGGTTTGACCGCGCTGGGTCCCGAAGACCGCCCGGCCGCAGGCAAGGCCGCCAATCAGGTCAAGGTCGCCATGACGACCCTCTGGGAAGAACAGGTCGCCGCCCTGAAGTCACGCGCGAGAGAGCAGGCCCTGGGCGCTTTTGATGCCTCGGTCCCGTCCTGGCAGCCTGATCTGGGTTCGCTGCATCCGGTGACCCTGGTCACCCGTGAAATCTGCGCGGTGTTCACGAGCCTCGGGTTCGAGGTCGTGTCCGGACCGGAAGTGGAGAACGACTTCAACAATTTCGAAGCGCTCAACCTTCCCCCCGAGCATCCCGCCCGCGACATGCAGGACACCCTCTACATTTCGGATTCGATCCTGCTGCGCACCCACACCTCGCCGTTGCAGGTGCGGACCATGCTGGCACGCAAGCCGCCCCTCGGCGTCATTGCGCCCGGCAAGGTCTATCGCCGGGACTCGGACATCACCCACACCCCCATGTTTCATCAGGTCGAAGGTTTGCTGGTGGACACGCACGTGACCATGGCCGACCTGCGCGGAATCCTGACCGCCTTCGTGCAGAACGTGTTCGGGCACGATACCAGGGTCCGTTTCCGTCCGAGCTTTTTTCCCTTTACCGAGCCCAGCGCCGAAGTGGACATCAGCTGCGTGATCTGTGGCGGCAAGGGCAAGGTTAACGGCGAACCCTGCCGTGTCTGCAAGGAGACGGGCTGGGTGGAGATTCTCGGATGCGGCATGGTCGACCCGGCCGTGTTCCTCAAAGTCGGATACGACCCGGAAATCTACACGGGCTTCGCCTTCGGTCTGGGTGTCGAGCGCATCGCCATGCTCAAGTACGGCATCGGCGATCTGCGCATGTTTTTCGAGAACGATCTGCGGTTCCTCCGGCAATTCGCCTGAGCGGACATAAGGTTTTGCCATGCTGTTAAGCTTGAACTGGTTGCGGGAATTCGTGCCCTACGAAGGGGACGTCAAGGCGTTGGGTGACAGGTTGACCATGCTCGGTCTGGAGGTGGAGGAGATCGCAAATCCCTTTGCCGCGCTGGAGAAGATCGTGGTCGGCCATGTTCTTGAGAGAGCACCGCATCCGTCTTCGGATCATCTTTCGGTCTGCAGGGTGGACATTGGCACGGGCGAGATCCTCGACATCGTCTGCGGTGCCCCCAACGTTGCCGCCGGCCAGAAGGTGCCAGTCGCACCGGTGGGCACGACCATGCCCGGCGGCCTTCTGATCAAGAAGGCCAAACTGCGCGGCCAGCCGTCCTGCGGCATGATCTGCTCCGAGCGCGAACTGAACCTGGGCGACGGTCACGAAGGCATCATGGTCCTGGACCAGGGCCTCGTCCCCGGCACGCCGATCTGCGAGGCTTTGGGCCTGGATCAGGTCGTGCTGGACGTGAGCATCACTCCCAACCGCGCGGACTGTCTTTCGGTTCTTGGGTTGGCCCGGGAAGTGGCGGCGGCCTTCGGCCTCCCGCTGACAATCCCGCAGGCCGAGCTGGTCGAGAGCGGGGAGCCTTTTTCGGGGTTCGCCATCGAGCCCGATGCCGAGCTGTGCCCGCTGTACCAGGCGCGCCTGATCCGGGACATCAAGATCGCGCCCAGCCCCGACTGGCTCAGGTATCGCCTCCTGGCCGTGGGCCTGCGTCCGATCAACAATATCGTCGACGTGACCAACTACGTGATGATGGAGTGCGGCCAGCCCCTGCATGCCTTTGACCGGGACCTGCTGCGCGGAAACCGCATCCGCGTTGAGCGGGCCGAGGAGGGCATGACCCTGACCACCCTCGACGGCCAGGATCGGCTCCTGACCGAAAAGGACGTGCTCATCTGGGATGACGAGCAGCCTGTCGCCCTGGCCGGCGTCATGGGCGGGGCCAATTCCGAGATCGGCGAAGGAAGCACCACGGTGCTGCTCGAGAGCGCGGTCTTTGATCCGGCGTCCATCCGCAAGACGGCCCGGCGTCTGGGACTTTCCAGCGACGCCTCCTACCGCTTCGAGCGCGGCGTGGATCAGATCGGGAACACGCACGCCATGAACCGGGCCGCAAGCCTCATGGCCGCCGTGTCCGGCGGCGCGGTCGCTCCCGGGGTGGCCAAGGCCGAGCCCCGGCCTTTCACGCCCAAGGTCATTTCCTTCACTCCGGCCAAGGCCACAAAGCTTCTGGGGGTCCAGATGGCTCCCGAATTCTGCCGCGAAACCCTGACCCGCCTCGGTTGCGTTGTCGCGGGCGATGAGCCCTGGCAGGTCACGGCGCCGTCCTTCAGACTGGACCTTGAGCGTGAGGTCGATCTCATCGAAGAGGTTGCCCGCGTGTACGGGATGGACCGCATCGAGGCGGTGCTGCCTACGGTCAAGAAGAGCCTTGCCGATCTGGACAAGGCCGATCCCACCTTTGCGTTTCTGGGCCAGGTCAAGGACTGGGGACGGGGCGTGGGCCTCTCGGAGGTCGTGAACTACAGCTTCGTCGGCACTGCGGATCTGGACCGCTGCGGACTGCCTCTTGAAGGCCGGGTGAACATTTTCAACCCGCTGAGCGAGGAAATGAACGTCCTGCGCACGGAGCTGGCTCCGGGCATGCTGGGTTCGCTGCGCCAGAACATGAGCCAGGACAACACCCGCATCCGCATCTTCGAGGTCGCGCATTCCTTTGTGCAGGATCCGGCCAGCGACACCCTGACCCGGGAAAACAACCGCCTTGGCATCCTGCTGCATGGCGGCCGTTTTCCCGCCCGCTACCCCTACCCCGAAGGCCGCTTCGGATATGCGGACATCAAGGGGCTGGTGGAGCACCTTCTGCTGACCCTGGGAGTGGGGGCCGCAAGCTTTGAGCGCGGCGGAGAGCATGCATACCTTGCTCCTGAGATTCTGGTGCGTGCCAAAGATGCGGTCGTGGGCCGGGTCGGCATGATCCGTGAGGATCTGGCCGACGTCTACCAGGCGCGTGGAGAAGTCTGGTACGCGGATCTCGACCTTGACCTGCTCATGGGACTGCGTCTGAGCGTTGCGTTCAAGGCGATTCCCAAATTTCCGGTGGTTCGCCGGGACATGACCCTGGTTGCGCCCGAGAGCCTTGCAATCGGCGCTGTAGTTGATACGGTCAGGGAAATGCAGGAACCGCTGCTTACGGATGTCTTTCTGGTCGATGTCTATGCTCCGCAAGGGAGTGCAGAACGCAATCTGACCTACCGTTTTGTGTACCGTCACGCAGAGCGCACCCTGAAAGACAAGGAAGTGGAAAAAATCAATCTTCGCATTGGTCAACATCTGGTCGAGAGGTTGTCTGTCCGTTTTTCCTGACAGGCTTCGCGGGCCAGGAGGGAACGTGCTCAAACCCGTTACGCCCGACACCGAAAAGCGCTTGCGCATTGGACAGGTTGCCCGGCGGCTTGGCGTGGAGCCCTATGTGCTGCGATTCTGGGAGGAGGAGTTCCCCCAGTTGACGGCAGCCAGGACCTCCAAGGGGCAGCGTTATTACACAGAGGAGCATGTTCGGGTTCTGGAGCAGATTCGCCATCTTTTGTATGTTGAAAAATTGACCATCAAGGGTGCACGCCAAAAACTCGAAGGCGCGGCGTCAGTGCGAGCCCCGCTGGACGCAATTCGGCGCGAGTTGGAAGAAATTCGTCGCCTGCTGATCAAAAATCCCTGACTTGTATAAAGGTCGGGGATTTTTTTGCGAAAAAGGGGGGCCTTCCATATAGCTTTACATGGCGAATCCGACGCCGTAGCGTTCTTTTTGTTCAGTTTTTCAAGATGCCGAAAATGTCCTCAAGGAAGGCCATGTTAAAAGTTTACGCCGACAAACAGGGCAAAGCCGTCTTTCATTGTCCCCATTGCGGTTTCGCCACCAATTTTGATGCCTCGGCCTACCGGAATCGTGACAGCCGCATCAAGATCCGGTGCCGCTGCGGCGAAAGCATGACCATGCTGGTCGAATTCAGGGAGTACTATCGCAGGACCGTGTCGCTGGTTGGCTGGTGCCGCATGCACAGAACCGAAAAGGATCTGGAGATAAAGGTGCGCGACCTGTCCTTGAGCGGTTTGTCCTTTTCTCTCGAATCGCCCTCGGAAGAGGATCGGGAGGTCCTGCAGATCGGCGACGTGATTACGGTGCGGTTTCGTCTCGATTCTCCGCCGCACAATTTTATCCAGCGAACGGCCTCGGTCCGCAATATCCGCAGCGGGGTCATTGGCGCCAAGTTTTCCAGGAGTGAGTATGACAAGGAACTCGGTTTTTACCTGCTGCATTGATCCTTTGCGGAGGCATGCATGACCCAGGATCTTGATCTTGATACCGGCAACGGTAACGGCACGGGAAACGAAGAGATTCTCAATCCCATTGTCAAGCTTTTGATCCGCGAAGGGCACCTGACGATCCAGCAGGCGCAATATGCGCGGCGGGTTTCCTCCAAGCTGCACATGAGCAAGCCCCTGTGCGAGGTTGTGCGGGAGCTCGGATACGTTACCGATGAAACGATCCGCCAGACAGTCCGGCGCAATCAGGGCGAACTTCGCATCGGCGACCTGCTGAACGGTCTGGGCTTCTTGACGGACGAGGAACTCAACCGCGCCCTGGACCTGCAGCTGCAGGGCGGGCGGCAGCAGAAGCTGGGTGACATCCTCATCCAGCATAAATTTCTGGCGGACGAGAAACTGACGGAAATACTGGCCATGCAGCTCGGATTGCCGATCCTGGAGCTTACGGCCAAGGAGCCGGACCCTGGGCTGATGAATCGCGGTCCCGTGGAATACTACGAGCAGTACCGCTTTGTTCCTTTTGACATGCAGCCCGATGGCTCGGTGCGCATCGCCTTTGTTGACCCGCTGGATCCGCGCAGCCTGGACGCGGCGCGGGACTATTTCGGAAAGAACATTGTCGTCTGCATCACGCGGGTCGGTCAGCTTGACGATGTGCTGAGCAAGCGCAAGGAGGAACTGCGCATCGGCAACGGGGCGGACCTGAACCGCCTGAACATCGTCGAGATCGCCAATTCCATCGTGCTGGCCGCGTTCAAACGCGGTGCCAGCGACATTCATGTCGAGCCCATGGCCGACCGGTTGCGGGTCCGCTTTCGCGAAGACGGCGTCATGGTCCACTTCCGCGATTATCCCATCGGTGC
This sequence comes from Desulfomicrobium sp., assembly GCA_041690155.1. Taxonomy (GTDB): domain Bacteria; phylum Desulfobacterota; class Desulfovibrionia; order Desulfovibrionales; family Desulfomicrobiaceae; genus Desulfomicrobium. The sequence continues at coordinate 7,230 of JAWLHW010000031.1, read as the reverse complement.
CGTGGCTCCGCTGGTCAGCCGTTTCAAGATCATGTGCGGCGCGGACATTGCGGAGAAGAGGCGGCATCAGGACGGGCGGCTCATTTTCAATCACATGGGCGTGCAGATCGACCTGCGCATGTCCTTTTACGTCACGGTGTACGGCGAACAGATAGTCATGCGCCTTTTGAAGAATCAGGAAGAGCTGTTGCCCATGCACGAACTGGGAATGCTTCCGGGCATGCTCAGCCGGTTCATGGACGAAGCCCTGGACGCGCCCTCGGGAGTGATCATGGTCACCGGGCCCACGGGCTCCGGCAAGTCGACCACGGTGTACAGCTGCATCAACTACCTGAACCGGCCCGAAGTGAGCATCATTACGGCCGAGGATCCGGTCGAATACAAGGTGCGCGGGATCGGACAATGCTCCATCATGCCCTCCATCGGCCTGACCTTCGAGGAGACGTTGAAGCACATCGTGCGCCAGGATCCGGATATCGTGGTCATCGGCGAGGTGCGCGACACTTTTTCGGCGGAGATGTGCATTCAGACCGCCCTGACCGGACACAAGGTTCTGACGACCTTCCATACCGAGGACAGCATCGGCGCCCTGGTCCGTTTGCTGGATATGGAAATCGAGCCGTTTCTGGTTTCCTCGACCCTGTCCTGCATCCTGTCCCAGCGACTGGTGCGCCGGGTCTGCCCGCATTGTGCGGTTCCCTATCAGCCCGACCTGAGCCAGCTCAGGCGGATGGGCTGCACCTACGGCGATCTGGCCGGAGCCGAGTTCCGCAAGGGGCGGGGATGCGCGGAATGCAGGCACAGCGGGTACAAGGGCCGCCTGGCCGTGTACGAGATGCTCATCCCGGAAGTCTTTATCCGGGACGCGGTCTTGCAGCGCAAGACGACTCATGAGCTGCGCGTAATCAGTGTGGAAAAGGCCGGCATGATCTCCCTGATGGAAGACGGGATCACCAAGGCGGCAATTGGAATGACCACGGTGGAAGAGGTCCTTAGGACCTTGCCCAGAGTCCAGAAACCCAGGCCTCTGGCCGAATTGCGACGGATACTCGGAGTCTAGGAATGTTTGAAATTGCCTCTATTCATGACCGCGTGCGGGAGTTTCTGGATGAACCCGGCAGCGATCTGCCTGTTTTTGACCGCACGGCCCTGCTGGTGCACCAGGAAGCGACCAAGGCCGACCCCGACACCGACAAGGTCATCAGCTACATCGTACAGGATCAGGTGCTTGCGGCGGAAGTGCTCAAAGTCGCCAATTCCTCCTTTTTTCGCGGCATCAAGAAGGTCAGCCGGATTCAGGATGCCGTGGTCCGCATCGGTCTGCGCGAGGTGGTCAACAGCGTGATGATGACCACGCAGCGCAAGAACTACAGCTCTCGCAACCCGTTCGTGCAGCAATATACGGCCGCCCTGTGGAAACATTCCGTGGCCTGCGCTTTTGGCGCCCAGTGGCTGGCCAGGCGTTGCGACCACGTAGATCTCGTCCCCGAGGCCTTCATCGCCGGGCTTATCCACGATGTGGGCAAGCTTCTGGTTTTGAAAGCCCTGGTTTCCGTGGGCGAGAAAGACAAGGATGCCCCCCGCATCACCAAGACTGCAGCCGATGAATTCGTCGACACCATGCATCCCGAATGCGGTTTTTTGTTGCTCGAAAAATGGAATCTGCCCGAATCCTACTGCCACGTATGCCGTGACCATCATCGCCGGAATTATGATCATGGCAACACCCTGCTGGTTCTGGTTCGACTGGCCAATCTTGTGTGCAGGAAGCTTGGCATCGGCCTGCGTCAGGACCCCGACCTGATTCTGGTCACCAGCAGCGAGGCAGGGATTCTGGGATTGTCCGACATCGTCCTGGCGGAACTGGAAATCGCGATGGAAGATCATATAGCCAACGCGGTAATCTGACCTTCATTCACATCAATCGTCCTTACGGAGACACCCCGACAATGAAGCTGGCGCAACGCATTACCAGGATCAAGCCTTCCGCGACCCTGACCATCAACACCAAGGCCCAGGAGCTGCGCGCCGCAGGGCGGCAGATTGTCAGCCTGGCCGTGGGCGAACCCGATTTCCGCACGCCCGAGCATGTCTGCGACGCCGCCAAGGCCGCCATGGACGAGGGTTTTACCCGCTACACCCCCGTACCGGGCATCCCCGAGCTGCGCTCGGCCGTGGCCGGGTATTTCAAGACTTTTTACGGCGTGGACGCGGCCATGGAAAATGTGGTCGTGACCAACGGCGGCAAACAGAGCCTCTACAATCTGTTCCAGGTTTTGCTTGATCCGGGCGACGAGGTCATCATCCCCGCGCCGTACTGGGTCAGCTATCCGGCGCTGGTGCAACTGGCCGACGGCGTGTCGGTTTTCGTGACCACGGAACCGCAGAACAATTTTCTGGTCAGCGTCGAGCAGCTGGAGGCAGTGCGCACTCCGCGCACCCGGTGCCTGGTCATGAACACGCCGTCCAATCCCACTGGCTGTCATTACACCCAGGCGCAGCTTGATGCCATAGCTGCCTGGGCCGTGGACAAGGGCGTCTTTGTCATCTCCGATGAAATTTACGACCAGCTTGTTTACGCTCCGGCGGGGCCTGCGTCTCTGGCACCCTGGTGGCAGCGTTACCCTGAAAATTTTGCAGTGGCCAATGGCCTGGCCAAGAGCTTCGCCATGACCGGCTGGCGTGTGGGCTACACCCTGGCGCATGCAGACCTGATCAAAGCCATGACCAAGATTCAGGGCCAGTCCACGTCCAACATCTGCTCCATCGCCCAGAAGGCGGCCCTGGCGGCCCTGACCGGGGGGTGGGAATGTCTGACCCCCATGCGCGAAGCCTTTGTGCGTCGCCGCGATCTTGGCCTGTCCATGATCCGTGCCTGGGGGCATGTGGTTTGCCCGGAGCCGGCCGGAGCGTTCTATCTTTTTCCGCAGCTGGACTGGTACTACACTCCCGAAGTGCCGGATTCCACGGCCCTGTGCGGGCTCTTGCTGGACAAGGCCGGCGTGGCCCTGGTGCCTGGCGCGGCCTTTGGTGATGATCGCTGCGTCCGTATTTCCTATGCGCTCGATGACGAAACCCTGTCCGGCTGCCTGGACAGGATCGGCCAGGTTCTGCACAGTTTGAAAAAATGACCGGAGGTATTCCGTGATAGACCAGTCCGCCTCTTGGAAAGCTCTTCGTGAACACGTCTCGGGCCTAGCCCCCATGCGGGAGCTTTTCGAGCGCGATCCGGGCCGTTTCGACCGTTTTTCGGCAAAAGGCGCCGGTCTTTTTCTGGATTATTCCAAGAACAGGATCACGGACAAGACCATGAACCTGCTGATTGACCTGGCTGGCGAGGTCGACGTGGCCGGGCAGATAGAGGCCATGTTTTCCGGGCGGCGGATCAACACCACTGAGGATCGGGCCGTACTGCACGTGGCTCTGCGGGCGGATGCGGCCCAGCCCATTCTCGTTGACGGGATAAACGTGGTGGAACAGGTGCAGGGCGTATTGGACCAGATGGAGGTCTTCACGGCCAGGGTCCGCTCCGGGGAATGGAAAGGCTTTACCGGCGAGCGGATAACGGACGTGGTCAATATCGGGATTGGGGGGTCGGATCTGGGGCCGCGCATGGTCACGGCGGCTCTTGACTACTATCGCCAGCCCGACCTGAACTTTCATTTCGTGTCCAACATCGACGGCACGCACATCGCTCAGGTGCTGGGCAAGGTTCGTCCCGAGAGCACGCTTTTCATCATCGCCTCCAAGACCTTCACCACCCAGGAGACCCTGACCAACGCGCACACCGCCCGCGACTGGTTTCTGCGCAGCGGTGCGGCGCAGACAGACGTGGCCCGGCATTTTGTGGCCCTGTCCACCAATGAGCCCGCAGTCAAAGACTTCGGCATCGACCCAGCCAACATGTTCGCCTTCTGGGACTGGGTCGGAGGGCGCTACTCCCTGTGGTCCTGTATCGGCATGTCCATCGCCCTGGCCGTGGGCATGGAGAATTTCCGCGAACTTCTGGCCGGCGCCAGGGATATGGACAGGCATTTTCGCACAACGTCCTTTGAACAGAACATCCCGGTGCTGCTGGCGCTTTTGGGCGTGTGGTACCGCAATTTTCAAGGTCTTGAGGCCCACGCCGTGCTGCCCTATGATCAGTATCTGGCGCTGTTGCCTGCGTATTTGCAGCAGGCGGACATGGAGAGCAACGGCAAGGGCGTGAACCGGGATGGACAGCCCGTGACCCACGCCACGGGCCCGATCCTGTGGGGCGAACCCGGCACCAACGGCCAGCACGCCTTTTACCAGCTTTTGCATCAGGGCACGACTGTCGTCCCCTGCGATTTTCTGGTCGCGGTCAATCCGCTGCACGAGGTTGGCGAGCATCACACCATTCTGCTGGCCAATTTTCTGGCCCAGACCGAGGCCCTCATGCGCGGTCGCACCCTGGCCGAGGCCGAAGCGGAGTTGGCGAACCTTGAGCCTGCAGCCAGGGCGGCACTGGCCCCGCACAAGACATTTCCCGGCAACCGACCAAGCAACTCTCTGGTCTATGAGCGCCTTACCCCGCGCGTGCTCGGCAGCCTGATCTCCATGTATGAGCACAAGATTTTCGTGCAGGGCGTTATCTGGGGGATCAACTCCTTTGATCAGATGGGCGTGGAGCTGGGCAAGCAACTGGCGGGAGTGATTCTGCCGGAGCTTCGCGGCGCAGCGGTGGCCGGGCACGATGCGTCGACCCGGGGCCTCATTCGCTACTGTCTTGACCGGCGCAAGTCATAGAAACTAACACAGGATGTCCCGGGGCCGCGAGCCCCGGCCTTCGCTCTTCCACATTTTTGACCTCGGCCAAAGCATGAAGCTCAATCCCTTTCGCGTTGATCCGGCCCATCCTTTCCAACTGGTAAAATTTTTGTCCATCAGCACGCTGGTGCTGATTCTTGCGTCAAGCAGCCTCATGTCGGTCTTCATGACCAATTACGCCAAGAGCGCACTGCTGAAGAAAAACCAGGCCTTTGCCAGGCTGTTGGCCGAGAACCTGAACCATCAGATCTACAGGCGCTTCACCTTGCCCGTGGTGCTCGGCTTCGGGCGGGTCGAGCTCAAACGCAAGGATCAGTACGAGCGCCTGGAGCAGGTCATCGAATCGACCATCCACTCCTTTCATGTCCTTGATCTGCGCATCTACGACGAGCAGAACGAGGTTGCCTTCAGCGTTGATGCCGAACAGGTCGGTAACAACGAACTGGGCGGGGCGGCGGTGCAGGCGGCGATAGAGAACGGCAAGATCAGCTTTGAGCTGCAGAACTCCCTGAGCATCTGGGATGTGCTTGTGGGCATCAATCTCGAGGACGGGGACGTGGTGCTGCGCACGGTCTATCCCCTGAGGGCCGAACGCGATCTGCGGTTTCGGGACCAGCCCGGGCCGCTTCTGGGCATTCTCGAACTGACCCAGGATATCACCAGCGATTACGAGACCGTGCTGCACTTGCAGCGGCTCATCATCCTGACCACGTTCATGGGCTCGGCGGCCCTTTATGGCTTGATCTTTTTTCTTTTCCGCAAGGCCGACCGGGTGCTCGACGAAAGGCTGCGGGACAAGGATCGCCTGGAAAAGGAGCTGCTCCAGAACGAAAAACTTGCCTCCATGGGGCGCATGGTGGCCAGCATCGCGCACGAGATCCGCAATCCGCTGGGCATCATCCGCAGCAGCGCGGAGCTCTTGCTCAAACGGCAAAAGGCCGAAGGCGGAACCAACGTGAAAATGCTGGAAGCCATTTTCCACGAGTCCAAGCGCCTGAGCCAGACCGTGAACGATTTTCTTGATTATGCGCGGCCCCGCCAACCCTCTCTGGAGGAGGTCGATCTGGAGAAGGTCGTACGCCATGCCGTGGGGTTTTTGACCCAGGAGGGGCAGGAGCACGGGGTGGTGGTGGAAAGTTCGCTGGCGGCGGGATACGTGGTCCAGGGGGACCGGGATCTTCTGTACCGGGGTTTTTACAACCTGATCAGCAACGCAATCCAGGCCTGCGGCGATGGCGGGCAGGTGCGCATCATGCCGGTCTGCCATGCGGGGCAGATGGCGGTAATGGTACAGGACACGGGCACCGGCTTTGACTCAAAACAGCTGGACCGATATGTCGAGCCATTTTTTACGACCAAGGAAACGGGCACAGGCCTGGGGCTGGCCATAACGAGTTCCATTTTTCAGATTCACGGCGCGGAAATGATCCTCAGGAACGGTCCCCACGGTGGAGCTGAAGCCCTGGTGATTTTTTCCGAGCCTTGCTAGCGGGTATACTACATGGGCAATCACATACTGATTATTGACGACGAGAAAAACTATCTCCTGGTTCTGGAGGCCATCCTCGAAGAGGAGGGCTATACGGTCACGGCCCTGGGCGATCCGGTCATGGCCATGACCTACCTCGACGAGTCCGAGGTCGACGTGGTCATAACCGACATGAAGATGCCCGGCATGACCGGGCAGCAGGTTCTGGAGACGGTTCGCAAGCGCCATCCCCATGTCCCGGTCATGATCATGACCGCTTTCGGCACCATCGACCGTGCTGTGGAGGCCATGAAGAGCGGGGCTTTTGACTACATCACCAAGCCCTTTTCCAATGACGAGATCCTGCTCTCGGTGGGCAAGGCCATGAAGCTCTCCCACGCGGAGCAGCAAAACCGGCTGCTGCGCGAGAGCCTGGCCGAGAAGTTCGGCAAGGAGAGCATTATCGGCAACTCCAAGCCCATCCAGGATGTCTTGATCCTGGCGGGCAAGGTCGCACCGACGCGCAGCAACGTGCTGGTCACGGGCGAATCCGGCACGGGCAAGGAGTTGGTGGCCCGGGCCATTCACATCGCCTCGGACCGCAAGGACATGCCGTTTATCTCGGTCAATTGCATGTCTCTGAATCCGGGAGTGCTGGAAAGCGAGCTCTTTGGCCACGAGAAGGGCTCCTTCACCGGGGCCATGGCCTTGAAGCGCGGCCGCTTCGAGCTGGCCCAGGGCGGGACCCTCTTCCTTGATGAAATCGGAGAGCTCTCCCAGGAAATGCAGGTCAAGCTGCTGCGTGTGCTGCAGGAGCGGGTGATCGAACGGGTCGGCGGGACAGAGACCATTGCCGTTGATTTCAGGCTGGTGGCGGCCACCAACAAGAACCTGCAGGAGGAGATCGTGGCCGGCAGGTTCCGCGAAGATCTTTTCTATCGTTTGAACGTGGTCAACATCCATCTGCCGCC
>JAWLHW010000030.1:0-17226 GCA_041690155.1 Desulfomicrobium sp. | reverse complement strand
ACGTTGCCGTTGGCGTCGATGTGCGTGCGCTTGCGGCCAAACTGCACGAAGTTTCCGTCGGCATCTTGCCCCAGGCCGATGGCGGTTTCGCCCCGGGTCATGACCGTGGCCAGGATCAGGCTTGGCAGCAGCTCGTCTGCGTGCAGCGCTATGAGCGGGGTCCGTCGGATGACTCCGTCGGAGTCGGGCAGGGCGTTGATGAAGCCTGAATGTGTCGCGGCAGCGCTCAGGATCGTCAGGGCACAGACGGCGTTCTCGGCCTTGTGCAGCGAGAATCCGGCCGGCATGGTTTGTCCGGAGAGGATCGGATGAACGTCGCAAAAGGGTTCGCTGTTGCCATTGGGGGTAAAGAGCAGCTTGTAACCCAGAACGGTCGGCGCCTTTGCCAGAGCTTCCGCCAGCAGACGGTCATGGTCCAGCCTGTTCCGGGGCAACCCTTCAAGATCAATCGAGACTCCAGTTTCCTGGCGCAATTCTTCCTGCACCAGCAGCGGCGAGGTCCTGTCACGGGCCGAGAGGATCAGGTCCAGGGTCACGATGTCTGCGCCGGCTTCGTGCAGGCGGGTGATCAGGCTTGCCAGCACATGTCGCGGCCAGGGCCATTGACCCAGATCGGTCAGGGATTTGTCGTCGATGGCGATGAGCACAGGCACAGGACTCGGAGGGCGCTGACTGGTTTGGGACAGCAGCACGTCATAGATCTTGCGTTCGAAATGGGTGAGCAACTCCGGGCGCATGACATGCAGGATCACGACACAGAGCGTGATGATGCATCCGGTGCCCAGCAGACGAAGAATGTCCCGGCGGCGGTATCTGTGTCGCTTCATTTATTGACGCCTGTCCGTGCGGGTGGTCAGCGGACCAGTACCTCCACGCGACGGTTCCTGGGTTCGGGAGTGTCGTCGGCAGTGGGAATGAGCAGATTGCCCTCACCGTGAGAAAAGACCTTCATGATGGACGGATCGATACCGTGTTCGATCAGCAGATCCCGTGCGCCCTCAGCCCGCTCCAGGGACAGGCGGGCGTTGTCTTCGCGTTGCCCGATGGTGTCCGAGTGACCGTTGATGCGCACGTCGCGGGAATTGCGGCGGGTGATGGCTTCAGCAATCATGGAAGGAACGGGTTGCGATTCGGCGGTCAGTTCCGATCTGCCGAATTCAAAATAGAGCAGGAATGTTTCAGGAGGATTGGGCATGGCCTTCAGCACCGGGCCGTATTCGCGCTCAATCTTTTTTTGACCGAGGGTGCGCAGGGTACCTGGCGCTGCCGAGGAGTCGCTGACTCTTGTGCTTTGCCCGGCGGCGGACAGATTTTGCGTTCCGGCCGCGGTGCTGACCTCAACCTGACCTACCGAGCCGTCCGGGTCCTCGAGCAGGACCACTGTTGTGCCCTTGGTTGCGCAGCCGGCAAAGGCCAGGCAAAGGATGAGAAGAATGCGTGCGATCATTATTCCACCACCTTGACCAGAAAACGTGTGCCATGAACGGCGATGACCGCGTCCGGCGTTTCGATGTGAACTTTTTCGGGGGCCAGGCGGGCAATGACCCCGGACATGTAGGCGAAGGAACCTTTGAGCAGACGTATGGCGATGGAAAATTTTTCTTCTCCGGGTGCAAAGGCGAAGTCGTTCAGTTCAAGGCGGCTGTTGGGGCCAAGGGAGAGGACGGTGTCGTCTTCCAGCATGATTCCAAGCGTGCTTTGATCCGAGGTGATGACAGTGTCGCTTACATAAAGGATTTCTCCGGTCTTGGCTGGAATGACATCGTCTGCGCGCAGTATGTGCGCGCTTCCCTCGGTGGTCTTGATGAAGCCGGCCACGTCTTGCTCCGCGTTGGCGGTGCCTGTGTGCAGAATGATGCTCAGAACGAGGAGCACGAAGAGATGCATGGGATTCCTCCGAGGGTGCAGGGTGTCAACATTTATTTCCAAGTATACGTCACTCTTTGATATTGTTCAAGCAATGTGTGCAGGACCATGCGCGTCGCTGTGGCCGGGCGGCGATGATGGCGGCTGATGAGACAGATGGCCGCGATGCCGAATTTTTCGTCAGCGAAAGCTTGATTTTTGATCCTGCGTATGCCTTGAATCTGAGGGCTGTCAGGCAAGCGGGGCAGATTTCTTGCGTTAAGCCTTTGCCGGGTTGAGCCTTGATCCGCCGGAGCCTTGCAGCCGGGATCATCCGGCAGCCGAAAATCATGCCATGGATGGTCGCGATAAGGACTGCATAGGTATATCAGGCGTAACGCAGTGTCTGCCCGTTAGGATCAGCAAGGATATCCTGCCGCTCAGATCTACGTACTTTGACAGAAGCTCAACGCTTTGAGTAGGGCAGAGCCCAAATCATCCTTGACCGAGGTCTCCATGCCCAAACCTTTTGATATTCTGCGCACGGTTTTTGGTTACGACGGGTTCGTCGGACCGCAGGAAGCCATCATCGAAACCCTGCTGGCCGGTCGTGATGCCGTGGTGCTCATGCCCACCGGCGGGGGAAAATCCCTGTGCTACCAGATTCCCGCCCTGATCCGGCCAGGCACCGCCGTTGTCGTTTCCCCGCTCATCGCGCTCATGCGCGATCAGGTGCAGAGCCTGACTCAGAACGGGGTGCGCGCGGCCTATCTCAATTCGTCACTTTCGGCGGCCGAGGCCCGCAGCGTGGAAGCCGAGCTGCGGGCGGGACGGCTGGACCTGATTTACGTCGCCCCGGAGCGTCTCTTTCTGCCTGGTTTTCTGGATCAGCTCGGGCGTGTCCCGCTGGCGCTTTTCGCCATCGACGAGGCGCATTGCGTGTCCCAGTGGGGGCACGATTTTCGGCCCGAATACACACGTCTCGGGATGATTGCCGAGCGCTTCCCCGAGGTGCCGCGCCTGGCCCTGACCGCTACTGCGGATGACTTGACCCGTGCGGATATCATCCGCCAGCTTGGCCTGGAATCGGCCCAGGTTTTTGCCTCGGGCTTTGATCGGCCGGGTATCCGCTATCTTGTTGCCGTGAAGGATCGTCCGGAGCAGCAGCTTGCGGATTTTTTGCGCTCGCAGCCTCCCGGCGAGGCGGGCATCGTCTATCGCATGTCCCGCAAGAAGGTCGAGGCCACGGCCGCGAGCCTCGTCAAACAGGGGTTTACGGCCCTGCCCTATCATGCGGGGCTGGACCCGGCCACGCGTGAGCGCAACCAGGAACGTTTCATGCGTGAGGACGGGGTGGTCATGGTCGCCACCGTGGCTTTCGGCATGGGCGTGGACAAGCCCAACGTGCGCTTCGTGGTCCATCTCGACCCGCCCACCAGCCTTGAAGCCTATCATCAGGAGACGGGACGCGCGGGACGCGACGGTTTGCCCGCCGTGGCACTCATGACCTACGGCCTGAGCGACATAGCCATGCTGCGCCGCCTGGTGGCCATGGACGCTGGTTCATCACGACTCCCCGTCGACTCTCAGGAGGGCCGAGGTGAAAGCCGGACGCGGCACGAGCGACTCAAGCAGCAAAAACTGACCTCTCTGCTCGGGTACTGCGAGACCACAAACTGTCGGCGGCAGGTGCTCTTGCGCTATTTCGGACAGGACCTGCCTGAGCCCTGCGGCAACTGCGACATCTGTCTGAATCCCGTTGAGTCCTGGGACGGGACGGTGGCGGCCCAGAAGGCTTTGTCCGCCATCTACCGGGTCAGGGAAGGCTTTGGCGCTGGGCATCTGGCCGATGTGCTGGTCGGCAAGCAGACGCGGGCCATTGAACGCTGGGGACACGAGACGGTCTCGACGTTTGGCATCGGCACGGAACTCTCCCGGCCGGAGTGGCTGAGCGTCTACCGCCAACTGGTGGCGGCAGGGCTGGCCGACGTGGACATGGAGGGGTATGGAGCCTTGAAGCTCAATGCCCGGAGCTGGGAAGTGATGAAGGGCGGGCGCAGCGTTGCACTGCGTCGTGATCCGGTTCCGGTGAAGGGGGGGCAAAAGCCGCAGGTGTCCAAGGTGGCGGAGGTGTCCTCGCCCGAGGCCCGCGAGCTTTGGGAAAGCCTGCGCGCATTGCGACTGGAGATTTCCCGCGAACAGGGCGTGCCGCCCTACGCGGTTTTTTCGGATCGAACCCTTCTGGAGATGGTCCGCTACAGGCCGCGAGGTATCGAGGACCTGCACGGCATCAGCGGGGTGGGGCGGATGAAGCTTATGGCCTATGGGGAGCGCTTTGCCGCGGTCCTGCAACGGCACGAGTCTGAACATGGCCGTCCTGAGGGCGTGCCGGACGTTCCTGCGCCGCGCATCCAGAAGACAAAATCCGGGGCGCAGGTTCTGTCAGGCACGGAAGAGGTCAGTCTGGAGCTGTTCCGGGAAAATGGGACCGTCGAGGCGGTGGCCGGGGCGAGGGGGCTCAAGCCTGCCACCATCTACGGGCATCTGATCAAGGCCATCGCCCAGGGTCATGTTTCAGCGGGGGAGGTTACGGGTCTGACCCGCGGCCAACTTTCCCGTATCGAGGAAAGCATCGGGTCCATGCGGCTGCGCGGCGTGGCCTCTCTTGGCGCGGTGATCGAGGCCCTTGATGGAGAGTTCAGCTACGAGATTCTGCGTTGTGTCCAGGCCCAGATGCTCCGGGAGCAAGCGGAGCAGGCATGAAAATCTACCTTGTCGGCGGGGCGGTGCGTGATCAGGTGCGGGGCCATAAGCCCGTGGATCTTGATTTCGTGGCCATCGGCGGAGACGAAGGGGAACTGCGGCGACAGGTGCCGGGCCTGACCAGGGTCGGTCAGGGCATCCCGGTCTTTGTACGAGGGTCCAGCCAGTACACCCTTTCGGAGTATCCGAGCATCGAGGAAGATCTTTGCTCCCGCGACCTGACCATAAACGCACTGGCCAGGGACGAGTCTGGCGAGATCGTGGCTCACCCCCGGGCGCTCCCGGACCTGCGCGACAAGATACTGCGCCCCGTGGCCCCGGCCAATTTTCTGGCAGATCCCCTGCGGGCGATTCGCGCGGCCCGTTTTGCCGCCGTATTTCCCGACTTCACGGTGCACGCGCAGTTGCTGGACGCCATGCGCGGCGTCACGACCGATGCGCTGGGCCAGGTGTCGGCGGAAAGGGTCGGGCAGGAGGTCTTGAAGGCCTGCGCTGCTTCTGCGCCGGGAAATTTTCTGCGCGTTCTGCAGGCCGGGGACAAACTCGCGCCGTGGCTGGCAGAGTTCAGGGACGCGCACACGATACCGGCCGGTCCGCCCCCGTTTCACGATGCGAGCGTGCTGGAGCATACCGCCAGGGTCATGGACCGGTGCGCGGGAGACGCCCTTGGGGCCTGGATGGCGCTGTGTCACGATCTGGGCAAGACCGTGACGGCTTCCGAACTTCTGCCCCATCATCACGGGCACGAAGCGGTCGGTCCGGACATGGCCCAATCCCTGGCCCGGCGTTTGCGTCTTCCGAACCGTCATGGCGCTGCCGGGCGTCTGGCCGCGCGCTGGCACATGGCCGCCGGGTGTTACGATGGCCTGAAACCGTCCACCCGGGTGCGCCTGCTGCTGGCGCTCGACAAGGCCGGGGTAGTGAAGAGTTTTTTTCGGATGGTGGCGGCGGACCAGGGCGGCGAGCAACTGGAGCGGGCGCGGCGCGAACTGGATCTGATCAAGTCCGTGCGCCTGCCCGAAAAGCATCGAGACCAGGGGCCCAAAAGCGCGGAGATCCTTTTGATGCTGCGCTGCGAGGCGCTTTCCATCAATTCCTGCGATTCCTGAAGGAGTCGGAGCCGACGATGAAGGACGGATATGCCGGAATGAATCCCGAAGGAGATTTTATGAGACGGTCTGTTTCAAGCGGCGCGGCACTGATGATCCTTGTTTTTTGTCTTTTTGCGCCTCCGGTTCACGCCGCCTCCAACGCCATGCCAAAGCCCCTGCAATCGCGCGGCGCGGCAGATGATGTTCTGATCTATGAGCGGCAGGGCTGGATCTGGAGCTGTGACGGCGAGGGCGGGAACCAAAAGCGCCTGATTCAGGGCGCGGGGCCTGGCGTCAGCGCGGACGGGCGGCTGATCGCCTTTTTCCGGCCAAGCGAAACCAAGAGCTCCGATGAAATGTCCGACTTGTGGATTTATGATTCAAAGAGCGCAAAAGAGACAAAGATCGCTTCATCGCTTTTCGCCGCGTCCTCGGCGGTCTGGTCCGGACAGGGAAGCTGGGTCGCCTTTTTGACCCGTGACGCTCGCGCGATCACCGGAATCGCGGTCGTGGCGACCGACGGTTCCGGGATGCGCATCCCCTTGCGTGAAGGTGAAGGGGGCGTGGGATTTCTCTGCTCCCTGTCCATTACGCCGGAGGACTTCTTGCTGGTGCATGACATGACCAATGCTTACTGGGTAGACCCTGCCGGTGGTGTGCTCAAAAGCCTGCCGCTGGAGGCTATCATGGGTTCAAGGGCCCGGAGCGTCACCAGTCTGGACACGCTTTCGGTCTGCCCGACGGACGCGACGGTGCTCGTCTTCAGCCATGCGGTTCCCGGGACTCCCCGTTTCGAGAAGATCATGCACGAGCCAAGCTCGGCCCTGTCCCTGCATGACAGCTGGGTCGGGGTCGGAAAAAACATGCAGATCACGCCGCAAGAGGTGACCGCTTTTGATCCGGTCTGGTCCCGTGACGGCAAGCGGATCTATTTTATCGGCTACAAAGACACGCAAGCCGCCGATGCGGAACTGTTCAGAGTGCTGCGGGTCGATCGTTTCGGCTCGGGGCTTACAGAGCTGGTGCGGGGGGAGCGTGTCGGCGTAGGCGCCGGAGTTGCGGGCGCGCGTTAACGGGAGTCAGGATTTGACCCGGCCTCTGGCCGAAGCGAAGCACAGGAAGATTCCCACCGCCAGGAGGGCGATCTTGCCAAAGTCGAAGCGCGTGTCTCTTTCGAGCGCGTTCACGTAGGGGAGCGCAGGCAGATAATACACGCCGCTTCTGCCCTTGGAGATGCCCGCGCTCATGGCGCTGCCTATGGTCTTGGTGTTGCCGAAAATGATTCGCCCATCGGGAAGGGGAAACTCATAGCCCACGGAATAGCTGTAGCGGTTGGGCGTGGGGTCCTGGCGGTCGCCCAGTTCGCGGCGGATGACCGTGATTTCGCCGCTTGCACGCGAGCCAATAAACGGCAGAAGGGGAATGACCGCGCCGTAGAGCGTCATGAGCAGCCCCACCACAAAAACGACGATCCGGGGAAAAATGGATTTTTTCTGCGTTTTTTTGGCCATCTCGTTGTTTGCCGGGTGCAGTCTTATTTCTGGAAGGTTCTGGGCATGGGCAGGTTCCATTTTTCATAGATCGGGGCCAGTTTGCCCTGTTCGGCTAGGCTGCGCATGCCCTGCTCGAAGATTGTGCGCAGTTTTTGCCCACGCTCGGAGATGGAAAAAACAGGGAAGTATTGCCTGAACCCTATGGATTCGATGCGAAAATCGTTCTGGACGAGGGGCGTCTTGATGGCGCGCATGCTTTCCTGGATGAGGTTGAGATCGTCAACATAAAAATCCGCTCCTCCAAGCACGACCCGTTCCAGAGCTTCAGCGCCGGTAGTGGTTTCGCTGTACTGGACGGGAACCGGGATATCTTGCGGGCTGTAATAGCCGAGCCGCCACACTGTCCGCCTGTTCGCCATGGTGGACACGCCATCCCAGTAGGGAAATGCGTCTTTACGGAAAAATGCATGAAACTCGCCCTCATACATGGGCTCGGCGGCCAGTTGCAGTCCATCCATGGGCTCCGACTGGCATGTGTAGATGTCGACGGTGCCTTCGCGGACCATGATCAGCCCGCGTTTGGCCGGCACTTCCAGATGGCGGACCGTATTCCCGCCGGGTCCGTAGATGGCCCGCATCAGATCGTGATAGAGGCCCTGGCCGTCGGCGCTGGTGAAGCCCTGCCAATACGGGGAAGCGGTCAGCACCTCTTCTGCGCGGATGGACACGGGGAAAAGAAGCACAATGAGGCTGGCAACCAGAAGTATATGCGGATTTCGATGGATGACCATGGACAATTCGCTTATCTCACCATGTCTTCATGAACAAGCAGATTCTGCGGATTTTCGGGCAAAGAGGCTCTCACGGACTTGCGTCCGAGGGCGGGACGTGTTTTGTCTTGCCTCGGGGCGCGGGGATGCGGCGGCCTTTGTGGCTGGACCAAAGGCCGAACAGTTATTTTTCATCAATCACTCCATAGCCAAGCCACAGCGGGATGCCATGCAGGACATGTTGGAACGAGCACGACAAATAGTCTCACTTCTGGATTTGACTTCGTTGACCGGTGTCGAGACTGATGCCGCGATCGAGACGCTTTGCGCCAGGGCAACGGGACCCTGCGGCCAGGTCGCGGCGATCTGCGTGTTTGCCCGGCACCTGCCTCTGGTGAAAAGCTGCCTTGCCCGGCTTGGCGCTGAAGATGTCGAACTGGCCACGGTGGTGAATTTTCCCCGGGGCGAGCTTGACCCTCTTGGCAGTGTCCGCGAGATCGAAGATGCGATGACCCTGGGAGCCACGGAAGTGGACCTCGTCTTTCCTTATCGGGCGTTTCTTGGCGGCCTCCAAGAACGTGTGGCCGCGTATCTGGGTGTCTGCCGTCAGGCCTGTCCGGTGCGCCTTAAGGTCATTCTTGAAACGGGAGAGCTTGGAACCCGGGAGTCGATCAGGGCGGCCAGCCTGCTCGCCGTGGACCTTGGCGCGGATTTTCTGAAGACCTCTACCGGCAAGTCGGCGGTTCACGCCACCCCGCTCGCGGCGCGGACCATGCTTGAAGTCATCGCGGAAAGAGGCGGCACGGTTGGGTTCAAGGCTTCGGGCGGTTTGCGCAGCATGGACGACGCCCTGATCTATCTGCGGCTAGCGGAGGAAATCATGGGGGGGGATTGGATCAGCCCGCGCACCCTGCGTTTCGGGGCAAGCAGCCTGCTGGATGATGTGCTGGCCAGGGTCGGGGCTGCGCGCCAATGAGGCGGGTCTGTCTGTTGGTGCTTGATTCTCTGGGCGTGGGCGGAGCCCCGGATGCCGAGCTGTTCAACGACCTTGGCGCAGATACCTTGGGGCACATCGCGCAGGCCTGCATGAAAGGATTGGCCGACGACGGGCGCAAAGGGCCGCTCAATCTGCCGACGCTGTCTTCTTTAGGTCTGGGGCTGGCGGCCGGACTGTCCACGGGTGCGGTTCCTCCGGGTCTTGAAATATCCGGGCAGATTCGTGGCAGATACGGCTGCGCTTCGGAAATCAGCCGGGGCAAGGACACTCCTAGCGGTCATTTCGAGATGACCGGAGCTCCGGTGCTTTTTGACTGGGGCTACTTCACTGCGGACACGAACTCCATCCCGCAGGCCCTGCTGGACGAGCTTGCGGCTCGCGCCGGCCTGCCCGGGGTGCTGGGCAACTGCAAGGCCTCGGGCATCGAGATTCTGACCCGTCACGGCGAGGAACATCTGCGCAGCGGTCGGCCCATCGTCTACACGTCGGTGGATTCCGTGCTGCAGATCGCGGCTCATGAAGACGCCTTCGGCCTGAAGCGCCTGCTGGAGGTCTGCGCCATTGCCAGGGAGCTTGCGGACAAATACCGCATCGCCAGAGTCATTGCCCGGCCTTTTGTCGGCAAGGACGCAGCCTCGTTCGTGCGGACCGGCAACCGACGCGATTTTTCCATTCCGGCTCCTTCGCCCACGATTCTCGATCTCTTGACGGACGGGGGTGGAACGGTCTTGTGTGTTGGCAAGGTCGGGGATATTTTTGCCCATCGGGGGGTGAGCACGAGCATTCGCGCCCATGGCCACGATCATCTCATGGACGCGACCCTGGCCGCTTGGGACAGTGCCGGGGACAGGACTCTGGTCATGACGAATTTCGTTGATTTTGATTCGGTTCATGGTCATCGTCGGGACGTGGCCGGGTACGCCTGTGCGCTTGAGTCCCTGGATGCCCGTTTGCCGGAATTACTGTCGCGGCTCATGCCGGGCGACGTGTGCATTCTGACCGCCGATCACGGCTGCGACCCGACCTGGCCCGGCACGGACCATACGCGGGAACGGGTGCCTGTTCTTGTTTATGGTCCGGGAATTGCCGCAGGATGCATGGGGATTCGCGACTCGCTGAGTGATATCGGTGCCTCGGTGGCGCATTTTTTTGGTATGGCTGGAACCGGACATGGCCGGTCGTTTTTTGCTCAGGATGAGCTCTCAAATCTTCCATAAGGAATACTCATGACTCCTGATAGCGGCCAAGGATCAATGAATTTAGCCGAACGGATCATGCCCGCGCTGATCAGAATTCTGGTCTGGGGCGGCGTGTTTGCTGTCGTATTCATCCTGCGTTCCTTTTTTCTGCTGCTTTTTCTGACCTTTGTTTTCGGGTATATCCAGACTCGCGGTGTGAACAGGCTGCAGGGTCTGATCCCGAATCGACCGCTCAGGGTCGTGCTGGTGGCGAGCATATTTTTGGGTGTGCTCATTACCGTGGGCCTGTTTCTGGTGCCCCGGGCCAAGGATCAGACCGTGCTCTTCGTCACGCAGCTTCCTCAATATGTGGAACGCCTGGATCAGGAACTGGGCGCCCTTGGCGAGCGTTATCCCATGATCGGCAATGCCATACCGGAGCTCAGGGCTTTTGCGGACCACTCCACACCTGGCAACGGCAACTCCAGGGTCGCCGCCCTGGTGCAGCAGATTTTCGGCATGGGCGACTCTCCCGACGGGCAGCACAAGGTCAATCAGCTGCTTGAAATTGTGCGCGGCGTGGGGGGCAAGGTCGCGGCCATCGCCTCGGCCTTTCTTCTGGCCCTGCTTTTCTCTTTTCTCATAGTGCTCGATCTGCCCCGTCTTTCAGCCAGCGTGTGCTCCCTTGAAAATTCCAAGCTTGGTTTCGTTTATCGCGAGGTGGCAGGCAGCATCAGGGATTTCGCCACGGTCCTGGGCAAGGCCCTGGAGGCGCAGTTCGTCATAGCTCTGGTCAACGCCGTGCTCACGGCCATCGGCGTGTCCCTGCTTGGCCTGGGATCGGCCATGGCCTTTTTGACTGTGATCGTCTTTTTGTGCAGCTTCATTCCCGTTTTGGGTGTTTTCATAAGCACTGTGCCTATCTGTCTCATCGCCCTGCAGAATTCGGGGCTGCCGACCATGCTGCTGGCCATTGTCATGATCACGGTCATTCACCTGCTTGAAGGGTATGTGCTCAATCCCAGAATCTACGGTTCCTACATGCGCATAAATCCCGTCATCGTGCTCGTCATTCTGACTGTCGGGGCCAAACTTTTTCATATCTGGGGCCTGGTACTGGGCGTGCCTATCTGCACCTATATTTTCGGACACGTGATTCAGCACAAGGAAGCGGCGGCGCCCATGGTCTGTCCCCATGACGGCGAACCGGAATGAAGCCGGATTGTTCCGGCGTAAGCAGTATCCCGGGGCCGTGCCGGGAGTCATGAATCTTTCGGAAGAATGTAAATGTTTTTTGATGGAGCCAAGAGTGGAAAATGAACTGAGCATCATCATTGTCGAGGAGCCCTGCCTGTCTCGCAATGTCCTGGCCAAAGCGCTTGGGGCCTGGGGGTACACGTGTGAGATCGCCGAGGACGAGGATACGGCCTGGAAAATGGCCATGACCGCGACTGCTCCGGTGCTGATCCTGGCCGACTGGCACGCGGACTTCATGGGGTGCGATGAATTTTTCTGGCGGGTGCGCAGCACGCAGGCCTTGCAGGGTGCCTATATTCTGGGTGCAGTGCCGCGCGGGGCGGCGGGTGCGATCCGTCAGTGCATCTCTTCCGGGGCGGACGATTACGTGTACCGTCCCTACGACCTCGATGAAGTGCGCGTGCGTCTGCACCTAGCCTCCAAGATCATGGGCCTGACGGCAAGGGACAGCGTTTTTCCTGATTGAGTTGTCCCTTGTCGCGTATTTTATGGCGGAATCAGCCGGTCTTGGGCCAGCTGGTTCCGTTTTTTTTTTAAAGCGTCGCGGACCAGTAAAGAGCATTTTTCTGGATAGCCATGTTCATTTCGGGCTGCACGAACTCGCTTGGCCCTTCGACAAAGGGCAGATATTCGATGCTCGCCTCGCCTGCGCGCAATGATCCGCCCTGGATTTTGGGAAACAGGTTTTTGCGGGCCGGAGCCAGGCGGCCAAGGACCACGGGCAGCGCCTGAAAGGCTTCTGTCCTGGGCAGGGTCACGGGATGCAGGGGTGTGCGTGGCAGGACCTCAAGCGTCGGAGCCTCAGGCTGGTACAGGCTGACCTGGGCGCTCAGGTTCAGAAAAAGTCCGGGCCTGATCTTGAAGGCCGGTACGCGAAAGGAAAAAGCCGTTGATTCCATCCAGGGCAAAAGGGCGCGGGGCAGGTTGGTCAGGCGGATCAGGTCGGCCCAGGTCTGGAGCCTGAACCCCTTGGCCTGGACGCGCAGGTTCCAGAAGGGAAGATAGATGTCGGGCTTTTCCTGCGTCTGCAGAAAATGCGGAGTGATGGGCTGTCCGCCCTCGGGGCCGGGTTCCCACGCCGTGTCGCAGTGCGGACAGGTCTGAACCAGGCTTTGGCGGTCTCCGATCAGATCCCAGCCGCATTTGGGACACAGGGTCGAGGTGAAATGAAGATGGCTGCCGGCCTTTCGGGCATCAGCGGGGTCGATAGCGGCCGGTCCCAGATGTTCGCCGGTGATGGCGTCCACAAGCTCATGGCTTTGGAAGACGGGCTGATAGATGAGCGAGAGGCTGTCACCCACGCAGGCCGTGAGCTTGGGTCCGGTTTGGGCCGGCATGCCGGGCAGGGCGCGCAGGAGCTGAGTCCTGAAACCCGAACTGGGTATGGTCGGCGGCAGGAAGAGGCCTTCAGTTTCCGGCTCCACGAAAGACAGGTCCATGGCCTGAGTGCGCAGGCCAAGGGAGGGCGGCAGGGCCGGATTGGTAACGGCCAGAAGGCTCGAATCAAGAATCTTGTGCTGCGTGACCTGCGGCCCAAGCACAAAGGCGTTGCCCCTGAATCTCCAGTACGGGACATGGATGAGCGTGCCTGGATGGCTGATGCGAGGCTTCAGGCGATATTCAAAGGGGCCGCTGGAGTGAATGAACAGGCGGACCTGACAAAACGGACAGGAAAATATCCTGTCCGTTTCCTCAAGGGCCACCGGAGCGCCGCATTGCGGGCATTGATGGGAGAGATGGCCGGTCATGGTCAGGCCATGCGCTCCCCGCAATTGTTGCAGAACGTGGACGAAGACAGGTTGTCGTGACCGCAGGACGGACATTTCGCCGTCTCACGGACACTGCCCGCCTGCCTGCCGCAGCGGGGGCAGAAGCGCGTGCCCGGAGCCAGGTTTTTTCCGCAGCCCTTGCACTGTTCAAAAACGACCAGCTGGTGCCCGCAGGAAGGACAGAACTTGTCGTCCTGGCGGATGGGCTGGCTGCATTCCGGACATTTGAGGCCGTTTGCCTGGGCGGCCGGTGCCGTGGCGGACTGCCCGGACATCTGCATGGCCTGAGCCATGAGCGTGGGCATCATGAACCCTACCCCGAGCCCCATGGACTCGCCCGCGCTGCCAGGATTTGCGGCCGCCTTTTCCATGGCTGACGCGGCTTTGAGCTGCATGAGCTTGTTCATGTCATCGAACATGCCAAGCTTGGTCTTGTCGTCCATGGCTTTCTGGACTTCGGGCGGGGGAGTGATGGCGTTGATGAAGAGCTGGTTCAGCGACAGCCCGAAATGGCGAAAATCTTCCTGCAATCGTTCACGCAAGCCTGCGGACCAGGCTTCGTAGCGGCTGGGCAGGTTCAGGATGGTGTCCATGTTTTCGCCCAGGTAATCATTGAATCTGGAGACGATGACCTTGCCCAGGTAGTCGCTCAGGTCGGTCACGGTAAAAGAGCCCATGGTGCCAACCAGGGAGTTGATGAAGAGCAGGGGTTGCACGATCTGGATGTTGAACATGCCGTAGGCGCGCAGGCGGATGAGGCCAAGCTCCGAGTCCTTGAAGGCCACAGGCTCCCGGGTGCCCCACTTGAGATTGGGGAAGACCTTGGTGTTCACCATGTAGGCTTCTGCCCGAAGCGGGCTCTCAAGACCCCAGGGAATGCCCATGATCTTATTCAGGATGGGGATGTTGGCAGTCTTTAGGGTGTGCCTGCCCGGCCCGAAGACATGCACGGCCTTGCCGTTGTAGAAGAAGATGCCGGCCTGGGATTCGCGCACGACCATCTGCGCACCGTACTTGATTTCGCCGGAGCCTTCCTGGGGGAAGCGCCGGGCGAATTCCTGACCGCTGTCGTCAAACCATTCGATGAGTTCCAGAAAGAAAAGATTGTCGACTCCCATTCGTCCTCCATGGCCCAAGAATTTGTAGCAAGGGCTATAGGACGATTCACTTGCAATTACAACTTGGGGCCCTTAGTGAACATGGCTTGTCACATGAAATGGAGGGATCCCATGCACAACAGCAAGGAAATCATGGCGGCTCGCGATATCGGGCGCACACTTGACCGTCTCGCCTGCCAGATTCTGGAACAGATCACGGATCACGAGTCCATCGCTCTGGTCGGTATCCAGCGGCGCGGCGCAGACCTCGCCTGCAGGCTGTGCACCCTGCTGTCGGCGCGCACCCAGCGGGCCGTTCCCTGCGGGGAACTGGACATCAATCTGTACCGCGACGATTGGACCTCCTCCACGGCCACTCCGAACATCAACGCCACACGCATCGATTTTTCCGTTGAAGACAAGACCATCATCCTCATCGACGACGTGCTTTTCACCGGCCGCACCATCCGCTGCGCCCTGGAGGCCATCCTGGATTTTGGCAGACCGGAGGCTGTGAAGCTTCTGGTGCTGGTCGACCGCGGACACCGCGAGCTGCCCATTCAGGCCGATTTTGTCGGCAAGACCGTGGCCACGGAGCGAGATCAGCAGGTCAACGTTTTCCTGCAGGAGCGCGACGGCAAGGACCAGGTCGTGCTGAGCTGATTTTTTAGCGTCATAAAAAGACAAAGGCCGCCTCCCCATTGGGGACAGCGGCCTTTTTTTTCGTCTTGACTTGAGGATCAGATCAGTCCTTTGTCCGCCAGGAACCCGCGCAGGGCCTCGGCGTTGTCCGGACTCATGGGGGTCAGGGGCAGACGCATCTCAAGGTTGATGCGGCCCATGAGGGAGAGGGACGTCTTGACCGGGATGGGGTTGGTTTCAATGAACATCATGCGGGAGAAGGACGCCAGCAGGAAGTGCATCTCCCGCGCCTTGGGCAGATCGGCCGCAAACCAGGCCGAGCAGAGCGTGCTCATCTTGTCGGGCAGAATGTTCGAGACCACCGAGATGACTCCGCAGCCGCCCACGGACAAAAGCGGCAGCACCGTGAAATCATCGCCGGAGAGCACCTGAAAGTCGGGTCCGCAGAATTCCAGAACCTGGGATACCTGGCTCAGATCGCCTGTGGCTTCCTTGATGCCGACGACGTCCGGGATGTCCTTGTTCAGCCTGGCCACCGTGGGCGGAAGCAGGTTGACGCTGGTGCGGCCCGGAACATTGTAAAGGATGAAGGGCATGGACACTTCTTCGGCGATGCGCTTGAAGTGCTGGTACAGGCCTTCCTGGGTCGGTTTGTTGTAGTAGGGCGTGATGAGAAGCGCGCCATCGGCTCCTGCTTCCTTGGCGAAGCGGGTCAGTTCCACCGCCTCGGCAGTGTTGTTCGATCCGGCTCCGGCCAGGACTGGTACCCTGCCCTTGACCTGGTCCACGCAAATTCGGATCACCTGTTTGTGTTCTTCGTGGCTCATGGTGGCGGATTCTCCGGTGGTGCCGCAGGGCACTACGCCGTTGATTCCGCTTTGGATCTGCCATTCGATCAGTTTCCGATAGGCTTCTTCGTCAAGCTGGCCGTTTGAAAACGGGGTGACCAGGGCTGTAAACGCTCCTTTGAATTGCATCGTTTCCTCCCGGATTGGGGCTGTGGTTGATAAGCTGGCCGTCTGAAGCTTTAGAGGCTTAAGGCGGCGGGGCAGAACTCGCCCCTGTAGACGAGTTGGGCTTTGCCGCGCAGGAAAATATCCGAGCCTTGAACTCTGATCTCAAGCACTTCCGAGCCCGAGGTGGTCACCCGCGCCCGGGATTCGCAAAGGTTCAGCGCGTGAGCCACGGCCACTGAAGCGGCCGCGCCGGTTCCGCAGGCATAGGTCTCATTTTCCACGCCGCGTTCGTAGGTGCGCAACAGAAGCTCTTCGCGGTTTACGACTTCTATGAAGTTGGCGTTGGTTCCGGCCGGGGCGAAGTGGTCGTGATAGCGCACCTTGGCGCCAAGCCCCTTTACGTCGAGGCTCTTGACGTCGGGCGTGACGATGACCGCGTGCGGGACGCCGGTGTTGGCGAAATGGGCTGTAAAGGTCTGGCCGCCCAGATCGAGGGTGAAGTTTAAGGCCATGTCCCGCGCCGGGGTCAGCTGCACTTCAACTTCGCCTGCCTCGGGGAAGACCTGGGCGTGCACCGTACCCGCATCCGTGAGCATGAGGTGTTCGGCCGGGGCCATGCCCAGCATGTAGGCCAGGAGGGTGGCGCAGCGTGATCCATTGCCGCACATCTCGGCTCTTGAGCCGTCGGCATTGAAAAAGTGCCAGCGCGTAGCGGCCTGTCCGGAATCGTCAATTTCCAGAAATATGATACCGTCGGCGCCGATGCTGAAGGCGTGAGGGCACAGCGTTTTGGCCCAGCGGGGCATTTCGGCGACGGGTATGGCCTTGGCGCGGTTGTCGATGACGATGAAGTCGTTGCCGCTGCCTTGCATCTTGTAGAAAATCTGGGTCGGGTCGTTGAAAATGGTCATGCATGTTCCCTAAAAGAATTTATTATGAGTGTCGAATTATGGGGAATTGCGCCAAAATGCAAGAAATTGGCTAGGGATTGAAGATGGCGGTGATTTCCGGGTCCGAGGGGACGCCTCCGCCCATGGACATGGCTTCCGTGAAAATGGAAACCTGCGGCTGCCAGACGGGTTTCTGTCCAGGCGCGGGAAGTGCGGGAATGGTTATCCTGTTTGCGCTTCTGCCCTTGGTGAAGGATCGCACCCAGAGCAGGCCGTTGTCGCGCATGTAGAGACCCGTATACCCAGGGCCCGGGCCTGACCCGAGAATGATGTCGAATGCGTCGCCGTGGCGGTCGATGAAGTCATTCTCACGGTTTGCGCCCCAAGTGCTGACCCCGATGATCAGATTGTGCTTGGCTTCGTTGCGCAAGGACTCGGCGAAGCGGGCGACCTTTTCTTCCATGTCCGGGTCAGGCTG
>JAWLHW010000029.1:0-17818 GCA_041690155.1 Desulfomicrobium sp. | reverse complement strand
ATCATGTCCGGCGTGTCGTGGGCGTGGATTTCTGCCTGCGCGGGAATGGCAGCTGTCAGAACGGTCAAACTGTACTCAATAAAAAACGCCGGCCCTCCCTTCTGCGCCCAAAACGCAATCCGAGCGGTCCGGTTTGATCCGGGCGAGGGGCGCCGACTGTCTGACTGAGCCAGGCATCGTTTGCCCAATCGTTGCCACTCGTCTTGCTCCGGCTTTTCGAGTCGGCACGCAACGATTCGGCATTACGAGGCCCGCGAAGGAGTTTCGGCGGCTCTCGCCCGGATCAAACCGGACCGCGGCCGCCCATCTCAATCTAACTTGCCCCATTTCTGCCCATCGGGACTCATCACCCCTTACCAGGCTGCCCGAACAGCATCTTCTGCACATCCGAGATCCTCGTCCATCCCTTGCCCTTGGCCCCGGTCTTGGGGTGGACCATGGGTGCGTAGGCCAGATTGACCGCCTGACGCAGCCGCACCTCATGCCCCGAGACCGGCCTGATCTGCCCGTTGAGGTCCACCTCGCCCCAGAATACCGCGCCCTCGGGCAACGGCCTGTCATAGAAGGACGACAATATGGCTGCGACAATGCCCAGGTCCAGCCCCGGATCCTTCATGCGCAAGCCTCCGCCGACCTTGGCATAGACATCCACCTGACCCAGGCTGATCTGCAGGCGTTTCTCCATGACCGCGATGAGAAGATGCAGCCGGTTGGCGTCAAAGCCCAGGGCCGTGCGCCGGGGAAAAGCCAGGAACGTTTTCGTGACCAGAGCCTGCACTTCGACCACAAAGGGCCGCTGGGACTCCATGGACATGACCAGGGCCGTGCCCGAGAGGGCCGTGTCGCGGGCCTGCAGGAAAAAGGTCGACGGATCCTCGATGACGCTCATGCCTTTTTCCTGCATCTCGAAGAGCAGAATCTCGTTGGAAGGGCCGAAGCGATTCTTGACCACGCGCAGGATGCGGAAAAGGTGTTCCTTGTCGCCTTCAAGATACAGAACAGTGTCGACCATGTGCTCCAGCAGCTTGGGGCCCGCGATCTGCCCGTCCTTGGTCACATGCCCGACCAGGATGACCGTGACTCCGGCCTGCTTGGCCCGCTCGGTCAGGGCCGTGGCCACGGCACGGACCTGGCTGACGGAACCGGGCAATCCCTCCACGCTGGATGAAATCATGGTCTGGACCGAGTCCACGACAATAAGGGCGGGGCCGTCCTCCATGCAGGACAGGATGTCGTCCACCTGGTTGGTGGCAAGAACGGTCAGCCTGCCGCCAAGCATGCCCAGACGCTCGGCCCGACTGCGGATCTGGGACAGGGACTCCTCGCCGGAAACATAGACAACGCCCTTGCCGGAGCTCTCCATGGACGCGGTCACCTGCAAAAGCAGCGTGGATTTGCCAATGCCCGGCTCCCCGCCGAGCAGGATGACTCCACCGGGCACAAACCCGCTGCCGAGTATTCCGTCCAGACCGGACAGCTGCGAGCTGACCCGGTCCTCAAGGAGGGTTGGCAGCTCGCGCAGGTCAATGGGGCGGTTCAGGGGAAAGTCCCTGACCGGACCGGACTTTTGCACTGCCGGCTCCAGGGTGTTCCAGGCCAGGCATTTGGGACATTGACCCTGCCAGCGGGGGCTGACCGCCTTGCAGGCGGTACATACGTAAGCGCTCTTTGTTTTCATGAGGGAATAAAAAAGGCAGACCTTAGCCTGCCTTTCGTGGGTCAAGAGTTTTGCTATTGTTGCGGGACGCTGGACTGGATCACTTCCAGCCCGAATTCCTCGACAGAGTCCGGGGTCTGAAAGAACACGGCCATGAACGGCACGGACGCCCCAGGCTGAATATTGGTGTTGTTGGTCAGGATGCCTACCTTGGCGGTGAGGGCCGTCTCTATGTCCGCCCGGGTTGATACCTGAAGCTGATAGAGGGAGACGACATTGCCGCACATGAATTCCTGCGTCGCGACTTCGGCTCCCTGGCTGTCAAAAAGGGAGGCCTTGATGCGGATCAGTTCACGCGCCTCGGGAAAACGATTCACGGCCTTGCCTTCAATAATGAAGAGCTGGCCTTCCTTTTCGTTAGGCACAAAATACTGGCGCACATTCTCCAGCGCGATCTGGGCCGCGCCTTCACGGACGACCACATCCGGGTCTGTCGCAGGCGCACCGGGTACAGAGGGCCCGAGCCCAAGCAGGCTCGGCTTCGTGAAATAAATTCCGGCTGCAGCAACAGCCAGAAGCAGGACAACAAGCCCGATGATGAGCCCCATGCCCCCGGCCTTCTTGGACTTGGAGGGTGTTGCGCCGGTTGCCGAATCATGATCCATCTGATCGATCAGCGGCTGCTGAAACGCGCCCTGGAGATCGGCGAGCATTTCCTCGTCAACAGACGATTTTGAAGAGGTTTTGGACTGTTTTTCTTTCTCTTCGACAAGAGCTGTCAGGTCGTCCTCGAAGGCCGCGCTCGCAGAGGACTTGGATGAAGCGGCGGGCTTTTTCTCGTCAAGCATGGCCGCGAGATCGTCTTCAAAGGAATCGGCTTCGGACGAACTCCGGGAGGCGGGATTCTTTTTGGATGCGGGCTCGTTGTCCCGGAACAGGGCCTCCAGATCGTCCTCGAAAGAATCGACCGACTGCCCTGGAGCCGAATCATTTTTCTTGTCTTCGGATGAAGACACAAAATCATCCCTGGAGGGTTCTTCCCCGGCCCCTTTGGCTTCAGGAGGTGTATCGGACACCACTTCGGGTTCGCTGTTTTCGATGGGGCGGAACACCGTGAACACGTTCTTGCAACGCGTACAACGGACCTTGCTGCCATCGTGGCCGATCTTGCTTTCATCCAGATTGTATTTGGTGGTGCACTCAGGGCATTGAACGAGCATGGCCTTTCCTTGAAAAAGTTCAGTCTGGAGGCAGGGGTCTATGCTTCCGAGAATTTAAGATCGTATATGCCGTCAAGTTCTCTGTATTGTTCGGCGTAGTCAAGTCCATAGCCGACGATGTATCCTTTATCCAGTGGGAAACCCACAAAATCAACATTCACATCCACCTCGCGGCGCTCTGTCTTGTCAATCATGGCCGCGATCTTGATGGATTTTGGGCTGCGCGCCTCAAGAACCTTGATCAAGAAACCCATGGAATGCCCAGTATCGACGATATCCTCGACAACGAGCACATGCTTGTCCCTGATATCAATCTCCATATCCTTGGAGAAAACCATCTTCGATTTACGGGAAGTCTGATCAGCATAACTGGAAAGACGAACAAAATCCATGGTTGGATGTATGGTCAAATTACGCATCAGATCAGTAAAAAATGCGTAGGCGCCCTTGAGCACGCATACGCAAACCAACGGCTCATTTCCGTAATGGCTGGATATTTCCCGACCCAGTTCCTGGGCACGGGCTTCAATCTGAGAACGATCAAAAAGCTGAACAAATTTCATGAATTCTCCCGGAGGTCCCGACATGTCATAACTTATAACTCAATCATCATGGCCACTTCGTCGCATTCAGGAAACTGGGGACATTTGAGACAGTCGGCCCAGACCTTTTGCGGCAGAATGTCCTTGCTCACTTCCGAAAACCCCAGCTTCTGAAAAAAGGGGACCTGATAGGTCAAGGTGAATACCTTGTAAACACCAAAGGTCACTGCGTCGCTGACACAAAATTCCACCAGCCTGCGCCCCAGCCCCTGACCCTGAGCACTCTCGACAACCACCAGCGATCGGACTTCGGCCAAGGCTTCCCAGGTGATGGTCAGAGCGCAGCAACCCGCTACCGCTCCGGTTTGGGCATCCTCGGCCACAATGAAATCCCGCAGGTGGGAATAGAGCTCGCCAAAGGACCGGGGCAGGAGCAGCCGCTTGGTGGCGCAATCCATGAGCAGCCGGTGAATGGCTTTGACATCGGCGATGGTTGCCTTTCTGAGTATATATTTTTCCATGCTTGCTCCCGCTTGAAACTTTAAGGGCTCAGGCTGAGCGGACCTCGGCGCACAGCCGGGTAGCCACCCGCACCGCCGCCACAGCGTCGTCGGCATAGCCGTCGGCGCCGATCAGATCCGCATAGGACTGGCTGACCACCGCGCCACCAACCATGACCCGGCAGGCAAGGCCCTGCTCCCGGACCAGGCGCACGGTATCCTCCATGCGAACCATGGTTGTGGTCATGAGTGCGGACAGGCCGATGACCGAGGCCTTGTGGGCTTTGGCCGCCGCGACAATGTCCGCAGCCGCCACGTCCTTGCCCAGATCGACCACGTCGTAGCCGAAATTCCTGAGCATCAGGCAGACGATATTCTTGCCGATGTCGTGAATGTCACCCTCTACCGTGGCCATGACAATGGTGGCCTTGACCTCCTGGCCTTCGCGCACGAGCAGGTGCTTGATGGATTCAAAGCCGATCTGCATGGTTTCGGCGCAGAGCAGGAGCTGCGGCAGAAAATACTCTTTCTTCTCGTACTTTTCCCCAACCTTGGCAATGGCCGGAATCATCTCTGCGTCGACAAGGACAAAAGGGTCCTCACCGGCCGCGATACGCTCGCGCAAAAGATCGACAATGCGATCCTTCTGTCCCTTGATCACCGCCACAGCGACAGGGCTGCCGTCCTCCTCGTCCGTTTTGGCGGCGACAGCGGCCACGGGATTCCCGGGGTTCCACCCGGCATAGGAAGCGATGAAGCCTGCGGCCTGGCTGTCACGGCCAAGAAGCACCTCCGCCGCCGCCAGATTCTCGCGGATGCGCACCGCATTGGGATTGGCGATGAACGAGGTCATGCCGACGCCCATGGCCATGGCCAGGAAGGTCGAATTGATCAGGTCCCGGGCCGGCAGACCAAAAGAGATGTTGGACAGGCCCATGGTCGAACCCAGCCCCCAGCGCTCCCGGCAGTGCCGGATCACATCGAGGCAGGCCCTGGCCGCCTCGGGCTTGGAGGACACGGTCAGGGCCAGGGCATCGACCAGGATGAGACGCCTCGGGATGCGCAGGCTTTCAGCCTTGATCAGAAGCTCCTCGATAATGGCCAGCCGCTCGGCCGCCGTGACGGGCAGTTTGCGCCCTTTAAGCGGCAGCAGGATAAACGGCGCTCCGTAATCGCGACACAGCGGCCCCAAAATCTCCATCCGCTCTTCCTCGCCGCTGATGGAATTGACCAGCGCCGAACCCGGATAAGCCTCAAGGCCGGCCCTGATTGCCGAGATGTCGCTGGAATCCAGGCACAGCGGAATGGCATGGGCGCTGGTCAGGGCCTTGACGGCCAGGGGCAGCATGCGCGCCTCCTCGACCATGGGTGCGCCCACGTTGACGTCCAGAAGATCGGCGCCGCGTGCGACCTGCTCCTCAGCGTAGGTCATGACCTGGCGGGTCTCCAGGCGCTGCAGTTCGGCCGTGAGTTCAGTCTTGCCCGTGGGGTTGATCCGTTCTCCGATGATGCGGCACGGGCGATCAAACCCGAACTCCACCGCCCGGGAACGGGACGTGACGATCAGGCAGGGGGGATTGGGAATCTCAGGACGCGCCGCGGCCTTGCCTGCGCAAAGCGCGTTCAGGGCCTTGATATGCTCCGGCGTGGTGCCGCAACATCCGCCAAGACAGGAGACGCCCACTTCCACAAGGGTCGAAACCGTGGTCGCGAAGGGGTCCGGAGGCAGGCGGAAGACCGTGGCCCCGTCCACCAGTTCAGGCAGGCCCGCGTTGGGCTCGATGAGCACCGGAGTCCGGCTTACGCTAAGCATGGCCTTGGCAACCTCAATCAGCTGCTCAGGGCCCGCGCTGCAATTGGAGGCGATGAGGTCCACGCCCATGTTTTCCATGGTCTGGGCAAAAACTTCAGGGGTGGTCCCGGTCAGGCTGACTCCGCCCTCGAAGGTCATGCTGATGCCAATTGGCAGGTCGCAGACCTCGCGCGCAGCCACAACCACAGCCCTGGCTTCGGCCAGATCGAAATGGGTTTCGCCCAGGATCAGGTCCGCTCCGCCGGCTGCCAGACCGCGAATCTGCTCCTTGAAGACGTCCACCAGTCCGCGAAAGGAAATATCGCCCAGAGGCTCGATCATCTTGCCCGTGGGCCCGACGCTGCCGGCCACGAAAACCGCATCACCCACGGCTTGACGCGCGGCGCGGGTCATGGTTTCATTGACCTCGAACACGTCCATGCCGCGCGGGAGCTTGTAGCGGGTCGCGCCAAACGTATTGGTGGTGACCACATGCGCCCCGGAACGGGCGTATTCGGCATGGATAGCCGCGACAACATCCGGCCGCGCCATCCCGAATTCCTCGGGGGACTGACCGGCCTGAAGGCCGCGACGCTGGAGCAGACTGCCCATGCCCCCGTCAAAAATAAGAACGTTTCCGCCCTTGAGTGTCTGGCGAAAATCGCGCATTTCAACACCTCACGTTGTTCAAAAATTCACACTCCGGTGAACGAAGTGCCCTACTGAAAATCATTGAAAAGGACAAACAAAAACTCTATGGTGGAAAACTCCGAAATTACGGATTGATTCTTCTGAATGCTTCTTTCGGAACAGCCCCGGGCACCCTTTTTCACTTTTGCAGCACGTGATGCCCAAGAACCACCTCCAGTTACGCACCATCATGAATTCCAATAAACGACCCGAAGACAATGCTCTGGATGAAGAGCTCGAAACACCCTTGTCAGAGGACACCGAAGAATTCGATGCCGATGCCCTCGACGATTCCGACGACAAGGTTGACGCTGTCGATATCGATGAAATCGCCCCGCTGGTCCTGGCCACCGTTCCCAAGCGCGAAGTGGCGACCCTGGATCCGCTGCACATCTACCTTCAGGAAATCAAAAAATTCAAGCCACTGGAACTGGACGAAGAATTCGACCTGGCCAGGCGCTACCGTGATGAAAAGGAAGAGCAGGCGGCTTTTATCCTCATCACCTCCAACCTGCGGCTGGTGGTCAAGATCGCCATGGATTTCCAGCGGCGCTGGATGAAAAACGTGCTCGACCTGATCCAGGAAGGCAACGTGGGCCTCATGAAGGCGGTCCAGAAGTTCGACCCGGACAAGGGCATCAAGTTTTCCTATTATGCCTCGTTCTGGATCAAGGCCTACATCCTGAAGTTCATCATGGACAACTGGCGCATGGTCAAGATCGGAACCACCCAGGCTCAGCGTAAGCTGTTCTACAACCTGGGCAAGGAGCGTCAGCGCCTGCAGGCGCAAGGCTTTGACCCGACGACATCGACCCTCTCCAAGAACCTTCAGGTTTCCGAAGCCGATATCGTGGAAATGGGCCAGCGCCTGGGACAGCACGATGTGTCCCTGGACATGAAGATCGGGGACGACTCGAGCTTCACCCCCATGGACTTCATTCCGGCTCTTGAGGCCGGGATCGAGGAACAGATGGCTGCCGATGAGATCAGCGTGCTCATCCACGACAATATTGATGCCATACGGGACGGCCTGAACGAAAAGGAACTCGACATCCTTGAGCAGCGCCTTCTGGCCGATTCGCCCATCACCCTGCGTGAAATCGGCGACAAGTACGGGATCACCCGCGAGCGGGTACGTCAGATCGAAGCCCGCCTGCTGCAAAAGATAAAGGCCCAGATGTCAAGCACCATCCAAGATTTTTCCTCAGAATGGATTGAACATGAAGAATGAAATTCTCCTTCGCCTCAAACAGGAAAGCGCAGCCGTCACCCCGGACGCCCTGCCCAGCTTTTATACGGCCATGAGCGCGGAGCTCGCCTCCGCCCGGGACACGTTCTTTTCGCACCCCATGGTCCTGCGGTGCCGGGAGGATGTGCTGCCCTTTCTGAACGACGAGTTCGGCCACGGCATCGACCACTCGAAAAAAGTCGCCATCGAATGCAGTGCGCTGATCCTCGGCGAAGCTGAAGCCCTGGGACTGGAACAGGCGCGGCGGCTGAGCCTTTTGGCCATGCTCGCCGGCCTGTTGCATGACACCTGCCGACTTGAAGGCGATCATGCCACCCGCGGCGCCGACCTTGCCCTGCTGATCCTGCGTGATTATCCTCTAACAGACGAGGAAAAACAGATGATCGCCGACGCAGTGCGCTGCCATGAAGCCTTCTCCGCTCCCGCCGAGTTCGATCATCACGGCACGCAAGTCCTGGCAGACGCGCTTTACGACGCTGACAAATTTCGATGGGGGCCTGACAATTTCATCACCACCCTGTGGGAAATATGCAATTATCAGGAGTGGACCCTGGAGCAGATTCTGGATAAATTTCCCGCCGGACTTGAGGTTGTGGCTTCCATCCAGAACACGTTCCGCACTCCGGCCGGAAAAATTTACGGGCCGGAATTCATTGAACTCGGGCTCGACATGGGCAAAAAGATTTATCAAATAATTCAGGCATTTTGTAGAAAAAATGACTGCTCCGGACACATCACTGCATGATCAGAACGCTTGTCCATCGGTTCCTTCTTTCCGCCGCCTTAGCGGCTTCCCTGGGGTGCGCCCACCAAACCGGGCCGATGCCCCCGATGAAACCACCCGCGCCGGTACCGGCCTCTTCCGAAGCCGAGGCCATCTATTCCTATCTGGCCTACCGCGAACTGTTGCATGAAGACAAAAACGACCAGGCGGCCCAGGCGCTTGAGCGGGCCATCGCGCTCAAGCCCACGCCCGAACTCTATCTTGAACTGGGCAACCTGCACTGGCGGGCCTCAAGATTTTCAGATGCCCTGCTGGTCTTGAACCAGGGCCTGACCGACTATCCGGACTCGGAAGCCCTGCTCAGCACCCTGGCCAAAACCTATGCGGCTCAAGGCCGTTTTGATGACGCCGTGCTCATCCTGGACGACTACCGCAACAAGCACCCCGAACAGATCGAGCTGGCCCACGAAGCTGCGCTCTATCGTCTGGAGCAGGGACAGTTTGGCGAAGCTGTGGACAGGCTGAACGCCATTCCACAAAAAGATGCCAACCAGACTACAAAATTTCTCCTCGGCAAGGGTTTCTTCGGCCTTGAACTCTACGACAAGGCCATCACCGCCTACCAGCAGGCCGTGGTCATCGACCCCGAGTACTACAACGCCTGGATAGAGCTTGGCCTGACCTACGAGGTCCAGAAAAATTATATCGACGCGGAACGCGTCTTTGCCAAGCTCGTTGATTGGGGGATCGGGAACCAGCAGATTCTCTTTCGCCTGATCGAACTCAACCTCAAGCTCAACAATCCCGACCAGGCCCTGACCTACGTGCAGCAGGGCTCGGATGATCCGGCGCTGGTACTGGAAGCTGTCAATCTGCTGCTCAATCAGGATTTCTATGACCACGCGGCGGAACTTCTGGATCCCATGGCCCGGGAAAATCCGGTCCCCGATGATGCGCTTTTTTTCCTGGCCGTGCTGGAATACGAAGGCCGCGACAATCCGGACAAGGCCCTGAGCTATCTGGAATCCATAACTGCGGGGCATCAGCACTATGAGCGCAGCCTGATATTCCGCATCCATCTTCTCTACCAGAAAAACGACAAGGCCAAGGCCAAAGAGCTCTGTCTGTCGGCCATGACGCTTTTCCCCAAGCAGCCTGAATTCCGCATCATCATGGCGGAGATCCACGATTACGAAAAAGAGTACCAGCAAGCGCTGGACGTGCTGCTCAAGGCCACGGGCATCTGGCCGGACAACACGACCATCCTCTACCGTCTGGGTTTGATCTATGATCGCATGGAGCACCGGGATCAGGCCATTATCATGATGGAAAAAGTCATCTCCAAAGATCCCGAATATGCCGACGCGCTCAATTACCTCGGCTACACGCTGGCCGAACAGGGGAACAATCTTGAACGGGCGGAGGTGCTGATCGAAAGCGCCCTAAAGGTCAAGCCGGACAACGGCTACTTCGTCGACTCCCTGGCCTGGGTCTATTTCAAGCAGGGCAAGAACAGACTGGCCTGGCAGCAGATCAGGCGGGCCGTTGGACTCGTGGATTCCGACCCGGTCATTTGGGAGCACTACGGCGATATCGCCCGCGCCCTGAAGCTGTTCTCCGAAGCCCGCGAGGGATATGAGAAGGCTCTGGAGCTTGAAGGGGATAACGCCGAAGATGTGCGGGTCAAGCTGAACTCCCTCGGGCGTACGCGATGAGGAGTCTGGCTCTCTGCGTCCTGCTTGCGCTCCTTGGAGGATGCGCCCCGCAGATACCAATTCAGGATCCGGCCGCCGTGTCCCGCATCTGGTCCACCCTGCATCCCCGGTCCTCGGCCGGAGACCGCATCACGGCCCGTTTTTCCATGCACGTGGCTACCAGTGAACGCACCGGTCGTCTGGTGGGGCAACTCTGGGGCTACCCTGCGTCCATCATCCGCCTGGATCTTTCCTCGGGCACTGGAGCCTCGGTGGCCATGATCCGCGAAACTCCGGACCTCTGGACCGCCTACATCCCCTCAGAGAACAAGGCCTATCACCACGCCCAGGCCCGTGCCGGGCTGGCCCTTTTTCAGATTCCCGTGCCTTTCAACGCCAGGCAGATCAGCAAACTGCTCAGCGGTGATCTCGGGTCAATCCTGCCGGCGGAGTACACATCTGCCCATGGCACCAATGAAGGCCGCATCCGTTTCAATTTTTCCACAGGAGACGTGGCCTATGTGGAAACCCCGGGAAACATGGAAATGCTGACCCTTACCGGCAGGCAGGGCTGGACGCTGACCTGCGAAGGACCTTACTCCGCAGCGGCATTTCCAGACCACGTACTCTATGACAAATACACTTTTTCATCCCCCAGGGATGGCAAGGCCGTGCTTCGGATCAAAACCCTGGAAGCCGGCGGAGAATGGCAGAACAGCGACCTCGACCTGAATCTGCCCCAGGACGTGCAGTGGATGCGCATCACATCCACGCCTCAGTACAACTAAAACTTCATTGGAGGGAGTGAATGCTCAAGGACACTTTAAAACCCGTCACCAACGGTTTCAAGCTCCTTGCCAGCGAGGGCAAGTGGGTATTCATCAAGGGCTTTCGGCGCTGGGAAATCCGGCAGATGGAAAAAAGGCTGGCCGAGGAATATCAGAACCTGGGCCGCAGCTATGCCACGAGCCAAACCAAGGGCGCTGACTTCGACCCCAAGGCCAGCGACAACGACCTGACCTTGAAACAGATCAGCTTCCTGCAGGAAGAGATCGCCCATCTGGAACAGGAACTCGCCTCCACCCGGGCCGAATATGTCAAGAACCGCACAGAAAAACGCGACACCGAGGTCTAGGATGCGCACCATCGTCTTCGGCTCCGACCACGCAGGCCTTACCCTCAAAAACATCCTGCAGGAGCACCTCGCGGGGCGCTTTAACTGCATCGATGTCGGCACCCACTCCCTGGAAAGCTGCGACTACCCGAACATCGCGGGCAAATTGGCCACGGAAGTGCTCAATCTTAAAGCCGCAGGCATCCTTATCTGCGGCTCCGGCATCGGCATGTCCATCACCGCCAACCGCTTCGAGGGCATCCGCGCCGCCCTGTGCGCCAACGAGTACATGGCCCGCATGAGCCGCATGCACAACGACGCCAACGTTCTGTGCATGGGCGAGCGTATCATCGGCGTCGATCTGGCCAAGGCCATCACCGACGCGTTCCTCGGCACCGAGTTCGAGGCAGGACGCCACCAGCGCCGCGTGGACCTCATCGACCGACAGACAGTCTAAACCCTAAAACGCCTTTATCGCACATCACGAGAATCATCATGACCACCAACGCTTCCCAGACAGATCTCAAAGCCGTCAACGTCATCAAGGGCCTGATCATGGACACGGTCCGGGCCTCCAACTCCGGCCATCCCGGTGGGGCCATGTCATCGGCGGATTATGCCTACGTCCTGTTCAAGGAATTCCTCAATTTCGACCCCAACGACTCGAAATGGTTCAACCGCGACCGCTTCGTACTGTCCGCAGGACATGAATCCGCCCTGCTCTATGCCCTGCTGACCCTGAAAGGCCACCTCGGTATCGAAGACCTCAAGGCATTCCGCCAGTTCGACAGCAAGACTCCTGGGCACCCCGAACACGACATGACCGACGGCGTCGAGGCCACCACCGGACCGCTTGGACAGGGATTCGCCATGGCCGGCGGCATGGCCGTGGCCGAGGCTTTCCAGCGCGAATATCTGGATGCCCAGAGCGCCGGGCACTTCACCTACGTACTCGTCTCCGACGGCGACGTGCAGGAGCCCATCTGTCTTGGCAGCGCGGCTCTTTTTGGCCAATGGGGCCTCGGCAGACTCATCGCCTATTACGACAGCAACAAGATTCAGCTGGCCGGGCCGACCTGCCGGGTTGACAGCGTGGACCACAAGGCCCTCTTCGAAAGCATGCACTGGCAGGTCATCGAGATCGACGGTCATGATCACGAACAGATCCGTAATGCTATCCTGGCCGGACAGGCTGAAACGACCAGACCTACTCTGATCATCGGCCATACGATCATGGCCAAGGGCAGCGCCACTCTGGAAGGAAGCGAAACCACCCACGGATCTCCCCTGCCAGAAGAGGAGATCACGGCCACCAAGATTAAACTCGGCCTGCCCGATGAAAAATTCCATCTGCCTGATGATGTGCTCGCCACTTTCCGCTCCCGCTTTGCGGCCCTGAGCGCCGAACGCCAGGCATGGGACAAAGCCCTGACAGCAAAGCTCGCCGATCCGGCCTTTGCGGCCAAATGGGATAACGTGACCACCCCGGTCTGCCAGCGCAGCCTGAACTGGCCGGACTTCGAATCCGGAGCCAGCGTGGCCACGCGCAAGGCTTTCGGGGCGTGCCTCGGAGCCATGATGG
Organism: Desulfomicrobium sp.; assembly: GCA_041690155.1. Taxonomy (GTDB): domain Bacteria; phylum Desulfobacterota; class Desulfovibrionia; order Desulfovibrionales; family Desulfomicrobiaceae; genus Desulfomicrobium. Next base: position 5,054 of record JAWLHW010000029.1, on the reverse strand, counting down.
AACAGCTGCCCACACTCATGGGCGGCTCGGCGGACCTCGACCCGTCCAACCAGACCGTCAAGTTCCGTGAAACCGTGGGCATTTTTAACGCCACGACCAATGCCCTGGGCCGCAACCTCTGCTTCGGGGTGCGCGAGTTCCCCATGGGCGCGATCTTGAACGGCCTGGCCCTGCACGGCGGCATCGTCCCCTTCGGCGCGACCTTCCTGGTCTTCTCCGATTACGAGAGAAACGCCATCCGCATGTCCGCCCTGCAGCACCTGCCGGTCCTGCACGTCTTCACCCACGACTCGTTCTTCGTCGGCGAGGATGGCCCGACCCATCAGCCCATCGAGCATGTCAGCTCCCTTCGGCTCATCCCGAACCTTCTGGTCCTGCGCCCCGCCGACGCCCGCGAAAGCGCCGCCTGCATGGCCATAGCCCTGAAGCAGAAGTCCCGGCCCTCGGTGCTGATCTTCACCCGCCAGGGCCTGCCCGTGCTTGAACTGCCCAAGCCTTTGGAGGAGCACGTCAGCAAGGGTGCCTATGTGGTTCGTGACCCCGAAGGCGCGGCCCCGGAAATGCTGCTCCTGGCCTCCGGCTCGGAAGTGCACCTGGCCGTGGAAGCCGCCGCAGCCTGTCCGGAGCTCAAAATCCGCGTCGTGTCCGTGCCGAGCATGGAACTCTTCGACGAACAGAGCCCCGAATACCGGGAAAGCGTCATGCCCCGCTCCATCACCCGCCGGGTGGCCATCGAGGCCGGACGCACCGACCTGTGGTACAAGTACGTAGGCCTTGACGGCAAGATCTGGGGCATCAACCACTTCGGAGCTTCGGCCCCGGCCGGCGTGCTGAAGGAGAAATATGGGTTCACCACCGCCAACCTCATCAACTTCATCAAGGAATAGCATGGAAGCCCCGCAACGCAATCTGGCCATGGATCTGGTCCGGGTCACGGAAGCTGCGGCCCTGGCCTCGGCCCGCTGGCTCGGGAAAGGTGCCAAGATCGAAGGCGACGGAGCGGCCGTAGACGCCATGCGATTGTCCTTCAACACCCTTGATATCGATGGCCGCATCGTTATCGGCGAAGGCGAGAAGGACGCGGCCCCCATGCTCTACAACGGCGAGCGCATCGGCACGGGCCGGGGCGCAGCCGTGGACGTGGCCGTGGACCCGGTGGAGGGCACCAACCTGCTGGCCTACGGACGGCCCAACGCCATCGCCGTGGTCGGCCTGGCTCCGGCCGGGACCATGTTCAACCCGGGTCCGAGCTATTACATGAAAAAGCTCGTAGTCCCGGCAGCGGCCAGGGGCCTGGTGGACTTGAACGCGCCCGTGGCTTACAACTTGGAAGTCACGGCCCAGGCCCTGGGCAAAAAGGTCGAGGATCTGGTCATCTTCGTGCTCGACAAACCCCGCCACAAGGACCTCGTAAGTCAGATCCGCGCCGCCGGAGCGCGTATCCAATTACACACCGACGGCGACGTGGCCGGGGCACTCATGGCCGTGGACCCGTCTGCCAACGTGGACATGATGTTCGGCACCGGCGGCACCCCCGAAGGGGTGCTGGCAGCCTGTGCCATCAAGGCTCTGGGCGGGGAGATCCTGGCCCAGTTCGACCCCCAGTCCGAAGACGAACGCAAGAACGTGCTCGAGTTCGGCCTGGACCTGACGCAGATCCTGACCACGGATATTCTTGTCCGCGACGACAACGTCTTTTTCGCGGCCACAGGCATCTCCGGCGGCACGTTCCTGGGCGGCGTGACCTACACCGGCAGCGGCGCGACCACCCATTCCCTGGTCCTGCGCGGCAAAACCGGCACCATCCGGCGCATCACCTCCACCCACCAGTGGGACAAGCTGATGCGCTTCTCGGCCATCAAGTACTAGACGCGTAGGCCCACAAAACATCAAGCGCCTCCGGCCGGGCTTCGGCTGGAGGCGCTTTTTTTGTTCTCGCAAAAGTCACGGGGCTTCCATCATCCCAATCGTCAACGCCCGACAACCCACTCTCAAAACAAACTCGCCCCCCTTCAACGCCACAAGGCGCGGGGGCGTCATGGTCTTGTGGCCCGTCGGCTGTCTGACTGAACCAGGCATCGTTTGTTGAATCGTTGCCTATGCGCGGCCTCGGTTTTTCGCATCACACGCAACGATTCAACTCTACGAGGCCGGAGAAGGAGTTCCGGCGGGTCACAAGACCATGACGGCACCGCGCCGCTTCCCGCACGCAACAAGACATCTTCCAAGCCCCAGTCACAACGCAGTCAAACCAATCCTCAGATCCAAAACCGTCCCCTTTACGCCACAAGGCGCGGCGGGTCACAAGACCATGACGGCAACGCGCCGCTTCCCGCAACAGGACATCCGATCAGGTCTAAAGCCCCCTGCTCTCAAACCAACGAAAAAGCCCCAGCACAACACAGACAAACACGATAATCACAACCCAGGGCGAAACGCCCAAGGCCTCGGGCAATCCGATCTTGCCAAAATCCGCCCAGGACAGAACCGTACGCTGGAAAAAAGGATACAGTTCCGCATAAATTGCAGCACCAGCCAACATACCGGCAATGGCGAAGATGGCATGCCAACGCCCTTCGCCCAAGGCTCCAACGGAGGTTCCCGGACAGTAACCCATGACCGCCCAGCCCGCCCCGAACAGGCCTCCACCCACAAGAATGGCACCCACGTTCATGGCCTTGTGGCTCAGGGTGATCATGCCGGCCCCAGACATAAGGGCAATGCCGACCATTCCGACCATGATGGCCGAGAGCATGAATTTGAGAATGGTCATGTCTTTAAGCAACAAGGCTCCGATCTGTTTCTCGAAGCGCAATACCCGGCCCTTCTGCAACAAAAAACCAAAAAGGATGCCGGTGATCAGTCCCAGGATTTGTTCGGTACTCATCACGACCTCCTTCCGTAAATGATCGAAGCCACGATTATGCCCACCGCAAAAAACATAGCCAAGGCCACAAAAGCGCTGACGGACAGCTGCATCATCCCGCTGAGCCCATGACCGCTGGGACAGCCACTCGCCATCCGGGCACCTATCATGGCCACGATTCCACCCAGAAAAGCTCCTGCAGCGCGCTTACCAATGGATGGTCCGAAACGTTTTTTCCAGGCCGGAGGAACGCTTTCGAGCTTGAAACTCTTGTCTGTGACCGAGGCGATAAGCGAACCTGCAAATATGCCAAGTACCAGCAAGAACTGCCAGTCGATCTTCACCTTTTGTTTGGTAAAATATTCATTGGCCTGCACGTGTTCAGGAGCGATCTGCTGTTCCACCACGCCTGCTCCGCGCACAAAGGTGGTCGATGCGCCCAGATAGCTGGTTTTTCCGAGCCAGGCCGTGGTGGCATAGGCCGAAAGGATGGCCAGCACACCAACCAAGGCCCCTGCCAGGTAAGGATTCCAGCCCCCGGAATCCCTTTTTTTCAATTCCATGCGAAAAACCTCCTGTTTTGTACCCTGAAAATAACGCAACAGAACCGGCTACCACGAGCATATGTTCCATCACGCCGTATCTGTCTTGAAAAAAACCCATATCACAGCAAGAGTAAAATGTGGATACAAATATTCGCCGCGCAAGCAGGACTTACCAAACAAAACCATTTGCTTGGGAGGCAACAATAATCGTGAAACCCTGCCTTTTCCTCAATCGCCAACGCAAGTTTCTGCCGCTCTTGAACGACCTTTCGATACGGAAAATGGAAACTGTCAGACTCATCAGCGACGAAAAAAGAGCAAGGAGACCGCCGGCACGCTCTTCATCGGCGTCAAAACCGTTTACAAATACCGACCGAACATCCAGGCGAAAGTCAGTCTCAACAATTCTGCCGAGTTACACCAAGCAAAATGTTTAATTCTCATCGAAATGCTTGAAAAAGACCGCTCCGAACAGCCCGTCCTCCACAGCCTTCCTGTCGAAACAGGTGCGGAAGGAGAGACTGAATTTTATAATCACAGATTATTACTCAAATCGCTTTAAAATACATAGTTGTTGCCATTGCTGAAGATCTCCTTCTTCATGTAAACTCCTTATACATACTCACGTTTACGCAATTCATTTGCGCGCTGTTTCAAAGGCAGGAACACAACCATGCCGTGAATTTTCTCGAAAAAACAGCTGTCACGATTTACCGTAAAGCTCGCTATTCCCTTCAAGAAGAGGCCTTCTTTATTTTTAATCCGTTGGAAACAACTCCCTTTTTCGGGAATGAAATTTAGATTTTCTCTCCATTATTCGCATCGACATACGCTATACTTGATTTTATGAACTCATGATTTTCATATTGGGCGACATAATTAAAAAAAGAGCACTTCAAATAGAGCAACTATGGAGAATAATCCGGGAGTGACACGCCTTGGAAAAATGCAATTTTCTTCTGGTTGAAGACGATCACCTTATGCGCATCGGACTCAAATCCATGATTGACATGCATGACGAATACACATGCGTGTCTGACGTTGCTACCGGCAGGGAGGCCCTGCATTCCTTCAGAAGGAAGCCTGCGGACATTGTCCTGCTGGACCTGCAGCTACCCGACATGTTTGGAACGGAAGTGCTGAGAAAATTGCGCAAAATCGATAAGCAGGTCAAGGTTGTCGTATTGACCGTCCATGAAGACAACGATTTTCTTTACGAAACTCTGGAATATGGCATCAATGCGTATGTTCTTAAAAACGAAAACCCTGAAGAACTTTTCTTGGCCATAAAATGCGCATTGAACGACGACCTGTTCATCAGCCCCAAACTCACCAAAAATATCGTCAAGGACTATGTATTCACCACGCGGCAGCGTAAGGGCATATCGGCCCTTAAAAACCTCACTTCGCGCGAAATCGATGTGGTGAAACTGATTTTAAAAGGCAGGAAGAGCAGGGAAATCGCGGAAATTCTGGCCATCAGCATCAAAACCGTCGACAAGCACCGGTCGAACATCCTGCAAAAAATAGGAATCCGCACCTTCAACGAACTGCGCCATATTGGATGCAAGACCCTTATTTTATAGGCAATAACTTATTCCCCGAGAAATTGTTTACAGTATCCTTGCTGAATTCCAAGAGCC
>JAWLHW010000028.1:14806-18557 GCA_041690155.1 Desulfomicrobium sp. | reverse complement strand
CATTCCCAAACACGGCGCCTACGAAGAGCTTCTTTCCTACCGCAAGGCCGTCATTGTCTATGACGGCACGGTTTGTTTCTGCGACCGCTTCATGCACAGACGTGACCGCACCGTTGACCAGATGGTCCAGGCCGCGCGGTCGGGCAAGCAGAACATCATCGAAGGCTGCATGGCCTCGGCGACTTCCAAGAAAAGCGAAATCAAGCTGATCAACGTTGCCCGCGCCAGCCTGGAAGAGCTGCTTGAAGATTACCGCGACTACCTCAGAGTGCGCGGACACACGCTCTGGCACAAGTCCAGCAAAGAGGCCATGTTCGTCCGCAAACTGGGCAGCCAAAAAAATACGTCCTATGAGACCTATAGGACCTATATTCAAACCCGCCCACCCGAAACCGTCGCCAACATCCTCATCTGCCTCATTCACCAGACCAACTACCTGCTTGACCGACAAATCAGACAGCTCGAAAAAGCCTTCATCGAAGAAGGCGGCCTCTCCGAACGCATGACCCGCGCCCGCCTGGACAGGCGCATGGGCCGCGCCGCAGACAATTCCTGAGCCTTCCTGCGGGCCAAATGGTCCGACCTTTTCCCACTTTTTCCGCCAACCGGGTTGACACCCAAGCCCTATTTAGGCAGAAAGGTCCTACCATTTACGGCGAAAAAGAACTTTACAGCTCTTTTTTCCCTTATTTTGCGCAAAAAAACACCAAAAGGTACTACCAATGATAACCACCGAACCCCTCTTCTTTCCGGCCAAAGCCGGACGGGCCAGCGAAGATGTCGCCTTGCAGATCGAAGCGGCAATCCTGGCCGGACGGCTGGCACCCGAACAGCGCCTGCCGAGCGAGCGCGAGATGCAGCAGCAGTTCGGCACCGGGCGCGGAGCCATCCGCGAAGCCCTGCGTGCGCTGAAACAGAAAGGCCTCCTGGACATCCGCAAGGGCGTCAAAGGAGGGGCCTATGTCTGTAAGGTCGGCATGGTCAGTATCGGGGAATCTTTGGCTCTTTTTCTCAAGCAGCATGATGTTGCGCCTTCGGCCCTCATTGAATTTCGGGAGAGCGTGGACCAGACCTTGATCATCTTGGCCATCGCCCGAGGTTCGGACGAAGCCAAACAGGCCCTGGTGTCCATGGCCGAAGAGTTCGAGGCCTGCCTGAGGCAGGAAGACCACGACGCAGACAGGATCGGACATCTGGACCGGGACCTCAATCTGGCCCTGGCCAGGATGGCCGACAACCCGATTTTCGAGTGGATCATGCAGGCGCTGCAACGAGGGTTCAGCTCCCATGATTACACGTTGTACGATACCCCGGTGTACCGCGAGCGCACTGCCGCCAACTGGGCCGAGACCGCCCGCGCCATTGCCGAAAACGACCCCCTGCGTGCCCGGAGCCTCATCGGCTACCATTACGCCATGCTCAGGTCCTGCCTGAATGAGCGTGCAGCGGAGTCCTCCTCCCCCCGTGTTTCGCCAGGCGATTCCTAAACGGGGCAACCCTAATCTCAAAGGATACAACATGAAATTTTATGATTACATCATTGTCGGCGGCGGCTCCGCCGGCAGCGTCCTGGCCAATCGCCTTAGCGCCAACCCCAAAACCAGCGTCCTGGTCCTCGAAGCGGGCCTGCCCGACTTCCGCCTTGATTTCCGCATCCACATGCCCGCGGCCCTGACCTACCCCCTGGCAGGCAAGACCTACAACTGGTGGTACGAGTCCGAGCCCGAGCCGCACATGCACAACCGCCGCATCTACCAGCCGCGCGGCAAGGTGCTCGGCGGATCAAGCTGCATCAACGGCATGATCCACATCCGCGGCAACGCTATGGACTTCGAGAAATGGGCCCGCGAAGAAGGTCTTGAAAACTGGGATTATGCACGTTGCCTGCCTTATTTCAAGCGCTTCGAATACCGGCTCAAAGGCGCGGACGAATATCAGGGTGGCGCAGGGCCCTTGTATCTGACCAGCCCGGATTGCGACAATCCGCTCTTCGACGCCTTTTTCCAGGCTGTGCAGGAGGCCGGGTATCCCCTGACCGACGTCAACGGCTACCAGCAGGAAGGGTTCGGCAAATTCGACCGCACCACCTATCGCGGCCGCCGCTTGAACGCGGCCAGGGCCTATGTCCACCCGGTCAAGAACAGGCGCAACCTGACCGTCAAGTGCAAGGCCACGGCCCATCGCATCCTCTTTGAAGGCACCCGCGCCGTTGGCGTCGAATACGAACGCCTGGGCCGCATGCACCGCGTCAACGGCGGAGAGATCATCAGCTGCGGCGGGGCCATCAATTCCCCGCAACTGCTGCAGCTCTCCGGCATCGGCAACGGGGCGGAACTGCGCGAACTCGGCATCCCCGTGGTGCACGACCTGCCCGGCGTAGGCGAGAACCTGCAGGATCATCTGGAGCTCTATGTACAGTACGCCTGCACCAAGCCCGTCAGCATGTTCCCGGCGCTCCAGTGGTGGAATCAGCCCTGGATCGGCCTCAAATGGCTCTTCGGCCAGACCGGCGAGGCGGCCACCAACCATTTCGAGGCCGGCGGGTTCATTCGCGGCAATGATCAGGTTGAATACCCGAACATCCAGTATCACTTCCTGCCCATCGCCATCCGCTACGACGGGTCCTCTCCCAACGAGGGCCACGGCTATCAGGTCCACGTCGGCCCCATGAACACCGACGTGCGCGGTCACGTGAAGATCAAGAGTTCCGACCCCAAGGAATATCCGTCCATCCTGTTCAACTATCTGTCCACGGAGCAGGAGCGCAAGGACTGGGTCGATGCCATCCGCCTGACCCGCAGGATCATGACCCAGCCCGCCTTCGACAGCCTGCGCGGCCGGGAACTGGCCCCGGGCGAGGATGTGCAGACCGACGAGGAGATTCTGGATTTCGTGGCCAGGGAGGGCGAAAGCGCCTACCATCCGAGCTGTACCTGCAAGATGGGCTACGATGACATGGCGGTGGTCGACAACGAACTGCGCGTGCACGGAGTGCAGGGACTGCGCGTGGTCGACGCCTCGATCATGCCCTACGTGACCAACGGCAACATTTACGCTCCGGTAATGATGATCGCCGAAAAGGCGGCCGACATGATCCTCGGCAACACGCCGCTGGCCCCGGACACCGCGCCCTTCTATCGGCACGAAAAGAGCAAGGCCAAGGAGAAGAAATGACGGAAAAAATGATGCACGTTGACGGCCTCTGGACCCGCGCCCACTCCACGGCCACGCGGGACATCATCAACCCCTTCGACCAAAGCGTCATCGCGAACGTTTCGGAGGGCAGCCGCGAAGATGCCCGTGACGCCATTGAGGCGGCACGCCGCGCCTTCGATCAGGGTCCGTGGTCCAGGACCACGGGCCCGGAACGCGGGCAACAGCTGCTGCGTCTGGCGGACCTGATCGAACGCGACACCGAGGAACTGGCCTACCTTGAGACCCTGAACACAGGCAAAACCCTGGAAGAGAGCCGCTGGGACATGGCCGACATCGCAGGCATCTTCCGTTACTACGCGGGGCTTGCGGACAAGGATGGGGGCGAGGTCATCGCCTCCCCGGTCCCGGATTCCACGAGCATGGTAGTGCGCGAACCGGTGGGTGTCTGCGGGCAGATCTCGCCCTGGAACTACCCCCTGCTGCAGGCCGCCTGGAAACTGGCCCCGGCCCTGGCCGCCGGGTGCACGGTTGTCATGAAGCCAAGCGAGATCACGCCCCTGACCACCATCAAGGTCACCGAACTGTGCGTAGAGGC
>JAWLHW010000028.1:0-14706 GCA_041690155.1 Desulfomicrobium sp. | reverse complement strand
CGCATCCGCCGCATGTCGGCGGGACTGCGCTTCGGCACGGTCTGGGTCAACGACTTTAACGTCTATTTCACCCAGGCACCCTGGGGCGGCTACAAGCAGTCCGGCATGGGCCGCGAGCTCGGCCGCATGGGCCTGGAGGAATACACCGAGGTCAAACACATTTTCCAGAACCACAACGCACGACCGATCCGCTGGTTCGGCGTGTAGCATGCAGGGCCGGGATGTCCCGGCCCCGCGTCACTCCGCCTTTCATCTCAACACAGGAGTATCCATGACCATCGCCACACTGAAAAAAACCATCCCGGTCCTCGTCCTGCTGCTGGCCCTCTTCACCGCCCCGGCCCAGGCCGCCCGCGACGACGTACGCATCACCAGCGTCGGCTGGACCGACGTCACCGTGACCAGCGAGCTGGCCGTCGCCATCCTGCAGAGCCTCGGCTACACCTCTTCCAACATGATGACATCCCTGCCCATCTGCTACCAGGCACTGGCCACAGGCGAGGCCGACGTGTTTTTGGGCAACTGGATGCCGTCCATGGAGAGCGTGGCGCGGCCGCATTTCGACTCCGGCAACGTCATCCAACTCGTGCCGAACATGACCGGCGCCAAGTACACCCTGGCCGTGCCGAGCTACGTGGCCAAGGGCGGACTCAAGAATTTCAAGGACATCGCCAAATTCGGCGACAAGCTGGAGTGGAAGATCTACGGCATCGAGGAAGGTAACGACGGCAACGACATCATTGAGTCCATGATCGACACGAACATGTTCGGCCTGGAAAAATTCGAACTGGTGGCGTCCAGCGAATCCGGCATGCTGGCCCAGGTACAGTCCTTCATGCGCGAACAGAAGTGGATCGTCTTTCTGGGCTGGTCCCCGCACAGCATGAATGAAAAAATCGACATGACCTACCTCAAAGGCAGCACGGACGAAACCTTCGGCCCCAATGACGGCACGGCCACGGTCTACACCAACGTGCGCAAGGGGCTGCCCGAAGACATGCCGAACGTGACCCGCTTTCTCAAAAACTACGTTGTGCCTGTCGGCATGATGAACTCCATCATGGTCACCATGCACGAGCATCCGGAAATGAAGGCCCGCGACGCGGCCCTGGACTGGGTGGCCGCGCATCCCGACATCGCCACCACGTGGTTTGAAGACGTGACCACCAAGGATGGCAAGCCCGGCCTGCCCGCTTTCCTGAACATGCTGGAATCCCGCTAATAAACACGAGTCGTGGCGGGCCGTGCATGCACGGTCCGCCACGAAATCATTCATCCCGGCCCTTTTGGCCAGCCATTTTTCCGCCCGGAATTCAGCGCATCAAAAGCAGGCTGAGCGCCATGACCGCCATTCCGCCGACCAGGCCGAGCAGGCTGTCGTGCCCCTCACCGTAGGCCTGACTGGTGGGCAGGAGTTCATCCAGGCTGATATAGACCATGATCCCGGCCACTCCGGCAAAGAGGATGCCTATGAGCTGCGGCGGCAGCACTCCGTCCGACCCTCCGGCAAAAAAGAGGATGGCCATGTAGGCGATGATCGCCCCGACGGGCTCTGCCAGCCCGCTCAAAAAAGAGTAGAAAAAGGCCGTCCTGCGCTTGCCTGTCGCGTAATAGATCGGCACGGAGACGCTTATTCCCTCGGGAATATTGTGCAGGGCAATGGCGATGGCGATGGCGATGCCCAGACTCGGGTCCTCCAGGGCGGCCAGAAAAGTGGCCAGCCCCTCCGGCAGATTGTGGATACCGATGGCCAGAGCAGTGAAGAGCCCCATCCGCATGAGTTTTTTGTCATGCCCGGTCTGCGGCTTCTTCGGAGCAGCGAGTGCGTTGCGACTCGTCTTGGCGACATTCCAGATGGGTGCCTTGCCATGCAATTGATCGACCTCGGATTCGGCTGGGATCTCGTGAGGGTTGGTTTCGTTGGGAATGAAGTTGTCGATAAGACCGATAATGAGCATGCCCCCGAAAAACGCGGCCACGTTGACCCAGTATCCCAGAGGGTCGCCATAATGATTCACCAGGGATTCCTGCCCCTTGAAGAAAATCTCCACAAAGGAAACATACAGCATCACCCCGGCGGAAAAGCCCGTGGCCACGGACAGGAAGCGGTAGCTGGAAAGCTTGGCCGAAAAGGCGATGATACTGCCGATCCCCGTGGCCAGGCCGGCAAAAGTGGTCAGGCCCAGGGCAAACCATACTTCATTCATGGGCGAATGCTCCTTGGTACGTCATAAAAGCATCATGACCGGTTGCTTTTGCAGGAATCATCGTCATTGTCCTGTTCCTGCTCGTAGATGCCAAGGGACTGGGCTCTTTTTTCCCACTGCTGCCGGGCCAAAGCCTGCATATCTGCCACGCTGTCCATCTCATCCACGATCTCCATTCCAAAGAGGGTCTCAACCACATCCTCAAGCGTGACCAATCCCCGGGTCCCGCCGTATTCGTCCAGCACGATGGCCAGATGCTGACGCTTGTCGAGAAAAAACTCCAGCAGATCAGAAAGGGACAGGCTGTCAGGCACAGACAGTATGTGGCGCTTCAATGATTCCAGGGAGCCATCGCAGCGGTTTTGGGACATGCAGATCAGCACTTCGTCTTTAAGCACCACACCGGTGATGTCATCCAGATCCGCACCGTAGACTGGCAGCCTGGAAAAGGGGGTTTTGGTGACAAAAGGCAGGGATTCGGAAATGGTCATGTCCTGCTGCAGAGCCGTCATGACAGTGCGCGGCGTCATCACGGCGGTGATGGTCACAGACCCGAAGCGGAAGATGTTGCGGATGATTCGGGATTCATGTTCCTCCAGATGTCCGGACTGCTCTCCAATCCCGGCCATGGCGATAAACTCTTCACGGCTGAACACATGCGTTTTTTTTCCTCGGGATATCAGTTTGGTCAGCCCGTTGGACAGCCAGACAAGAGGATAGAGAACCGTGATCAAAACGTTGACAAAATACGCGGTGACTCCGACGAAAGTCTGCCAATAAACGGCGCCAATGGTCTTGGGCACGATCTCGGACAAAAACAGGATAAGCGCCGTCATCACCGCTGAAAAAAGGCCGATCCATGCATTGCCAAAAACCACAAGGGCCTGGGCGCCCGCCACGATGGCCCCCACAGTGTGGGCGATGGTGTTCAGGGTCAAAATCGCGGCCAGCGACTGGTCCACTTTCTCCAGACGCAGTTTCTTCAAGACCTCCGCCCGAGCTGGATTCTTTTCGCGCAGACAGGCGATATATGACGGGGTGATACTTAAAAGCACAGCCTCGGCCACTGAGCACAAAAACGATAAGCCCAGAGCCAAAAAAACAACGATGACCAGCAGAAATAAATCCGCATTCATGATGCCCGCCCTGCCGGTCCTGGCCGGTTTGACGCCAGGGGCAACACAAGACGCCCAGCCATGCAAGCCCAAGACCAGGGCAGGAAACCACGGCAATGTCGCACGAACAAGCGATCCTCCCATTTGTAAAACATTCGAAAATGACCTCAGGCCGTCCCTTGACGAATCCGGGGATTCATAAATCTTCCAGACGCCCCTTAAAACCGGGGGCATGACTCATAAAGAGATTCGATACCCCGGGAAGTCCCGCCGGCACAAGATGTTTTGCCATCTTGACATATTCGCCCATGCAGATATGTGTACGGACATGGAAAAAATCGCCGAAACTCTCAAAGCCCTGTCCGATCCCACCCGACTGCGCATCGTCAGCCTGCTCCGTCACGGAGAACTCTGCGTGTGCGACCTGACCGAAGCCCTGCAAACACCTCAATCCAAAGTTTCACGGCATCTGGCGTTTCTGAAGAACGCCGGCTGGGTCCGGGCCCGTCGCAGCGGAAAATGGGTCTACTATCAACTCCTTGACTCCGAGTCATCCCTGCAGACCTCCATCGCCCAGGCCCTGACAATGCATATTGCAAAGCATCCGGTCTGCCTTGAGGACGACCAGCGTTATTTCGACTATCTTGCAACCAAATCGTCACAATCCTGTGACTGAATCCGCATAATCATGTGACTTGCCCCCATATGCTGTCCGCGCACCATCCCTTGGGAGCGCGGCGGGGCCATGGCGATTTCAGGCACAAGCACGAATCGGGGTTGCCCCGCAGTCATCAAACATCCGAAGGTCACATATGCACAAGGTTCTCTTTGTCTGTATCCACAACAGCGCCCGCAGCCAGATGGCAGAAGCCTACCTGAAAAAGTTCGGCGGGGCTGAGTTCGAGGTCCAGAGCGCTGGCTTTGAACCGGCCAACATAAACCCGTTGGTGGTCGAAGTAATGCTCGAGGACGGAATTGATCTTTCCGCCAAGGGTACACAATCCGTCTTCGAGCTTTTCAAGCAAGGGCGGGTCTTCACCCATGTCGTCACCGTCTGCGACGACTCCCAGGAAAGCAAGTGTCCCATCTACCCCGGCATGACCCACCGCCTGCACCTGCCCTTCCCCGATCCGGGGCAACTGACAGGCAGCCACGAAGAACAGTTGCGACAGGCACGGAAAATCCGTGACGCGGTCAAGAGTGCGATACACGAATTCATTGCCTGGGCCAGGGACAATGCCCAGCTTGGTGAGGCGTGGACAGTCCGTCAATCCGCCAGCCGATTCTGAAAATTCTTTTTTTGGGGGGAGAGGAACGTGGTGCGGACATGCCAAGGAATTCTGCCTCGATTTCACAGGACAGATCAATCGCGTGCATCCAGGCTTTGACGCCTCTTGGCCCGTGCACGAGAAGGCCGGATTACGGCTGTCTCTCAGCGGTTACGCGTTGAAATCGGGAATTCGCGGCGCGGTGCCGTAAAGCCCGGGAGCTCGCAGGATCGAAACAGGCGGCCTATGACGGATTGCCGGACAGCTCCACGGTCCGATCCGGGTCCTTGGGCAAGGTCAGTATAAACATGGCACCCTGGCCGGGGCTGGTTTCCAGCAGGATGGAGCCCTTCAAGGTCTGTGTGACCAGATTATAGACAATGTTCATGCCCAGCCCCGTGCCCCCGGAACCCCGTGTGGTGGTGTAAAACGGATCGTAGATACGCTCCTTTTGCTCGCGGGCCATGCCCAGACCCGTGTCGCGATAGGTCAGCACCACGTTTTCGCCTGCAGGCTCCACCTTGATGGATATTTCACCGGGCCGCCCGTCCGCAAATCCGTGAATAAGTGAGTTCATGATCAGGTTGGTCATGATCTGCATGATCGCACCGGGGTAGGAGTCAAGGGTCAGGTCGTCCGGGCAGTCCATCTGCACCTGATGTGGAGTGCGTTTGAACTGCGGCCGCAGGCTCAGAAGAATCTGCTCCAGATAATTCTTCATCTCAAAAACGCGCTTCTCTTCAGAGCTCTGGTCCGCGGCGACCTTCTTGAAGCTCTGCACCAGCTCTGCGGCCCGCTCCAGGTTGGAAAGCACCGACCCGGAAGATTCCTCGGCCAAGGCCAGGTATTTCTCCAGATCCGAGCGTTTCATCTCCCCTTTTGCGTACAATTCCCGCAGCTGGCGCGTCCGTTCGGACAGGAAGGACGCGGCAGTGACGCTGACCCCGATGGGCGTATTCACCTCATGGGCCACCCCTGCCACCAGATCGCCCAGCGCCGCCATCTTGGCCGACTGGATCATCTCCTTCTGGGTGCGGTGCAGCTTTTCCAGAGATTCTTCGAGACTTAGCTGATACTCGAGGTTTTGCCGCTGCAACCGGGCCCGTTCCAGACACGTCTCCACAGAGTGCAAGAGAATGTTCATGTCCTGGATGGGCTTGACCAGATAATCCCACGCTCCCCGGCGCAGCGCCTCCACCACGTCGCGGATGTCGCCAGCGCCGGAGATGACCATGATGGGCGTCTGCGGCGAGAGTTCCTGCACCTTCGCCAGAACCTGCAATCCATCCATGCGCGGCATGCGCAGATCCACCAGGATCAGGTCGGGCCGTTTGGCCGCAAAGACCTCGAGTCCCTGCTGTCCATCCCCGGCCTGCAAGACCTCGTACCCGAAATCCTCCAAAAAATTGGCCAGGCTCTCGCGCACCGCCTGATCATCATCGATGGTCAGAACCACGGGTATCTTGCCTTGATTCATGACTGGCTCTCCGCGACCTTCTCCAAGATAAGAGTCTCAAAAATACCCATGTCCAGAACCGGCTTGAAAAGCACCTCCCTTTCCGTCAGTCCGATAGCCCGCAATTCATTGTCCAGCTGAAAGTCCGTGGAACCGGTGTGGATCAGGCAGCGCACGGAGGGATGCAGGGCGTGCAGCCTTTTGATGAACTCCAAACCATCAATGCCCCCAAGGCGGATATCAACCACCGCCACCGCGATATCGCCAAGCTCCGGAAGCAGCAAGGCATCCTCTGCGCTCTCGGCCGTCAGCGTGACAAATCCGCAGTCCATCAGGAACTCTGCGAGACTCTCCCGAATGTTCGGCTCGTCATCCAGAACGAGCACCTTTATCGTGTTTTCCGCCACTGCATTCTGCGCCATTATGAAGCTCCGCCGGCGTTCTGGTCAGCCGGAGTGAGAGGCAGATGGATGATGAAGACAGAGCCCTTGCCGGGACTGGATTCCACATCAATCCTGCCGCCATGATTTTCAACAATCAGAAAATAGGACACCGAAAGGCCAAGACCGGTGCCTTCCCCCACCCGTTTGGTGGTAAAAAACGGCTCAAAAACCCTTTTGCGCAACTCTTCGGACATGCCCGGCCCATTATCCTCGATCTCGATCCGCACCTCTTTGCCGGCACTCATGACCCGCAGGATGAAGCAGGCAGGATGGCCCTGCGAACTCATGGCCTGAGCACCGTTACGGATCAGGTTGAAGAAGACCTGCTGAATCTTGCTTTCCTCGCAACAGACCAGGGGCAGGTTCTCTTCATATTCGCGAACGATCCTGATCTTGCGAAAGTCATACTGCTTTTTGAGATCATAGTCATTGGCCGCAAGTTCGAGAGTGCGGTCCAGCAAGGCGCAGATATCGACTTCGGCCATGCGCAAATTGTTCTTGCGGCTGAAAGAAAGCATGTTCTCCACTATCCGGGCTGCCCGCAAGCCCGAATCCATGATCGAATCCATCATGCGCAGACAGCCGCGCCGTTCGAAATAGTTATGGATCAAGGCCATGTCGGTTCCAAGTTCTTCCGCCAGCTTTCTGTTCGCGGGCAACTCGGGGGACATCCTGTTTCTGATGACCTGCCCGTTTTGCAGAATTCCAGCCAGGGGATTGTTGATCTCGTGGGCCATGCCTGCGGCGAGACCGCCAACGGAGATCATCTTCTCCGACTGGATGAGCATTTCCTCAAGCCGCACCCGCTCCGAGGCATCGTCTATGCGGATAACCGCGCCTTGCACATTGTTGGTCGTCAGGGGATAGACCGTGACATCCATATATTCGACCACGTCTTCCTTTTTCCTGGGCACCTTGGGAATCGTGACAGGAAGCCCTGAACTCACCGCAGCCCTGACCTGGTCCATACTGACCGGAGCCTTTGGACACACGTCCGTGACAAGATTCCCCATGGCATCTTCCACCGAAACACCGGTTTTGAGCACCGCCTGCTGATTCCACTGGGTTACGCGTCCGTCCACATCGACCGAGATCAGGATCGAGGGCATCGAATCAAGAATGTTGCGGATGTAGCCTTCAGCCTCTTTGAGCTTCTTCTCGGCCTTTTCCCTGTGCTTGATATCCCGCAGCAGGTTTTCGCGCATGTCGTTGAAGGCGCGAACCACAATATCGATCTCGTCGGGCTTGGACGAAGATTTGTCCAGCGAGAGCGGCTCCTGCAACCTGTCAATGGTCAGTCCGGAGGTATACAGAGCCATCCGGCGCAAATGACGGGTGACCAGCATGTAAAAAATAAAGACCACAAGGACGGCCACCAAGAAGATCTGCACACCCTGGGTGACGCCGATGAGCAGAATCTTGTCCATCAGCCTGCGCTGCAGGGCGCTTTTGTCAGCGGCTACGGTGAGGGTGCCGATCAGGTCTATGCGATCCAGGGACCTGAACTGGAGAGGATATTTCCGTACGTAGAGGTTCTTCGCCTCGGCCTGTTTGCCCCGGAAATACTGTATTCCCTCTGGAGTGACTACCTCTGCGTACATGATGTCCCGCATCTCCAGAATACCTTCGAGCTGGACCAGAATCTGCACTTCGTCCAGATGCCATAAGGCGCTGGTCAGGCTGGACAGGCGCGACGTGCGAATCTGATCCAGCTGCGCGAGCATGGCTTGCTTGTCATTGCGGTAGTCGAAAGTAAGCTGCACCACCGTGCCGATCACCGTGAACACGGTGCTCCCGAGCAGTATCCAGAGCAACAGTTTGCGACCCAGTCGTCCGCTGACATCTGTTGAAAGGATTCGAGAGGAAGTCGCCATCTGCTCACCGCTTGAAAAATTTGACTCCGGGCAAACCCGACCGGAAAATTCCGGCTATTACCACTTGATTTTAAACATATCGGCAAGACTTTGAAAAGCAAAACTCTTCTCCGTCAAGAAGGACCGCACAGCTCTTATGGAAAAATAATGGAAAGGATGACGATCACCACAAGGGACGGCAGCAGGCTGGACAGACGAATAACCGTCAGGCCCAGCAGGTTGATGCCAATGCCAAGGATCAGTGTTCCCCCCGTGGCCGTGAGCTGGGCGATGAGATAGTCAGAAAAATACGCCTGAAACGAGCCTGCAAAAAGAGTCAGAAGGCCCTGGTAGAGCAGGACCGGCAAGGCGGAAAAAAGCACTCCCGCCCCATAGGTCGAGGCCAGGGCGATGGAGGCGAATCCGTCGAGCAGAGCCTTGGTGAAAAGGATGGAATGATCGCCGCGAATGCCCTCGTCAAAAGAGCCGAGAATGGCCATGGCGCCTATGCAGTAGATAAGTGAGGCGTTGACCATGCCGTCCACGAAGCGGGTGTTGTTCGAGCGGACCAGACCTTTAAGCTTGCCGGCCAAACCCGCGAAGCGGTCTTCAAGCCCCAAGGCCTCGCCCACTACCCCGCCGATGAGGACACTCAAGACCACAAGCAGGCCGTTCATTCCCTGCAATGCCATCTGCATGCCAATGACCAGAACGCAGAGCCCGAGGCCCTGGAAAACGACCTGACGCATTTTTTCCGGCAACCGTCCATGCAGCAACAGCCCCAAAGCGCCTCCGGCCAGAATGGCCAGAGCATTTATCACCGAACCGAGGGGAAAAACCATGGCGCTTAACTCCATTACGAAATATTAAAAAAAGACCGCCCAGCCCCAAAAACGGAGCATGGGCGGCAAGAGCCTGATCGCAGAGAATTTCAGGATTTGCCCGATTCGTTCAGGGCAAATCGCTCCAGTTTCTTTTTGTAAGCCACCACCCCTTGGGTCAGCCCTTGAGCCATGGCCGTAAGATAGGCGTCCGTATTGAGTTTCTTGGCCTCCGCCGGATTGGTCAGATAACCCAGTTCAACCAGAATGGACGGCATGCGCGCCCCGGTCAGAACGTAAAAGAATGCGCCCTTGGAGCCATGGCTTGAAAGGGAATACCTGGGACGCATGACCCGCAGCGTCTCTGACTCCACGATGGAGGCCATCTGCCTTGACTCGGTGATCTTCGAATTGAGCATCAGGTCCGAAAGAATAAACTGCATATCGCTGATCTTCTTGGCGGACACGCCGTTTTCACGGGCTGCAACACGCACGGCCTGCGCATCGGTGGCCAGGTTCAGATAGTAGACCTCAAGCCCCTTGATTTTCTTGTCCTTGTGCGCGTTGCAATGGATAGAGATGAACAGGTCCGCGTTCTTGGCGTTGGCCATGGCCGTGCGCTCCTCCAGCGGGATGAACGTGTCTCCGGTACGGGTGTAATGCACCTCGAAACCCTGTTCCTTGAGCTTGGCACCCAAAATCTTGGCCATGCGCAAATTGAGCTTCTTTTCCTGCAAACCGTTGGCTACCGCACCGGGATCCTTGCCGCCATGCCCGGCATCGATCATGATGGTGCGCACCTTGAGACCGAGCTGCTCGACCAGGGAGCCGGTATATTTCTTCTGCGTCGAGCTGACCTTTATCTCCGGCTTCTTGGCCGCCGGAGTCTTGGTTTTCGCAGCCGTGCTCTTGGTCGCCGGGACCTGACCGCCCTGTTTTATCGTGGCAGCCTTTTTGGGGCTGGCGGGCTGCGCCTGCTTTGCCTGCAACTCAGCCAGGGCCGCCTGCACATGATCCACTTCCGCATCCGTTGCAGCGGCAACGGCTTGGGACTTTTGACCCGCCTCCCCGGCCTTGCCGTATATATCTATAACCACGCGGTACGGTTCCGGCAGGGTAAAAACCCTGTAGTGGTCCATCGCCATAAGGTCGAAGGTGATCAGCGCCCCCCCGGCCGGATCGGGAGCAACCTGAATCTGGGAAAGGATACCGTCCTCAATGGAGCGCACAGGCATGACATCGTCCGCAATCCCGGCCTGCTGCAATGTGATCTGCAACTGCTTGTTGCCGTTTTTGGCCTTCTCCACAAGCGCGCGCTCATAGTGCGCATCCTGAGTGATATCCATGACCACCCGGGTATAATCCGGACTGGACCAGTGACGGATGCCAAGCAGTGTCAGCCCGTCTTTAAGCTTTGCCGCCGGAACCGCTGCCTGCTTCGGGGCCGCCGCAATTTTTGTCTGCGCAGGCTTTGCTTGCGCAGGCTTTGCAGTCTTGATCGACTCCCCACCCTGAATCTGCGCCAGACGTTCGCGCGCATCGGGAACCTTGTCGCCTTTGGGGTAATCTTGGAGGACCGCCTTGAAAACCTTGGACGCCCTCACTGGGTCCTTGAACTGCTCCAGCCAGACCAACCCTATGCGATACAAGGCGTCATCAGCCCATCCGTGCTTCGAATACACGGCCAGCATGCGGTCGTAAGCTTCGAGGGCCTTGAGCCGGTCAGTCCGGGAAAAAGAGCGGCGGGCCAGCTCCTCATAGCATCTGCCGAGGAAAAACATGGACCGGGGTGCATAATCACTTTTGGGATCAGCCCCCAGGGAGCGCAAAAACGGCTTCATGACCGCTTCCCACTCCGCCCTCAGTCCGGCCCTTTTTTCGTTGGCAAGCAGCGAATTGAAGGCGCTGACCCCACGCATATACTCGCTCTTGGCCGAAGCCAGAGCGCTGCAGGCAAACCCCAGCACCAACGCCAGGGCAAGAATGATTCCAAGCGGTTTTCGTAAAGACATCCTTATTCCACGGTCACGGATTTGGCCAGATTCCGGGGCTGGTCCACGTCCTTGCCCAGGTAGACGGCCATTTCATAGGCGAAAAGCTGCACTGCCGGCAGCACCAGAAAACTCTTCAACGGGCCCCAGGCATCGGGCAGGACCCACGGATCCTCTACCGCAGGTGCGGCCCCGGGGTTGACCAGGGCGATGATCCGACCGCCCCTGGCCTGCACTTCTTGCAGATTTGAGGCCACCTTTTGCAGCAGCTCGTCGCCCAGCGCCATGGCAAAGGTCGGGAAATGCTGGTCGATGAGCGCGATGGGGCCGTGCTTCATCTCGCCGGAGGCGTACCCTTCGGCATGAATGTAGGAAATCTCTTTGAGTTTCAGCGCGCCCTCAAGAGCCAGGGGAAAGTTCTGCCCGCGCCCCAGAAAAAAGAAGCTGCGGGCGTCGGCGTATTCCTGGCTCAGGGTCTTGGCCTTCTCGCGAATGATGGGCAGCTCAGCCTGCAGCTGATCGGGGAGCAGGGGCAGATCGTGCAGGCAGCGCTCCAGGATTTCGCCCTGCAACACGCCCTTGCGCACGCCCCAGGACAGGGTCATGAGCAGCAAAAGGACCATCTGGCTGCACATGGCCTTGGTCGAGGCCACGCTGATTTCGGGCCCGGCCTGGGTGTACACGACCGCGTCGGACTCCCTCGCAATGGACGACCCGACCACGTTGCACAGCCCCAGGATAGGCACACCGGCCTCGCGGGCGATGCGAATGGCGGCCAGGGTGTCGGCGGTCTCGCCGGACTGGCTGATGGTCAGGACCAGATCGCCGGGCAGAAAGACGCTGTCGCGGTAGCGGAACTCCGAGGCGATCTCCACCTGCACGGGGATGCGCGCCCAGGACTCGAGCAGGTACTTGGCCCACAGCCCGGCATGGTAGGATGTTCCGCAGGCGACGATGGTCAGCCGCTGCGGAAGGTCCAGGGCGTCGAGCTCGGGCAGCACGACCCGGCCCTTCTGGATGCGCCCGGTCAGGCAGTCGCGGATGACCTTGGGCTGCTCGAAGATCTCTTTGAGCATGAAATGCTTGAATCCGTCCTTCTGGGCGGCCTGCACATCCCAGGAGATGTGCTTCACTTCCTTGTCCTTGGGTTCCAGGGTCAGGGAGTCGAAGACCTGCCAAGAGCTCGCGTCGATCTCGACCAGCTCGCCATTGTCCAGAAAAACCACCTCGCGGGTGTACGGCAGGAAGGCCGGGATGTCGGAAGCCAGAAAATTCTCACCCGTTCCGATGCCCATCAGAAGCGGGCTGGCCTTGCGGCTGGCCCAGATCTTACCGGGATGTTCACGCGAGAGCAGGGCGAAAGCGTAAGCCCCGTCGATCCGGGAGAGCGCCCAGGAGATGCCCCGCCGCACGTCGCCGGTCAGGTCCACGCCCTTGGCGATGACGTGCACCAGCACCTCGGTATCCGTCTCGGACTGGAAGACATGCCCCTCGGCCACAAGCTCGGCCTTGAGCTCAATGTAATTTTCGATGATCCCGTTATGGACAAGGGCGAAACGACTGTCCCCATCCATGTGCGGATGGGCATTGCGCTCCACGGGCAGACCGTGGGTGGCCCAACGGGTATGCCCGACGCCGCAGACCGAGGACGCCGTGTCCAGGCCCGCTATTTTCTGGTCCAGAGCCCCAAGCTTGCCCTCGGCGCGGATGACTTTCAGCCCCTGAGGTTCTTCGTAGGCCACTCCGGCCGAATCGTAGCCCCGGTATTCCAGACGACGCAGGCCTTCGACAATGGCCGGGATGGCCGGACGGTGCCCGGTGTATCCGATAATTCCGCACATGTTTATTTCTCCAATTCCAACCGGGCTTGTTTCCAGAATTCAGACCAGCCGCACATGAGATCCCGCAGGGCCAAACCGCGATGACTGCGGGCGTTCTTGACCTGCGCGTCCATCTGCGCAGCGGTCATGGCCAACTCATCATCAAAGAACACGGGATCGTATCCGAACCCGGCCTCGCCCTGCGGAGCATGAGCCACCCGGCCATGCCAGGCCCCATGTCCGATCAATTCCCGCCCACCAGGAGTGGCCGCCAGCATGGCGCAGGCGAAATGGCAACCGCGTCGTGGATCCTCAACGCTCTTCATGGCATCCAGGAGCTTGGCCACATTCTTCTCGTCCGTGGCCCCCTCACCGCTGTAGCGGGCCGAATAAACACCCGGGGCGCCGTCCAGAGCGTCCACGACCAGACCCGAGTCGTCGGCTACGGCTACCAGTCCGGTGATCCGGGCCACGGCAACGGCCTTGATGCGCGCGTTTTCCTCGAAAGTCACTCCCGTCTCGGGGATGTCTTTAATCTCGGGAAAATCGGACAGCCCAAGAACCCTGATATCTGGCACCTGCTCAGCCAGCATGGCCGCCAGTTCGCGGATCTTGCCCGCGTTGCTCGTTGCCAAAACTATTGTATTCATCTCATTGTCTCGCATCTTATTCAAGATCATAGATTTCAAACGAAAAGGAGGCCAGATCGGCGTGCAACATGCGCCCGGCCAACTGAAGCTCGCCCTTGAGCAGATAGCGGGAGGTTTCGGCCGCCATGAGCGCCGCTGCCAGCGAGACCGCCGGGGACAGGCTGCCCAGGGTGTGCTCAGCGTCCGAAGCATCGGGGTCGGACCACATGCGCGAGATGCCCCGGCGCGTGGAAGTCTCGCTGCCCACCACCACGGTCCAGCCGGCCACGGCGGCAGCCACGACCGGAATTTTCAGCCCCAGCGCCACATCATGCAGGGCGATGCGCGGCTCTATCCCGCCCAGCGCATCGACAACCACGTCCACTCCCTGCAGGGCGCGGGGCAGATTGCCCCGATCCAGAAATATCTCCAGGGCCTGCACGTCCACCAGCGGGGCAATGCGCGCCCCCCGCTCCGCCGCGACCCTGGCCTTGTTGCGCCCGATATCCGCCACACTGGAGAGCAGTTGCCTGTTGAGGTTGCTCTCCTCGAAAACATCGCCGTCGGCAACGACTATTCGCCCCACGCCGAACCGGGCCAGCAATTCCAGCACATAACCGCCCAGCCCCCCGGCACCGACCAGCAGCACCGTGGAATCCAGAAGCGCGGCCTGATCGTCCTGGCTTATGCCATGCCTGCTCTTGAGCAGCGGCAAGGGCGTGACATCATGCGCGAGAGCCTCCCGCCCGCCCCGGTTCAGGGTGAGTCCTTCCCGTTCGCACAACGCTCCAAGCTCTGCCAGGGACACGGTGCGCACCTTGCGCTGGGCGTCCTGACCGCTCACCCGCTCAAGGCCGCGCGCAAACGAGTCGCTCATCCCCCTCCCACCGCCGGAAAAATTCCCAGCTGGTCGTCATCGGCCAGCACTGTATCAAGCGCCGCGCTCTTGCTGTTGACAAAGATCAGCTTCACATCCGCCTCGTTGAGGCCCAGCCGGGTAATGGTCTCCATCACCGTCGTCCCCTCGGGCAACTGCAGGCTGCCGCCTTCCGGCGTATGGTCGCTGAGCGTCGCAAAACATTTGATCCGTATCTTCATGGTCA